>CAYZJE010000226.1:0-13760 GCA_964478485.1 uncultured Syntrophobacter sp. | reverse complement strand
GATCGCCGTCACCGTGCTTTGATCCGCTTTGAAACCGCGCTCGACATGGAGCGGCTCCCAAGGACTCGCTTCTTCGTTCTCGCCGACGCAGATGGAATATTTTCCAGGCCAGCCCAAAGTCGCTTTGCAGGTCGTGCCGGGATAGGAACCGCCGATGTTGCGCTTGACCAATTGCACGAAGCGGCCGATCGTCGCATTGGCGCGCCAGCCTTCGCCCAACGCATTGGAGCCGCCGTTGACGTTGAGTTGCTTGCGCACCGGACCATTGATGATGATCATCACGGCCGGCCCGCCAGTGGTCGCTTGCAGCGCGTAGAGATTTAACTTGGGATCGGTGATCGCTTCGACGCAGGCGATCAACGTCGGCATGTATTCCGGTTTGCAGCCAGCCATTACCGCATTGATGGCGATTTTCTCCACCGTCGCCTGCGCCCAGCGCGGCGGCACGGCGCCGATGGCTTCGTCCGGTTTGCGCTTGGTCGCCGCCAACATCTTGGCAACCCGCTCTTCCGTCGGAGGAATCATCGGCAGCCCGTCGGACCAGCCTTTCTCTTCAAAGAAAGCCTGCGCTTCCCAGATGTCGTCCGGTATCTCGAAACGCTCAGCTTGCAGTGCTGCCGTCGCCATAAGTAACCCCTTTGAAAAATGGCCAGCTAGAAGTTGGCTTCCAATCCGTCATTCCCGCGAAAGCGGGAATCCAGGGAAGGGCGGGTCGCGACCCGCCCCTACGGCGAAAAACCTGGATGCCCGCGTGCGCGGGCATGACGAAACGAGGACAAGAGCTGAAACAAAAAATCTCGGGCTTCGCATCTCCGAACCAACACGAGACTCGAAACTCGAAACTCGAAACGAATCAGTTACGCCACCTTCGCGCGCGCCGCTTCCGGCGCAAGTAGAATACTCACCAACTGATCGAACGCGGCGTCGGCGCGCTTGTTCACTTCCTCCAACTTGACCGTGCCGATCGGATGCTGCACGACCAGCACTGGATGATCCGGCGCGCCGAAGGCTTCCTTCTCTGACTTCGCCAGCGCATCGAAGGCGTGGGTAATCAGCGTCACCGCGAAGCGGCCGCGCTTTTGAATCTCGATTGAGTCGTGGACACTCCACGACGTGCACGAGCCTCAATCGCCCAGGCCGGAGAGGACGATATCTGTCTGAGCCGCCAAATCGTCAAGAAATTGTTTCGGCGCCCCCTGCTGGGCCGTCAGCTTGCGCCGCGTGATCACGCCCGCGACGCCGTACTTTTCTTTCAGTAATTGGGCGAAGCGCTCCGCCAGCTTGTCGGCGTTCGGCTTACTGTTGTCGAGCACGCCAACCACCTTGCCGCGCAGATCGGTGAATTGCGGCAAGCCAGCTACCTTCACCGCCGAAGTCTGCGCCCTTCCTTCCGGACTGAGCACAATCATTTAGTGTCCCCTTCCTGGTAGATTTGTCGTCACTATAAACGATGGCCGATAATCCTGTCAAAACGATTCCCGGTGAGGTAGTGGTTCAGTTTCACAAAAATTGACGCGTCGTTGATCCCAAATTGGGCCACTACCACCCGGCTCTTACAGCGCATAAAACGCCTTCGGATTGTCGTAGAGAATTTTGTGGATCGCCTCTTGCGGGATCTCGCCCTGGTCAGCGCGCTCTTGCAAGACTTTTCGGAACTCCAGTTCCATCGACGGATCGCGGTGCGTGTAGTCGGATCCGACCATCAAATTATCTTCGCCGACGGTTTTAATAATATACGGTAAGTCTTCGTCGACTTGGCAGGTGACATAGACGCGGTTGTCCTTAAACACGTTCGGTGGAAGCTTGAGCTCGGGAATGCCAAGCACACCGACGGTCTCCCGTCCCTGCTGTCTGAGCTGCTGGCGACGCAGATCGTAGGCGACGAACGGCGCCCACATGGAACCGGCCTCGATGCAGCCGATGCGCAGTTTCGGATACCTTTCGGGAACCTTGTGGACAATCAGACCGAGCACGCCGTTGATCGCGGCGCCCTTGGTGCGCATGAACTGACCGTGGGAAAATTCCCGCGCCGGCGAAAAATCGGGGATACCGGAACCGGTGTGAATGCAGATCGGCAAATCGAGCTTTTCCGCTTCGGCATACAACTGCTCGAAATACGGATCGGCCGGATACTTGCCCGCTTCGCGATCGCCTTTTTTGAGCACGCCGCAAGCGCCGTGCTCCTTGGACCAGGTAAGCTCTTCCACTGTTGCCTGCATGTTCTGCAGCGGCGGCATGCACACCCAACGCAGCCTGCCGCCCGAATGCATGCAGCGCTCGCCCAACCAGCGATTGTAACTGCGGCGCATCGCCGTGTTGATCTCGGGTTTATCGGTTGCTTCCATCAAGAACAAGGTTGGGTAAATGACCTGAACATCCGTGCCGAGCTCGTCCATATGCTTGAGCCGCGCGTCGATATCGAGCAGCTCCCGCGTCTCCACGGTCGTGCCGGAATCCTTGTCGCTCCGAATGAATCGGATTTGCCGTCGGCCATCGATCACCCAGTAACGCGCCGGCGGCAGCTTGGGATCGGGATTACTTGGATAAGCAGTGGACGGTTTATAAGCTAGATCACTGCCTGCTATAGACTCCCAAGTCGCTTCGGTCTCATCGATATGTGTGTCCGCATCGATAATTCTCACTGCTAAACTCTCCTTGCCAATGGATATTAACTCAATTTCTTAGTACGGATCGGCCGATTTTGAAAGAGCAGATCGTCACCTGGATGCCGGTTGGCATTTATCCTGAGCAATGTCGAAGGGCCGGCAGGACGGATTATGACTGCGCCTGAAGGGGAGGGATTTCCACCGTCCCCGAGAGACACATTAAAACGCCTGGAGTAATGGAGTGATGTTTTCCGCAACCCAACACTCCAACACTCCAGCACTCCATTACTCCATTCTGCTAGTTCATTTTCGCGTCATGTCCTTCAGTAGTTTTTCCCAACGAAGCAGATCCTTTTCGTAGTTGTCGGTTGTCAATCCCCGCTCAGGCCGCCACTTTTTGAATCCTTGGTCCTTGGTCGCGCTGCCGTAATAATATTTTTCGAGCACGGCCTGTCCGTCCGGACTCAAGAGAAAGTCCGCCATCAGCAGCGCTCCATGAGGATGAGGCGGATTGGCTGCGATCGCGGCGCTGCCCACGTTGGTGGGAACTAATTCCATCGGCGCCCATTCCAGCGGCGCGCCTTTCGAAGCCGCGAGCAACGTATGGGTTTGAAAAATCGCCGGCGATGCGATGATCTCTCCCGATGCGATGACATTGACCAGAGCCGGCGCGTCGATGGAGTAGAGCTTGATCTCCTGAGCCTTCAATTTTTTGACGAACTCTTCGCCTTTGGTGCGGATCATGGCGCCAATGATCTTGCCGCTGGTCTCACCGATACTAATGCCCATTCTACCCTTTAACTCCGGGGTCAAGAGAGCTTCGAATCCTTTCGCGACAAATCCCTTTGGGACAAGAGATTTGTTGAACATAAAACCCACATAAGACTCCCGGGCGAGCGCCCAATGGTAGAGCCCTTTTTCAGCCGGCTCTTTGGCATCATCCGGATAGGATTTGAGATGGAGCGAATTGTACGGTCTGAGCAACTTGCCGTCGCGCATGAACATTAGGTTGCCCTCGGTGGTTTCGATAGTGTCGGCAATGTAGCGCCGGGCCTTGGTCTCCTCCTCCAGTTTGACGGTCAATTCACTCCCAGAAGCGCGGAACGCCTCGACCTTCACTCCGGGATATTTTTTCTCAAAAGAATCGGCGAGCGCCTTATACGATCCGCCCGCCAGCGAGGTGTACCAAACTACTTTGCCTTCAGCTTTCGCGCCGGCGTAAAGCAACTGCTCCCGATCCGCGCCAAGATAGGGCGCCAGCTCAGCGATGGACGCCGGCTTCTTGGTTTGCGCTCCCGTCTCAAATGGCAGAAGTGCAAGAACCAAGGCGATCAGTCCAATGATCTTCATTTCTCAATCCTCCTTTTTGGCAAGTCGGGTTTCTTGTCTAGCATGCTATGGTTTAGCGCGGTTCAATCTCCTCGGGTTGAATAATTTCCGTGCTAATCGCAGCTCGTCCCGCCCGAGTCCGAGGGCGGGTTTCAAACCCGCCCCTACGGTTCGGAATTTTTTGCGCCCTTTGCGCCCTTTGCGGCTAATATTCCGAATCCGAATCTTCTTCTATGTGCCCTTTGTGGTTAAAATTCTTCTCCGCTTCGGCTGCGCACTTTGCGTCCCGATCGCCCTGAGCCCGTCGAAGGGTGCGGCTAATCCCCCGCCAGTTTTTTTCCGCCCATTTCCGACAGCCTCGCGGTCGGCGTGACGAATTCGTAATCGGTCTCCACTTCGATCAGCGCCGAGCGGTCGGCGGCCAGCGCTCGCTTGAACGCCGGCAGGAATTCTTCGTCACGGCTAACCTTGAGACCGAGGGCGCCGTAGGCTTCGCCGAGCGCGGCGAAGTCGGGATTCTCTAGGGCGATGCCGTACTGCCGCCCCGGATACTGCGCTTCCTGGTGCATGCGGATCGTGTTGTAACCCTGGTTGTTGTAAACGATGGCGATGATGTTGACGCCGTATTGTTTTGCCGTCGCCAACTCTTGTCCGGTCATGAGAAAGCCGCCGTCGCCGGCGTGTGCAACCACCACGCGATTAGGATAAGCCAGCTTGGCGCCGACGGCGTATGGCACCCCCGGTCCCATGCAGCCGAGGGTCGGCGTGATGTAAGAATTCGGATAGTCGAACTCTAAGTAGCGCTGGTGCCACTGGCCGAAGCTGCCGGCGTCGGTCGTCGTGATCGCGTTTGCCGGCAAAGCCGATTTCAAATCCTTCATGACCCGTTCCATGGAGACCCGCCCGGTCGGTCGTTCTTTCGGCGTCGCGTAGTCCAATTGTTTGGCGTGCAACTCGGCGATCCACGACGCGCGGCTTTCGTTGGGCCGCGGCCCGGCATGTTTGAGCGCCGCCAGCAGCGCCTGCTTGGCGTCGGCGACGATGCCAATCTCAGGGCGCGAATTCTGACCGATGTAATGTTCGTCGACGTCGATTTGAACGTAAGCTTGCCCGGGTTTGGGAAAAGAAAAACCGCCCGTGGTTGGCTGATTAAGCCGGCTGCCGAGCACCACCAGCAAATCAGTTTCTTCTGACGCCAGCGCCCGGGTGTCGCGATTGGCGTTGGCGAGAGTGCCGGCGTAATTCGGGTGACTGTTGGGAAAGGCATCGTGGCGCTTGTAAGAAGTAAGGACGGGCAAATGGAACTTTTCCGCGAAGTCGATCACCTCTTGCCACGCGCCGGCGTACTGCGTCCCGGAGCCGACGAGCAAGACCGGCTTGTGCGCACTGTTGATGCGCCCGATCAAGCCATCGATTGCCGCCGGGTCGGGACTGGGTCGCACCACTTGATAGGGATCGATCATCGCGATGTCGGCATTCTCCTCGATCACGTCGCGCGGCAGCGACACCACCACCGGCCCTGGTCGTCCCGAACGCGCCAGATGAAACGCCCGGGTCATGATCCGTGGAATTTGTTTTGGATCGTTGATCTCGATGACCCACTTCGCGATGGTGCCGAAAAAATGCGTATAGTCGATTTCTTGGCCGGCCTCCCGCCCACGCGCGCCGCGAGCGACCTGACCCACAAGAAGAACTAGCGGCACGGAATCATACTTGGCGCTGTGAATGGCGATGCTCGCGTTGGTCGCCCCGGGCCCGCGCGTGACGATACAGACGCCGACCTGGCGGGTCGCCTTGGCGTAGCCCTCCGCCATGAATGCCGCGCAACCTTCTTGGCGATTGGTGATGAGCTTGATCTCAGGATGATTAACTAAGCCGTCAACGACAGCGATATAGCTTTCCCCCGGCACACTGAATACATGCTTCACGCCCTCGTTGCCAAGACACTGAGCGACCGCGTGACCACCCAACATAGAAGAACCTCCTGGTAACTTGTTAATGACGCGCAAAGACTAGCACGTTGCTGAAAAACCTTCTCGGAGTCCTTCGACAAGCTCAGGACGAACGGAGAGCAAATTGAAATGTTTGAGCTAATTCCGTTCATGCTGAGCTTGTCGAAGCATGTTCCATATTTTTTTTGCGGCCAGCGAGACGCTGTATATTTCAATATTCTTGCGCATCGTAAATCTACCGTGCGCCAATCTCCTGCAAGTAAGAATGATCGATCACATCCTCCGGCTTCACCGGCTTTTTTAGCAAACCATCTTCGTTCATCAAGTCGATGACCAGCTGCAAACCCTTGGGATTGGATCTGCCGTCTCTGGGCCAGATCGCCTTGGTGTAGGTTTCCCAAGCGCTCTGCACATACTGTTTGGGCAAGTTGGTGATCTTGGGCAACAGCTCCATCGCTTCGGCGCGATTGTCATGGAGCCACTTAAGAGAATTGTGGAACGCGCGCAGGAAGCGTAAAACCAAATCTTTGTTTTTCAACGCCCAGCCTTCGCGCACCGACACCGAGGCCAATTGAAATCCCGGCACCAGCTTGTAGGCGTCGCCCAAGTTGACGAAACCTTTTTCCATGGCGATCTGACTCACCGGCTCGGCCAGGATCGCCGCATCCACCTGCTCGGTTTGCAGTGCCGCCCAGCGCAAGGTCGTGCCGCCGGCGCGGATCAGATTATAATCACGCGGATAGATCAAACCTCGCTGCTTGAGAATATATTTCAACACCTGAGTCGAACCGGCTTGCAGACTCGATACCGCAAGCTTGGCACCCTTGAGAGATTCGAGAGTTTTGAATTTCGCCAATGCCAAAATCGAATAGGTCGTGCCGTTGAACGATCCGGCGATCATCTTGAGATCGGTCAATCCCTGGTCGCGGGCAAGAAACACGGCGCTAGGCGTGGCATTGCCGAACTGGATCGAGTCGGAGACCAAGGACTGCAAGATCAGATCGTCGCGGTTCATGACGATTACCTCGCCGACGAGTCCTTCCGCTTGGTAAAATCCCTTGGCGCGGGCGACATAGAACGGCGCATGACCGAAGGTCGGGCTGACGATACCGATCTTGACGTGGGTCTGGGCCGTCGATTGAACTGGACTGAATAGGATCCAAATGCCAGGAAGTAGCACTATCAGCCGAACTGTCTTAGCTATGTACAACATATTGCACCTCATCAATTCACGGAGAGTTGCCTTTTAATTCCGTCATTCCCATGAAAACGGGAATCCAGTGATCGACCCGCCCCACCATGTAGAAAAGACACTCGGCGCCGAACTCCATGAAGGCGATGCGCAGATCGGCATAGCATCCAGGTTCATCATGATTGGCTCCTGCAAAGACGATTACGGCCAACTTTAACCACGGGCCCTCAAGCCCTGTCAATGCAAATCACGGCATATCAAGGCGACATTGACACTGCTCACAGGCCAATGTTAAGCCACATTTGTCCAAGATCTTTTTTGCGCCCTTTGCTTCCCGATCGCCCTGAGCCCGTCGAAGGGTGCGGCCAACGTCCGATCGCCGAACGATCTTTAGGAGGCTCCATGCCAGGTATCATTGACGCCGACACCCACATCGCCGAGTCGGAGAGCATGTGGAAGCATTTCGACCCAAGCATGTACCACCGCCGGCCGGTGATGGTCTCAGCGCCTGACGACACGCTCTATCGCGACTTCAACGTCCTGTGGCTGATCGATGGCAACATCTTTCCGAAAGCGTCGGGCAGAGGCGGCTTTCGCATCATCACGCCAACGGCGTCAAAGCGGGAAGCAAATCGAACCGATATCAGTCTTGGTTGTCGTGAAATCACCGATGTCGCCGCTCGGCTCGCCGATATGGACAATGCCGGCGTCGAAACCCAAGTTATCTATCCCACGCTGTTTCTGATTCACCTCACAGACGACGTAGATTTAGAAGTCGCGCTGTGCGGCGCTTACAACAAATTTCTAGCGCAAGTTTACGCCAAGTCGGTTGGCCGGCTGCGTTGGGTCGCGGTCCTGCCTCTCCATTCAGTAGAAGAGTCGATTAAGCAGATGCACGAAGCCAAACAGCACGGCGCCGCGGGTATTTTCTTCAGCGGCATCGTCGGCTCGTTGACTTTGAATAACCCGCACTTCATGCCGATCTACGCCGAAGCCGAAAAGCTTGGTCTACCCATCTGTGTCCACACCGGACAAAGCTGCCGTCACCTGCTCGACTTCTTCGATCTGGAATTGAACGGCACTTTCGCCAGCTCCCACCTGCCGCCGGTTATTGGTTTCCGCGATCTCGTTGCCAGCGAGATTCCGGAAAAGTTTCCCAATTTGAAATTTGGCTTCTTGGAAGTCTCAGCGAGCTGGGTGCCGTTTCTCTATCATCACCTAAAACGCTCCGCCCGCCCACGTCCGAGCTTTCCCAACGCGCGCTGGAAACACGCTTCCTGCAAAAATCTGTTCCGCGACTACCGTATCTACGTCGCCTGCGAAGCCGACGAAGACATCCCGTACTTGGCCGAATATATCGGAGAAGATAATTTACTGATCGGCTCCGACTACGGCCACAACGACCCGGCGGAAGAGAAAGCGCTGGTGCAAACGATGCAAACACGAGAGGATTTGGCGCCGGGATTAGTTGAGAAAATCATGTGCGCGAACCCAAAGAAGTTTTACGGTATTTGAAACCCGCACGGCATTCCGAACACGTAGGGGCGGGTTTTAAACCCGCCCTCCCCAGATTCCCATTTTCACGGGAATGATGGAAAGGGCGTAGTCCGCATGCAGCGTGCGCCGCATCCGCTCCGTTCGGAACTAAACGCTAAGCTATTTGCATATAGTGCTACCAAACGCTAAACTGCCTGCACATGGTAACACGCCATTTCTGGACCAGAGCAATCGAGAGCGCCTGGAAGCGCCGCTCGGTATTATGGCTTTCCGGTGTTCGCCGTGCCGGCAAGACCATGCTCTCGCAGAGTCTCGCTGACGTTGAGTATTTCGACTGCGAGCTGCCGCGAGCCCGCCGAATGCTCGAAGACCCGGAGAGCTTTCTCAAAAGCGTTCGGGGCAAGAGGATTGTATTGGATGAAATTCACCGTCTCGATCATCCTTCGGAGATTCTAAAGATCGCTGCGGATCACTATCCAAATATCCGAGTCTTGGCAACCGGCTCTTCAACTTTAGGCGCGTCAAAAAAATTTCGCGATACCCTTGTTGGCCGCAAGGAAGAGCTGTGGCTTACGCCGATGATCGCCGAAGATCTCAAAGACTTCGGCAGAATGGATCTGCACCATCGATTTATTCAAGGCGGCCTGCCACCGTTTTTCCTCGCCGAAACATTTCCTGAGCGAGAGTTTCAAGAGTGGATCGACGCCTACTGGGCCAAGGATATCCAGGAGCTGTTTCGCCTGGAGCGCAGGCATTCATTCCAAAAATTCGCCGAGCTGTTGATGGCGCAGAGCGGCGGTATCTTCGAAGCCACGCGGTTCAGCCGGCCCTGTGAAATCAGCCGGGCGACCGTTACCAACTATCTCGCCGTCTTGGAGGCAACCTATGTCGTCCATGTCATACGACCGTTCAGCACTCATCGTTCCACGGAAATCATTACCGCGCCGAAAGTCTACGGCTTCGACACCGGGGTCATCTGCCACCAGCGAGGCTGGCATGAACTGCGGAGCGAGGATCGCGGTCTTTTATGGGAACACTTCGTCTTGAATGAAACTCAGGCGCAGCTGCAAACACGCGATGTCCGGTACTGGCGCGACAAACGCGGCCACGAGGTCGACTTCGTTCTGGTTCGCGGACGCCAAGCGCCGCTAACGATCGAATGCAAGTGGTCAGCAGCCGACTTCAATCCGGCCGGACTTCTAGCGATGCGCCGCGCCTACCCGCGCGGCAATAACTTCGTCGTCGCCAATGATGTCGAGCGGGGATTCGCGCGGTCCTTTGGTGAAGTATCCGTGGAGTTTGTGAGCTTAGGCGACTTGATAAAGAAGTTGAAGAGTCAAAATTAGCAGAAGTGGTGCCGGGGAATCCGGTTTGGGCAGGTTTCAAACCTGCCCCTTTCACATTTCATAATGCGTCGCCTATTTTCGTAGGGGCGACCAGCCGGTCGCCACTTTTCATGACGCGACCCGTTCTTCCCTTGCTTACGCACCTTGCGTTTCCGACGCGATCGACCCTTTTTTTGCGCACGGACCAACCCCGCCGCTTTCATTTGCTCGAAAGAACGGCTGCCTCACCGTCACCCCGGCCCTTGGACTTTGCGTACTATAGACTCCGGCGGACATCCAAAGAATCTGGCGTAGGGGCGGGTTTTAAACCCGCCCTCCCTGGATTCCCGTTTTCACGCGTTTGAGTCTGGCGATATGACTCGGCGATTTAGCCAGCCATTGCCTGTTGCAAAGACGGACTGAGAAGCGTCGCGCTTATGCCGTGTGGACCTGCGTCAACACTGAGAAATTGATTTATTGGAGCGGAGGCAAGAATGCGCAGTAGCAAGGGTTTAACCTCGGCGTACTCTTCGATTTGGAATATTGGGATCTCCCGCGAGGCGGCGGCGTGATGAGAATAATTGAAAATCGTCAGTCCGGAAGCCGTCTGGGTTTTGGGATCGACCCGCAGCAATATCTGGTCGGAAAGTTGATAGCCAGTAGATGCGATCGGTTGACCGAACGTGACGTAGAGGATATCGCCGTCGGGATCGTAGCTGATAAGGGTGGGCCTCAATGTCGGCAAATCTTCTTCTCGCACTAGCTCGCGTATGCGATTCAACTGTTGGAATGTATTCGTCATCGTGCCCCGCATTATAAGCGCTGAGATAAGAAAGGGTCAAGGAAGCAAGAATAGAATACAAAAATGGGATTAACCGTTCACGTTGCTGGGTAGCCAGCATGGAGCAAAGCGCAATCCAGGTTCACTCACCGATTGCGCGATCAACCAAAGACGCGTCGTTAGCCCGATCCGGAGGCAAGATCGTCCCTGACGCACAGATTTGACAGCATCTCTCGACGGGTATAGCTTCTAAAGAAACTAGCGGAAGATTTTATGAAATCACTTACGATCAAAACCATCGAGCGCAACTTCCCTAATCAATGGCTATTAATTGAGGTGACTGCGACCAAAGACGGCGCGCCGTTTAAGGGCGTGGTGCTCAAGGCGAGCAAGAAACGGCAAGATATTGTCGAGGCAATAGGCACACATAAGAGCAAGAAGCTATCTTTCTTGTTCAGCGGCGTCCTCGCATCGCCCGATACCGCTTTCGCCCTCTAGCTTTCATTTCAGTGAAACTCTCGATCCCATTTAATCAAAGAGTATTCAGGGATTTCAGACTCTTCGTCGTCTCTGTGCTCATTGAGAACCAGGGAAGATCGGTCTACCTGCCAATGATCGTCGACACGGCGGCGAGCTATATCACAGTGCGTCCCGATGTTTTCAATCAATTAGGCATCGCCCCCGTTCGTACGCGGTCGCTTGTCACAGCATCCGAACGAACCGAGGCTCCCATAGGTCAAGTGGACAAGGTGACCACCGGAGCCCGTTGCATTGCGACAAAAGTCCAAGTGATTTCAATCTCTCTACCTGCGGCTCTGCCGGCTGAAGGACTACTGGGTGCGTCTTTTCTTCAAAATTTTCTGGTGTGCTTGGATTACGATAAGGGCACGCTTGAGCTAACCACGAGATGACGAGCTGCAGTAACAACTTTTGATCCGCGCACCGACTACGGCCACAACGATCCAGCGGAAGAAAAGGCGCTGGTACAGACGATGCAAACGCGCGAGGATTTGTCGCCGGGATTGGTCGAGAAGATCATGTGTGAGAATCCAAAACGGCTTTACGGACTAACTTGAAACCGGAACGACTATGGCCACTCTACTGATATTTTTCTTTTTGGCGACGCCCTGCGCGGAACTCTGGGCGCAAAGTTCATTTTACCAAAGCAAAACAATAACGGTCATCAGCTCCTCCAGCACCGGCAGCGCTTATGATATTTACGCCCGGCTCGTAGCCCAGTTCATGGGCAAACATGTTCCGGGTAACCCTAACCTGATCGTGCAGAATATGGCCGGCGCGGGATCGCTTATCGGCACCAACTATGTTTATGGCCTCGCCAAAAGCGATGGCTCGGTGATCGGCGCGTTACAGCCGTCAATGTACTTCAACCAGTTGCTCAAACAGCCCGAGGTCAAGTACGACTGGGCAAGGTTCAACTGGCTCGGCAGCTCGGACAGGTCGGAGAGTTTGCTCTACATGCGCGCTGACCTGCCTTACAAAACTCTGGCGGACGTACGAAAGGCGAAGGAGCCGCCGAAATGCGGCTCCACCGGCCCCGGCACCTCAGGAACTTATATGCCAAAACTGTTGGAGGAAGTCCTCGGGACAAAATTTACTATCATTTCCGGCTACAAGGGTGGAGCCGAAATCGATCTGGCGGTGGAACGGGGTGAGCTTCAGTGCCGTGCGCTCACCATTCAAGCCTATCATACGCGCGAGCCTTACCACACCTGGCGTCGGACCGGGTTCGCGCGCATATTGATGCAGACTGGAAATACCCGCGACCCACGCATCGCCGACGCGCCAACCATCTATGAGTTGATGAACGAACATAAAACTCCCGATTCCGAACGCCGCTTGTTGCCGTTGGTATTCGCCGCCAGTGACTTCGGCCGCCCCTTCGTCGCGCCCCCAGGCGTGCCGCCCGCCAGAGTCAAACTCCTGCGCGAAGCGTTCCTCAAAACCCTGAGCGATCCCGAACTGTTGGCGGAAGCGAAGCGAAAGAACCTCGACATCACTCCCACCCCGGGCGAAGAGCTCCAAGCGTTAGCCAAACAGGTCATAGTGCAGACGCCTGAAGCAGTGGCGCGCGTGAAGACGCTCATGGAGTAGTGACAGAGTGCGTCCGGGAACGGTATCTGCGTAGGGGCGGGTTTAAAACCCGCCCGTGGCGCGGTGGTGCGGGGTGTCCCGGCCCGGGCAGGTTTAAAACCTGCCCCTACGTTGCATTGCGATCAGACTTCCCACGGTTCAATTTGCGCGACCGATTTAATTTCGATGCGATTCGGATTCTCCCGATCCATCTCCCACTGCAACGGATTGTTCGCGATGTATTCGCGGATGCGCTTCAATTCATTTTCACCGCGAACGACATGTTCGTAATAATTACGCTGCCAGACCGGCACGCCAGGCGTATTGCGAACTTCGTTAACGCGGCGCGCAGAAAACGTTTTAAACGCCCGAATAATTTCCGGCAACCGATTCCGTGTAGGGGCGGGTTTAAAACCCGCCCGTGGGGTGGTGGTGTGTCCCATTCCTCCCCGGGCAGGTTTCAAACCTGCCCCTACCTCGTTCACGTCGTCGCCATCCTCTGCCAACACGATGATGCCGTGAACATGGTTCGGCATGGCCACGAATGTATCGCATTCGATACCGGGATAATGTTGCGGCAATTCGTTCCACACCGTTTGAACAATGCGACCAAATTCGTTCGTCTTCATTTCGCCGTCGACGATTTCACCGAACAAACACGCGCGATCTCTCGTCACGATCGTAACGAAATACGCGCCAACCTGCGCGTAGTCGTAGTTGCGCAGGCGAATCGAACGCCGAATCGGTCTTGTCGTTTCTTTGTTCACTGCCCCAATCAATAAGCGTAATCGACGTTCCTCGCAATCGAATCCCATTCCCGCGTAGGGGCGGGTTTGAAACCCGCCCGCGGGGTAGCGGTGCGGGGAATTCCGGTCCGGGCAGGTTTCAAACCTGCCCCTACATTCACCCGCCCCGCACCACCCCACGTCATTTTTGGCCCGCAGCCGCCCCCTTGGCACCCCCCCCCCCCCAACGCAGTACACTCTG
>CAYZJE010000225.1:0-6991 GCA_964478485.1 uncultured Syntrophobacter sp. | reverse complement strand
CGCCGGGACTTCCTCGACAACGTATAATTTATCGCCGATTCGCAAGTCCACGGTAATCGACTTTTCTTCCATGTCCGAGTGACACATCCGGCAACGCATGTGAAAAGTTTTCTATTACTATCTCTGAGACGCTTCTAAGATCGTCACACCGACTAGGCGCCGGCCTTTGTAGTCCAAGATAACCCCATCATCTCGCATTTGGCTACGAGTCGAACTTGGTTGATCCTCAAAGTGCACGTAAAGAACGTCGGCTTCTTCGTCGTAATCCAACCACATGTGAGTTTTTGGCAACTGCACGAGGTGAGAAACAGCCTTGAGAAGATGGGACATGCTCTTTTTTTCTAGGATCGCACTTTTGGCCATGTCAGGGTTCCTTTGTTAAGCTTTGTCGAAACAAAAGCTGTGATGATAAACCCATCGTCCCGTGAGATCTCGCGGTATACCACGTTTAGGTAGCGTCTCCTCCCAACGGAAGAGATTGCAACCAACGCGCCAGTATATCCTCGTATAACCCGCGTTGGGTTCTCGATCGTCGATATGACATTTTCATAGTATGCGCTCATGTAGGGCTTGTTATCAACAATGTGCCTCCACCGTTCTTCCGTAAGGCGAATCGGAACTCCATTGACGGAATCGACAACATCCATGGACTCGCTTGCGCGTGGTTAGTGCGCCTCCGTATCCGATCCGATTGTCTCTTCCGGACCGATCTTGTTGACGATCAGGCCTGAGCTTAGCTTGGGATAAAAGTAGGTCGACTTTTGCGGCATTTTCTCGCCGCTGGCGACGATCGCTTGAATTTCTTCTTTTTTGGTCGCGGCCAGAATAAATGCGGCCTGATAATCTTCCTTTTCTAAAGATTGCAGCACGGCTTCTTCGTCCTGTGAGTAGCGGATGGTTTCACCGCTGACCTGCTGCTCGGGCGACATGCCGAGAATATGTTCGAGCACCAGCAAATGCAGCGCGCTCACGTCGAGGTCTCTGAGCGGCGCGCTCAGATCTTTGGCCAAGCGCTGCATGATGCGCTTGCGCTTTAGCCGCAGGATCAGATAGCGCGGGTCGCGCTTGAAGCTGGCGCCGATAACCCGATGTTTTTTCGCGGCGGTCTTGAGCGCTTTTAGAAAAGAGCTCTTGCCTTCCGGCGTCTTGGGATGTTGTTCGACGTAAAAAAAACTCTGCAGCGCTTCTTCCAATTCTAAAAATGGCTTGTGCGTGAAACCGCGCACCAGCCGGTGCGTCGGCAAAATCACGACGTTGTCATCATTCATGTTGGCGAAGTAGGCCAGGATGTAGTTGAAGGCCTCGTTGCCGGTCCACTGACCGCGCTCGCGGCGGATTTGGTCGCGGTATTTTAAGGTCGCTTCGTAGCGATGATGGCCGTCGGCGATGAGCAGGGTTTGCTCTTTCATTTCCCGCTGCACTCTTTCGATGATTAGCGGGTCGGTGATGCGCCAGAGTTTGCATGCTTCGCCGTTATCGAGCTCAAATTCGACCAACGGCGCCACTCCTTCGAGGGCAACCGTGAGCATGCGATCAATGCTCTGCTTCGGATCAGCGTAGAGCGTGAAGATCGGGCTCAGCTGCGCGTGGCATGCGAGCATGAGTTTTAAGCGATCTTCCTTCGGCGCATCGAGTGTGTTCTCGTGGGGGCGGATGTCGCCGGTGGCCGGGTCTTGCAGCTCGGTGAGGGCGAAGAAGCCCTTGCGCAGTTTCTGCTCGCCGCTTTTTAGCTTAAAGCGATGCGCCAGAAAGTAGATTGCCGGCGTTTCATCGCGTTCGAGAACGCCCTGGCTCTGCCACTCGCCGAGCAACTGCGCGACCGCGTTGTAGGAATCAGCGTCTTGATTTAAGTCGAGGCGGACGAAATTATAGGGCGACTTCTTGTAGAGCTTGTCTTGCTCATCTTTTGAGATGACATCGTAGGGCGGCGCGATGACTTTGTTCAGGTCTCGGAACTTTTTCTGATTGTAGAAGACTCCGCGGAAGGGCGCGATACGTATCATGTCATTGCAACCTGGATGTTTGTCTAACAGGGGGCTGAAATGCTCTTTCGGAGTCCTTCGACAGGCTCAGGACGAACGGAGATAAGATTGAATTCGCTGAGACATATCCGTTCATGCTGAGCTCGTCGAAGCATTCTTTGCCTTTTTTTAGCAACCTGCTAACTTTCTTTGGCGACGCCTTGAAGCATGGCGCCGATGCCTTCGATTTCGGATTTCAAAACGTCGCCCGGCTGCAATTTCTCTTGGAACTCCGGTGAATCGGGGTTGCCGGTGGTGATTAAATCGCCGGGATACAAGGTCGTCACTTCCGAGAGGAAGCTGATCAGTGTCGGGATATCGTTGATCATCGCGTCGGTTTTGGCGGATTGTTTCAACTCGCCGTTGATCCAAAGCTTCATCCACAGATTATGGGGGTCGGCGATCTCATCCTTGGTCGTGATCCACGGCCCGATCGGAGCGAAGGTTTCAAATCCTTTGCGCACGTTGCGCGTGCCGGAAAGATTTTTGCTGAGTCCGTAGCCGCGCGCGGTGACATCGAGCATGATCGTATAGCCGAAGACTGCATCCATGGCTTGCGCTTTGGTCACGTTACGGGCTTTCTTGCCGATCACGACGCAGAGCTCCAGCTCGGGAAAAATCGATTCGGCGTTCTTGGGAATGATAATGTTATCGTCCGGGCCGGCGATCGATGACGGCGGCTTTAGAAAAATATTTTCGAGCAATTCTTCGGGCGAGGTCTTTGACGCGTGGCCGCGGCCGCGGGCGTCGCCCAATCCTTCTGTGCCGCGCTTGTAGTTGCCAGCGGCGGCCCAAATTTTCGAGGGATTTTCCACCGGCCCCTTGAGCGACTTGGCATCGATTTTGGCGCCCGCGCCATTGCCGGCAAGATTATCTAGCTTGCCTCTGATGGCGTCGTACTGGACAATCACATCGAGCATGGTCGAGCCCTTAGGAAGCGCATCGCCGAGCAGGATCAACTTATCATTGCTAACGATCGCGACGCCGTGCGCTTTTGTCGTGGCGAGTTTCATGAGTGACTCCTTTTATCTGCGTTCAATCTCAGTGGGTCGACACCCCGCTGCTTGCCGCGGGGTAGTTCATTTTCAATATCTGGAAGCGGCGCTTTTCACAAGATGGCCGGGGAAAGTCAGCGGCACGATTGATCGGGACAATTGAACGGCTGACGGTGCTGTGGCATAAGACCTTGTGCAAGACTCCTGGCTCCATCTCTCGCTCGAAATCGGCGCGGCGAAAATCGACGCGGTGGCGAGCTTTCTCGCCGACCAAGGCGCGCCCGGCGTGGTCCTGAAGCGGCGCGGATTGGAAGCCTATTTTCGCGGTTCGCCAAACGATGCGGCGCTCAAACAGAAAGTCGGCCGATTCCTGCGCGACCTTGAGATGCTCGATCACCCGCGCGCCCGACCGCAGGTCAAGTGGCGCGTTATCATGAGTGAAAACTGGCATGACTCGTGGCGCCGCTTGATTAAGCCGCGCCGCGTCGGCAAATTCTTTTGGGTGACACCGCCATGGCTGACGCCGGCAAAATTTCGCTCGCGTCAAGTCATCACCATCGAACCCGGTTTAGCGTTCGGCACCGGCACTCACGCCACCACCCGCGGCTGCATGGAATTTCTCGAGCAGGTTGCCGCTGCGCTGGGCGGCCGC
Organism: uncultured Syntrophobacter sp.; assembly: GCA_964478485.1. Taxonomy (GTDB): domain Bacteria; phylum Desulfobacterota; class Binatia; order UBA9968; family UBA9968; genus DP-20. The sequence goes on along the minus strand of CAYZJE010000225.1, from coordinate 3,323 downwards.
GAGTTCACCGCCCTCGACGTCGGCACGGGTGCTGGGATTCTCGCCATCGTCATGGTCAAGTTGGGCGCCAAGCAAGTTTGGGCCATCGATAACGATGCCGTGGCGCTGGCAGTTGCCCGGGAAAATTTGCGCGCCAACGACGCACTCAAGAAAGTCCGTTTGTCAGGCGCCAAGCTCGGCGCTATTCGCCGCAAGTTTCCCGTGGTGGTGGCAAATCTGACCGCGCAGACGATTATAGATCTTGCCGGGGCGTTGGAAAAAAAAGTCGGGGCAAAAGGTTTTCTTATCCTTTCGGGAATTTTGTCGCACAACGCTGACGAGATGATTCGGCGCTTTCACGAACAGTTTCGCGTGGTGCGGCAAAAACGCGGCGGCGAGTGGGCGACCCTGCTGCTCCAGAGAAAGTAGTTTTCATGGCGCGCTTTTTTTTGCCGCAAAAACAAATTCACGGGCAATTCGGCAAAATCGATGGCCCGGAGTTGGATCATTTGCGCAAGGTTTTACGTCTCGCACCCGGTGACTTGATCACGGTTTTCGACGATTGCGGCTGGGAGCATGAAGCGGTGATTCGTTGCGTCGCTGGCGCGCAGGGTGAAGTCGAAATTATCAGATCCTACCAAGCGCAGCGGGAGTCGCCGCTGCATTTGACCTTGGCGGTGGGATTAACTAAAGGAGAAAAGATCGACTTCGTGGTGGAAAAGGCCACCGAGCTTGGCGTCCAGGCGATTGTTCCATTCATGTCGGCCCACGCGGTGCCGAGGCTCGATGAAAGAAAAATCGCCGCGCGCACGGCGCGCTGGCGGAAGATCGCGCTGAGCGCGACCAAACAGTGCGGCCGGGTGCAGGTTCCGGAGGTTTTGCCGCTGATGCGGTTCGAAGATTTGCTGGCCCATGCCCGGCCGGAAGCCGCCCAATTGCTCTGTTGGGAAAAAGAGACCGAACAATCTTTACGCCAAGCGCACGAGAAACTGCGTGACGCCAAAGCACTGCTGATTGCGGTTGGACCAGAAGGAGGCTTTAGCCCAATGGAGGCTGAGATGGCGCGACAACATGGCTTCGAACGGGTTCATTTGGGCCGGCGGATTTTGCGCGCTGAGACTGCGGCGATCGCCGCGCTTTCACTGGTACAGTTTCTGTGGGGCGATTTGGCTTAACTGCTTGCGTCGACGGCGGGCTTCTTCTAAATACTAGCCAAACATAGTTTAAATTCTCTGGCGATGAGAAGATAGGAGAAGATTGTATCTCGCGCAAAGGACGCCAAGTTAGAAGTTAAAAAAAGGAACCGATGGGAAGAGTGGGGCCTTAGCGTGCTTGGCGCGATAAAATCCGAATCCGGAGAAAAATGTTTTCCCGTAAAGGCGCAAAGACGCTAAGGTAGAAGAGATGGTTGGAAATCTGACCGAAGGTCTTCCCAAACTTCGCGCCTTTGCGCCTTTGCGGGAGATATCTTGAGTTCCGGGTTAAAACGATGAAATGTCAAAACTGCCAAGCGGAAGTGCCGGACGACGCCGAGCGCTGTGAAAAATGCGGCGCCAAGTTACTCATGCGCCGAGTCATTTTTGGCGCACCCAGAAACCAAGAGTTCACTTTGACCGCCGAAGCGGATCCTAGCGAGATCGACCGACCCGTTGACAGTAATGATTGGCAGTTTCCCGCGCGCAGTGAACCGCTTGCAGCGCCGGTGGAAATTCCCAGTGAGGCAGCGGCGGAAATTCGTTACGGCGGTTTTTTTCGCCGCCTCGCCGCCTTTATCATCGATTTCCTGGCGATCCTTTTGCTTTCCGCGCTGATGGGAGTTATGGCCTATATCGGCTACAAAGTTGGGCTCGCCGCCCATGGACGATTCGTCTCCTGGGACAACGCGACGCCGCTGATGGTTTTGCTGACTGTCGGTTGGATTATTTTAGCGGCGGCTTATTTTGTCGTGTTTCATGGCATGGACGGTAAAACTATCGGCAAGTGGCTGTTCGGTTTGCGCGTCGTCGGTTTGACCCAGCAACCGATCTCCTACCGGCGCGCATTGCTGCGCTGGGTTGGCATGCTCGGTCTCGGCTGCGCGTCCATCGGCTTGAGTTTGTTGTGGATCCTGTGGAGCGGCGAGAAGCGCGCTTGGCATGATTACCTGGCGCGCACCTGGGTGATTAGAAATTAGCACTTGCAGACGGGTAAGCTTATGGCAAAGCTCAAAATTGGCGTGGTTATGGATCCTGTCGACAAGATCAATATCGACAAAGACACGACCTTCGTCTTGATGTTGGAGGCCGAGCGGCGCGGCCATCAGATCTATTTCATGGAATTGGACGACCTGTTCATCCGCGGCGGCATGCCCCATGGCCGCTATCGTCGGCTCCAACTGGCGCGGGCAACGCCACACTATGAATTAGGCGACTTCGCCGTCGGTGCATTGGCGGATTTCGACAGCGTCTGGATGCGCAAAGATCCGCCCTTCGACATGAAATTTTTCTTCGCCACCCATTTGCTCAGCCTGATCGATGAGAGCAAATGTTTCGTCTTGAACCATCCGAAAGGGCTGCGCGAGGCCAATGAAAAGCTTTACGCGTTGCGCTTTCCCGAGCAGATCCCGCAGACCCTGGTGAGCAGCAACATGGCGCAGCTCAAAGCCTTCATGTCCGAGTTAGGCGGAGAGATGATTGTCAAACCGCTCGATGGTTGCGGCGGCAGCGGAGTTTTTTATTTGAGCGAACAAGACCGCAATACCAATTCGATCCTGGAAGCGGCCACCGATAATGGCCGGCGCCTGGTCATGGGACAACGCTACCTGCCGGAAATACGCCAGGGTGATAAGCGCATCATCGTTCTGAATGGCGAGCCGCTCGGGGCGGTCTTGCGCGTGCCGTTGGAGTCCGAGACGCGCGGCAATATTCATGTCGGCGGCACCTGCGTGAAGACCGAAGTGACGGCCCGCGACCGAGAGATCTGCGCCGCGTTGGCGCCGCTCTTGAGGGCCGACGGTTTATACTTTGTCGGCTTGGATGTGATCGGCAGTTTTCTCACCGAAGTGAACGTTACCAGTCCCACCGGCATTCAAGAAGTCAACGCGCTCGATGGGGTTTGTCTCGAGAGTCAGGTGATCGATCTGGTCGAACAACAGGTCGAAAAAAGCGCGCAATCGTGATGGGAAACTTGACTCGTCTCAGCTTTTAAGCAATATTTCAAATTCATTTCTTATGGCCAGGTAGCTCAGTCGGTAGAGCAGGAGACTGAAAATCTCCGTGTCGGCGGTTCGATTCCGTCCCTGGCCACATTTAACCTCTTTAAATCCAACCAGTTAGATTTTTGCACCTTGCCCGGAAGCTCGTTTT
>CAYZJE010000224.1:0-3680 GCA_964478485.1 uncultured Syntrophobacter sp. | reverse complement strand
TCGCCTTGATTCACCCATCGCGTGTGTTAGACGTATAAGGTTAGCGCGAGCAGAACATGAGGCCAACCGTACACAGCATGGCGGAAGACATGACAATGGCGGCGGATAAAGCAGCATTGCTGGCTGAAGAAAGGCGACTACGCCGTTTGGGCCGGGCGATGGACGTTGCCGTGGCGCTACTCTGGCGGGCCAATCTTACTCTCGAAGAAGCCCAGGATGTCGTCAACCACGCCAAGCACACCGCGCTGCAACTCTTCCCCGATAAGGAAGAAACTTTCGATCTGATTTACGGCGCGCGCTTTCGCCGCGTCCTGGTCGAGAAGTATCACCTGCAATAGAGCCCGCTCATGGTCGGAAAAGCCATTTACATCCGTGGCGCTAAGCAGAATAATCTGAAAAATCTCGACATCGAGATTCCGCTCAATCAGTTGACCGTCGTCACCGGCGTCAGCGGCTCGGGCAAATCGACGCTCGCCTTCGACATTCTTTACGCTGAAGGACAGCGCCGCTACGTGGAAAGTTTTTCCGCCTACGCGCGCCAGTTCCTCGACCGCATGGACAAGCCCGATGTCGAGAGCATCGAGGGCATCCCGCCGACCATCGCCATCGATCAAAGCCGGCCGGTGCGCACCTCGCGCTCCACTGTCGGCACCATGACCGAGCTGCACGATCACTTTAAGCTGCTGTTCGCCAAGATCGCCACGCTTTACTGCCGCGGCTGTAAACGGGTCGTCGAACGGGACACGGCGCAGTCGGTGTTTAACAAGATCGCAGGATTAAATGAAGGAACACCGCTGGTCTTGACCTTTCCCTTGGCGCCTTCATCCGTGGCGTGGGAGGAGGTGCGCAACGGTTTGCGCCAAGCCGGCTTTCATCGCCTTCTTCTGGACCAATCGATTCGCGAGCTTGATGAAATTAGCAACGCGCTGGTCAAAAATGAAACCTTGCAAGTAGTCGTCGACCGTTTCACCTTTCGGCCCGAGAACAAAAAGCGCATCACCGACTCGTTGGAGCAAGCGTTTCACTACGGTAAAGGGCGGCTGACACTGTTTTTGCCCGACCAAGATTGGCGTCGCGAACCGTTCAGCAATCATCTGCACTGCCCGCACTGCGATATTTCCTATCGCGATCCGGTGCCCAATCTGTTTTCCTTCAATAGCCCGCTCGGCGCCTGCGAAACTTGCAAAGGCTTCGGCCGGGTCATCGATATCGATCTCGATTTGGTGATTCCCAATCCCGGTAAGTCGCTCTGCGACGGGGCGATCCGGCCGTGGATCAATCGCAAACGCAGAACCAAACGGTTGCTCGACTACTGCGAGCGCAAAAAAATCCCGACGAAAAAACCCTGGGGCGAGTTGAGCGACGGGCAAAGACAGCTGATCGTCGACGGCGACGGCGAGTACCGCGGCATCCGCGGCTGGTACCGCCGACTGGAGAAGCGCAGCTATCGCATGCATGTGCGCGTGCTCTTGGCGCGCTACCGCGCCTACTTGATGTGCCCCGAATGCCAAGGCAGCCGGCTCAAAGCCGACGGCTTGAATTACCGCATTCATGGCCATAACGGTGGCAAAGACATCGCCCAGGTCAACGCCATGAGCGCCGGCGCGGCGCAAGTTTTTTTTAACCAACTCAAACCCGCCGGCGCCCTCGACCAAGTGGCAAGCTTGATCCTCGACGAGATTCGCCGCCGCCTCGGTTATCTGGTCGGCGTCGGCTTGGATTACCTGACCCTCGACCGCCAGTCGCGCACCCTCTCCGGCGGCGAGTTGGAACGGGTCGATCTCACCACCGCGATCGGCTCTTCATTGGTAAATACTCTCTACGTCCTCGACGAGCCGTCCATCGGTCTCCATCCGCGCGACAGCCGCCGCTTGGTGGAAATCCTCCATCGCCTGCGCGCCAATCAAAATACCGTCGTGGTGGTCGAGCATGATCCGGAGATCATCAAGGAATGCGATCACATCATCGATCTTGGGCCGAAAGCCGGCGAGCAAGGCGGCGAGATCATGTTCGCGGGCACCTACCAAGACTTGCTGAAAGATCAGAACTCGCTCACCGCGGCCTACTTGAGCCAGCGCAAGACCATTCCCGTTCCAGCGCGCCAGCGCAAACCGCTGCTGCAACGCGCGCTCAAGATCACCGGCGCCCGCGCCAATAATCTAAAAAACATCGACGTGGAAATTCCCCTCGGCATGCTTGTCTGCATCACTGGCGTGTCCGGCTCGGGTAAATCGAGTTTGGTCGACGAAGTGCTGTCGCGCAATCTGAAAAAGCTCAAGGAAGCGCCCACCGCCAACGTCACCGATTGTGAAAAGATCGACGGCGTCGACAAGATTTCCGAAGTCGTCCTGGTCGATCAGTCGCCGGTGGGCACCACGCCGCGCTCCAACCCGGCAACCTACATGAAAGCCTTCGACGGCATCCGCCGTCTGTTCGCCAGCGCTGATCTTTCACGGCTGCGCGGCTACACCCCGTCGACTTTTTCTTTCAACGTCGAGGGCGGCCGCTGCGAGACTTGCCGCGGCGAGGGTTTTGAAAAAGTCGAGATGCAGTTTCTCTCCGACGTCTATACTTCATGTCCGGAATGCCACGGCAGCCGTTACCGCGAAGAGGTCTTGGAAGTCAGCCATCGCGGCCGAAACATCCGCCAGGTGCTCGATCTCACCATCACCGAAGCGCTGGAGTTTTTTAAAGACACGGCGGAGATCAAAGCCGGGCTCGAGCCGCTGCGCGCGGTCGGTCTGGAATATGTCCGCTTGGGCCAACCGCTGACGACGCTCTCCGGCGGCGAGTCGCAGCGCTTGAAACTCGCCGCCCATATGGCGCGAGCGAAAAAGGCGGGGACACTGTTCATCTTCGACGAGCCGACCACCGGACTGCATTTTCACGACATTGAGCGCTTGCTGTGGGCCTTTAACGACCTGATCGATCAAGGCCACTCCATCGTGGTCATTGAGCATAACCTCGAAGTGGTGAAATGCGCCGACCACATCATCGATCTCGGTCCCGAAGGCGGTGAGCGCGGCGGTGAAATTGTCGCGACCGGAACGCCGGCTCAAATCGCCGCGGTGGAGCGCTCCCACACCGGCGTTTATTTGCGGCCGTATCTTAGCAAATCGGCATCGCAGTTCGCGCCGCTCTTGGAAAAGAGTTCAAAAGTTCAAGAGTTCGAAAGTTCAATTGAAGATAATTGCATCGCCATCGTCGGCGCCAAGGAACATAATTTAAAAAACATCAGTCTGAACATTCCGCGCGACCGTTTCATTGTTTTCACCGGCCTGAGCGGTTCGGGAAAATCGACCCTCGCGTTCGACATCGTCTACGCCGAAGGACAGCGCCGCTACATCGACAGTCTGTCCGCCTACGCGCGCCAATTTCTCGAAGTAATGGCGCGCCCCAACGTCGACTATGTCGCCGGCATCCCGCCCACCGTCGCCATCGAGCAACGCACCAGCCGCGGTGGACGCAAGAGCACGGTCGCGACCGTGACGGAGGTCTATCATTTTCTCCGGTTGCTATTCGTCAAACTCGGCACGCAATTCTGCCCGGACTGCCACGTGCCGATTCGGCCGCAATCGTCGCAGTCCATCGTTGCGAAACTGATGCGGGAGCACTGTAGCCGCGGCCGAAGCGCACGCTTCGGCAGCGGGATCGAATTGTTTGCGCCGCTGATTGTGGCA
>CAYZJE010000223.1:0-3181 GCA_964478485.1 uncultured Syntrophobacter sp. | reverse complement strand
GCTTTGACTGCCTCGAAGGGATTGGGATGGCATTGCCCTTGGACCTCGAAACTTACTCCGTTCGTGGTGATTTCAAGGGTTCTCGGAAAGTAACCGGCGATGTCTTGGCCGATAACCCGCAAGACTCTGCTATAAGTCGCGGTCGCAGGGCTCGATTCGCGCTGCGCGGCCTGTTCGGTGGCGGCGGGATTCGATGACATTCCACCATTTTAAATGTCTATGGCGGCGCGGTAAAGAAAATTCTTGGCAATCAGCGATGGAGCCAAGAGGGCGGGTTTCAAACCCGCCCCTACAATTCAGAATCTTTTTTGCGCTTTTTGCGCCCTTTGCGGTTAAATCCTCCGGCTCCGAAACTTTTAACTCGGCGATTGGCGGCCTCAGCTATGCTGGCGCGGCTGAACGTCGGGATTTAATAGCGCTTGGGGTTTACCGTCGAGAAATTGGAGAATATTCGTCAGCGCCTGTTGGTAACGCTCGCTCAGAATCTCCACCGTGGCATAGCCCCGATGCGACATGAGAATTGCATTGTCGAAGCGGCGCAGCGGATGATCCATCGGTAACGGCTCGATGTCATAGACGTCGAGCCCGACGCCGCCCAACTGGCCGCTGGCGAGGGCTTCGAGCATCGCATTTTCATTGATGATCGGTCCGCGCCCGGTGTTGACGAGAAACGCGCCGCGCTTCATCAAGGCGATCTCCTTCGTGCCGATTAAGCCGACGGTCTGCGGATTGAACTGGACATGAAGCGTGACGATGTCCGACTCCCGCAAGAGTGTTTCGAGTGAGGCGTTCTCGGCGCCGACCTCGGCTGCTCGCTCCGCGGTCAGTGTGCGCGACCAGGCGAGCACGCGCGTATTGAAGGCCTTCATGATGCGCGCGACTTCGTTGCCGATCCGACCGAGACCAAGCACGCCGACGGTCTTACCCTCAAGCATCATGCCGGTCAGCGCTGGCCAGCTCTCTTGGCGCATGCGTTGATTGACCTGGGGGATCTTTCGCGCCAGGGCCAGGATAAGGCCGATGGTTAATTCTTTAGTGGTTGCTCCCGTGTCGCTAGGCGTGCCTGAAACGGCGATGCCGCGTTTGGTCGCGTCGGCTAGATCGAGGTGCCGGCTTGTGCGGCCGGTCTGTGAAATGAATTTTAGCTTGGGCAATTGGCCGTACTCCCGGTCGCTGAAGCGGGTGCGTTCGCGCATGAGCAAGAGCGCGTCGAAGTCGCAGAGCCGCTGGACGATCTTGGCGCTTGAGTCGAGCCGCTCACTTAAAACCGTAATGTCGGCGCGCGCCTTGAGTGTCTCGTAGGCAGGAACCGTTTCGGCGATCTTCTCAAAATCGTCGAGGATCGCAACTTTAAATTTCGGGTTTGCCATCATCATTTACACGGTTGCGGTTACTTCGACTTCACAGAATTTGCCAGGAGAGGAATAGCCGTCGACGAAGCAATATTCCATCTGCGGGATCTGCGCCGCCACATGGCGCGCGAAGAGCATTTTTAGATTCGCTACAGTTTGGCTGCGGTGCAGGTAAAACGACACGCGCGCAACTTTGTCCCATGAGCTGCCGGCGTCAGCGAGGGAGCCGGTGATGCGCGGAATGATGTTGTTAAACTGTTCTTCCAGCGTCGACAGCACGGTAGTCACGCCGGATAGCACGACGACCGAATCGTAGACTAAAAAACGGATCGGCACGATCGGCGGATCGTATTCGACGATGCGCTTGGTCATGCTCGGCTCAGTCGGGCGCAGCGCTAGCAGATCGATCGCGACTTTGGCGGCGCAATCGAAATGGCCGGGAGCGATATAACTGGAGCTCGCCGAGCGGGCTTTGCCGGAGAGAATTCGCACCCGCTCGGTGCTGCCGAGATCGCGGCTTTCACGGTCGCGTCCCCAAAGGCGGCTACGCACGGTGTGATCGAGCGACAAGCCATGGGACTCGAGTTCCTCGTTGAAGCGACTGAAAAGCTCCTGTGCTTCCGTCGTCGCATGCGCCGCTGGCATGGCTTCACCGGAGATCTCGATAAATTCTCTGCCTAACCAAGTAAAAATTCGCTTGCGCATGGCGATTCGCTCCATCAAATCGTGCCGATCCTACCTCAGGGCCAATCTGGGATCAATCCGATGCAAATCGAAACTTGCAATCGGGAAATCACTTAACGATAATCCGTATCACCCGGTCATCTTCGGCACTCGGCCTGCCGCGACCGTCGTGATTGCTGGTGAGCAGGTAGAGCGCTTTGTCCGGGCCTTCAACGATGTCTCTTAAGCGCCCGAATTGGCGCTCGAAATGGCGTTCGAGTTTTTCGACTTTGCGTGGATCGTTGGGGTCGAAAATTACCCGATAGAGTGTTTGGCCGCGCAGGCCAGTGAACAACAATGAACCCGCCCAGGGGCCCGAGCTGACGAACGTCGCACCACTTGGCGCCCAAGTTTCGCTGTTACCTGAGTGAATGACGGGTGGCATCATTCCTTCTTTTGTCTCATCGCCGCGGATTTCCGGCCAGCCGTAATTCTTGCCGGCTTCGATGAAATTTAATTCGTCGCGGCAACAGCCTTGAAAGCCGCTTGGGCCATGTTCAGTAGCGTAGAGACGGCGGCTGCCCGGCTGCCAAGCGAGGCCCTGGGGATTTCGATGGCCGTAGGAGTAAATGTATGAGTTTGGCAGGGGATTGTCGGCCGGGATTGTGCCGTCTGAGTTGAGCCGAAGAATTTTCCCGTTGAGCGATTTGAGATTCTGTGCGTAGCGCGTCGTCTGCGCATCGCCTATCGTCCAATAGAGCTTGCCGTCGGGAGCGAATTTCACCCTGCCGCCGTCGTGGTTGTTGGCGCCGGGAATGTCGTCGATCAGAATCTTGTCCATCATGCCGCTGCCGCTCTTGGGATCTTCGCGCAGCCGCACCAGGCGATTGCGCACGCCGAAACCCCCAGTCTGGTAACTGTAGGCGACGTAGACGAAGCGATTGTGCGAAAACTGCGGATCGATAGCGAGACCCATCAGCCCGGCTTCGCCGCTAGCGGCAACTTCGAGCGCGAGCCACGGCTCGGCGCGCAACTGACCGCGTTCGACTACTCGGATGCGGCCGAGTCGTTCGGTGAGAAAAACTCGGCCATCGGGCGCGAAGTCGATGGCCCAAGGCGTGTTGAGCCCGCGTAGGAAAGTTTCGAGGTGGAATTCGGCTGCCGAT
>CAYZJE010000222.1:0-11219 GCA_964478485.1 uncultured Syntrophobacter sp. | reverse complement strand
ACGATGGTCGGGTTACCAGGCAAGTGCTTTTTCAAGAACGGCAGCAGCGCCCGCGCCTGTAAGTCACCAGTGCCGCCGGGCTCGCCACCGCGGATGATCTTAATGGTCTTGCCTTGGTAATAGGGAGTCTGGGCGATTGCCGCCTCGGCAACGAAGCCGCACGCCAACACCAGTAAAAAAGTTTGGAATCGGGTTTTTCGTGACTGCATACTTTTCGTCCGAGTTAAAAAAATTACTTCGCGAGTGAACTTACTAAGGAGTTCACAATTTAGAGACTTTGACAATGCCGTTTCGCATGCTCCCGGTCCCAGGCGTAAGAGAGCGAACGACAGTAACGCATAGTTACCAAGATACGTACTGATTAATAACCGAACAGCAGTCCGGACGGCCAACGGGTCTCCAACATGTATTCGAACAACCCCCAGATCATACCGTAGGCGCAGGCGCCGATGAGAATCGACGTGAGCCATTTCTCGCTACCCTCGACCAGAGCGTAGAGAAACACCAACAGGGGCAGGGCGATGACGATGCCCAAGAGCCAGATGCCGACGGCGCCGCCGATTAACCAGGCAAAATAGACGAGGGTGCGACGCCGTGCAGTGGCTTCGTCCAACTCGGCGCTGCCGGCATCGTCCATGTCCACGCCGGCGGCGCGACGGCCGGTTTCCCAACCGGTCATTTCGCGAAAGAGCTGGATCGAGACCATAATCAGTCCCGGGATGGCGGCGACGTAGACGGGCATGATCTTGGCGATATCGGGCCACTGCCAGCCCGAAACTACCGCGACGGCAAAAATGATCAAAAGAAAAAGCGCAAAATTAGTTCTCATCCGGCGACCTCGCTACCGCGCCTTTAAATGTCGCTAAGGGGTCTTCTTGATTGGCGCGCATCTTGCCGCGCAGGGTGAAAAACAGCGATACCGCGGCGATTAGAAAAATGACGATCACCGCCGGCCGGGCCATCCAGCTAAAACCATAACTCGCCACCGAGCGGTAAAGATATTTTTCCATCAGATCGCCGAGCACCAGGCCGAGTATCATCGCCGGGCGCGGATAACCCGCGCGGCGCATGAAGTAGCCGAGGAAGCCGAACGCCACCAGGACGACGAGATCCAAGGGATCGCGATTGACGCTGAAGGCGCCCATCAGGATGAACATGAACATGATCGGGACCATGAAGGTGTAACGCACCTCGGCGAGCTTGGCGAGTTGGCTGGCGAGGCAAAAACCGACGAGCGTGCCGGCGATGCCGGCGATTCCTTGAATCCAGACTATGCTGTAAATCAGATCGGCATTTTTCTTGATCATCTCCGGGCCGGGCACGAAGCCCCAGGCGAGCAACGCGACGATGAACAGTGCCGTGCTCACGCCCTGGGGAAATCCCATCAGTAAGGTAGTGATCAAATCGCCGCCGTCCTTGGCGTCGTTGGCGCTCTCCGGCGCGATCACGCCGCGCACGTCGCCGGTGCCGAAAGTCTCTCTGCCGCCTTTGCAACTCTGCGCCGCGTGGCCGTAGGCGAGCCAATCGACGACTTGGGAGCCAAGTCCAGGGACGATGCCGACCCAGACGCCGACGAAACTACAGCGCACCACCAGCCACCATTCACGCACGGCGTCGCGGACGCCGTCGAACAGACTGCCTTTAAGCGGCACCGGTTGCTGTTCGACGCCGAGCTTGGTCAAAGCGAGATCGAGCGCCGCCGGCACGCCAAAAAGCGCCAGGGCCATGATGCTGATCGACATGCCGTCAAGCAGATACGGCTGGTCGAAAACAAAGCGCATGATGCCGCTCTGGGCTTGTTGCCCGATAGTCGCGAGCAGGAGTCCGAATGAAGTGGCGATCAGCCCTTTGAGCGGCCGGCGGCCGGCGAGCACAGCGACCATGCTCAAGCCCCAGAGCATGATGACAAACAGCTCCGGCGAACCCATCAGATAAATTAACGGCTTGGCGGCGGGTATCGCCACAATAAGAGTGAACGTGCCGATCACACAACCCATGCCGCCGGCCATGAACGAGGCGCCGAGGGCGCGCCGGCCCTCGCCCTTCTTACCCATTGGGTAACCGTCGAGCACCGTCGCTTGTGAACCCGAGCCACCAGGGATGCCGAAGAGGATCGGCAGATAGGCGGCGCAAATCGCGCTCACCGAGCTGGCGCCGATCAAGAGTGCGATGCCGGTGAGCGGCTCCCACTTGATCACCACCGGCAATAAGATCGCGTAGACCAGCGGTGTGCCCAGGCCCTGCGGCGCGACGGCTGTGAAGGTGCCGATGCTCACGCCGACCATCATGGCGAAGAACACCTTCAATTGAAGGATGTTTAAGAAACCTTTAATGGCCGCATCAAACAGCGAAATTTCCATGTCGTGTCATCCCTTTCTGATCGGTCGCGGCAAGGCATCTCGATGGAGGAACCTCGAGGACCGAAGACCGCGATTATGTCTAGTCGGTCTCCAGTCATGCGCCACGCGGCATCCTCCCATATCAAATCTTGGCACAACATGCATCTATTATTCACATATATTTTTTACCAGAATTCCGGGCCAGGGCCGCCGATGGCGCTTGCACCTAGCGCGGTGGCAGTGGGCCGGCGCCGGCGAATTTTTTATAAAGCTCGATGGTTTCACGGTCTCTCGGCAAATCGCGAATCGCCTTCTCGTTTGCTTCCGGCGTAAGTGGACTCGGATCGTCGCCGCCGACTTTGCGGTATTCCTTGAAAAACTCGGGATCTTTGAAGCTCCTGCGCAGCGCTTCTTTGATGATCTCCACTCGATCCTTGGGCATGGCCGGAGGAAGAATGAATGGCGCGCCCGTCACTCTGAAATTACGGAACATGGTCAGCAGCTTACGCTCCCGCTCGGTTTTGACAAAGCCGTCGAGCTCCGGCAAATGGGAAAGACGCGGATGCTTTTCCTCTCTGGGCACGGCAACGATGACATGAAGATCGATTAGACCTTTCTCAAGCCATTCGGCATCGCGAGACAGAATATCATCGGAGCTCGCCAAGCCATCGATCTCGCCATTAATCAACGCGGCCCTCCGCTCCGGATTCGTGAAGCCGATGACTTCCTTAATTTCTTTGAGCCCGAGGAGCCAAGCCATGATCCGGCCGACGGTATAGTTGGTGTGGCCAACGGCTTGATAGCCGATGCGAACGCCCGAGGCTTGCCGGAGTTTATCGAGGGTTCTTAAGCCGGCCTCGCGGCGCGTCAAAAGGATATAGTGCGTAACGCTGTAGGGTGACCCGACGAAATGCATCTTGTCGATATCGTACTGAACGCCAACTTCGCCGAGTACGGCACTTTCGACCACGGCGCCACCGACGCTGCCGATGGTTAGGCCGTCGGGGCGGGCGGAGTTGAAAATGTGGTTGGCCGCCTTGCGCCCGCCGGCACCGTCCATGTACTCGTGCACGATGGTGGGATTTCCCGGGATGTGCTTGTGGAGAAACGGCGCCACGGCGCGCGCGCGGAAATCCCCCGATCCCCCAGCGGATCGGCCATGGATAATGGTGATGGTCTTGCCCTGATAGAAAGGCGCCTGCGCGTCAGCGGTGTTGATGAAAAGTAACAACGCGCAGAAAGCGGCTTTAGCGGCTTGTCGAAAAACCAACTCGGAGTCCTTCGACAGGCTCAGGACGAACGGAGTGGCACTTGAAACGATTGAAATAATTCCGTTCATGCTGAGCTTGTCGAAGCATGTTCCACATTTTTTCAGCAGCCTGTTAGCGAATTTGATGGCTTGTTTGCGTGTTACCATGACGATTACTCTTTCCGGATGAAACTCAAGCCATTCGAACGTTTTGAACCGAGCGAAGCGGTTGAACGGCTGGAACGGTTTGAACTCCCCAGTCTTACCGCGGTGGCAGTGGCACGGCGGCGGCGAATTTCTTGAAGAGATCTATGGACTCGGCATCCCGTGGCAAATCGCGAATCGCCTTTTCATTTGCTTCTGGGGTCAGCGGGCTCGGATCTTCGCCGACCACCTTGCGGTACTCCTTGAAAAATTCTTGGTCTCTGAATGACTTGCGCAACGCTTCTTTGATGATTTCCACTCGATCCTTGGGCATAGCGGGAGGAAGAATGAACGGTGAGCCGGTAAGTCTTAGATTGCGGAACAGGGTCAAAATTTTGCGTTCCCTCTCGCTTTTGGCGAAGCCGTCAATTTCGGGCAAGTAAGAAAAACGCGGATGCTTCTCCTCCCTCGGCACGGCGATAATAGCGTGCAGATCGATCAGTCCTTTTTCCAGCCATTCGGCGTTGCGCACGAGCAGATCGTCGGAGGAGACCACCGCGTCGATCTCACCGCGCAATAAAGCGATATCACGCTCCGGTATCGAAAAACCGGTGACATCCTTGGGTTCCTTTAGGCCCAGCAACCAGGCGAAGATGCGCGCGATGGTATAATTGGTATGGCCGACCGACTGAGCGCCAAAACGGACGCCTGAGGCTTGCCGCAGCTTGTCCAGCGTTCTGAAGCCGGCCTCGCGGCGGGTTAACAGCACATAATGGGTCGAGCTGTAGGGCGAGCCAACGAAAGGCATTTTGTCGAGATCGTACTGCACGCCTGGTTCGCCGAGCACGGCGTTGGCGACCACGCCGCCGCCGACGTTGCCGATGGTTAGGCCGTCGGGACGGGCGGAATTGAAGATGTGATTAGCCGCCTTGCGCCCGCCACCGCCGTCCATGAACTCATGGACTATCGTGGGATTGCCCGGGATGTATTTGTGGAGAAACGGCGTCACGGCGCGCACGCGAAGATCGCCCGACCCGCCCGCGGCCCGGCCATGAACGATGGCGAGTGTTTTGCCCTGGTAGAACGGCGCTTGGGCGAACGCGGAATTGAACGAGAACAAAATGTAAGTGATGAGAACCAACGTCTTTAGCATGTTTCCTCCTTAGCACGTTCAAAACGTTCAAGCCGTTCAACCGCTACGCTCCGTTCAATCCCCTACCTCTTTCCTCCCCCGCGTCGCGGGGGAGGATGAAGGAGGGGGCTTGAGCGACTTGAACTGCTTGAACGTTTTGAACCCTTCTTTGTCACCGCACCGGCAACGGTCCCGCGCCGATCAGTTTCTTGAAGATCTCGATGACTTCGGGATCGCGGGGAATGTCTCTTATCGCCCGTTCGTTGTCTTCAGGCAAGAGTGGCGTTGCGTCCTCGCCGGTTAGCTTCTTATACTCACGGGCGAATTCCGGGTCTTTGAAAGTTTTACGAAAAGCTTCCTGGAGTAGCGCTACGCGATCCTTTGGCGTGCCCGGAGGTGCCACGTTGGGGGTGCCGCTAAGTCTGAACGAGCGCGCCATGATGACCAGCTTGCGCTCTCTTTCCGACTTGGCGAAACTTTCCAGTTCGGGCAACTGTCCGAACTGAGGATGCTTATCTCCTTTGGGGGCTTCGATGATCGAGTGAAAATCGACAAGACCCTTCTCTATCCAGTCGCGGTTGCGCAGGACAAGGGAGTCGGCGGCGCTCGAGCGGGCGTCGATCTCGCCGCGTATCAAGGCGATGTCCAACTCCGGGCCACTGTAGCTGGCGATGAACTTGGGATCGTTCAAGCCGATGATGTAGGCGAACAGTCGGCCTTCGTTATAATTGACGAATCCCACGGATTGGGCGCCGACCCTGACTCCAGGCGCGGCGCGAAGTTTTTCAATACTGTTTAATCCGGCTTCCTTTCGGGTTACGAACAGCCCGTGGTATTGGCTGTAAGGCGAGCCCATGTAGAAAAACTTACTGTAGTCGTAAAGAATGCCCGAGTCGCCGAGGACTGCTGAGGAGATCATGGCGACGCCTGGATTGGCAAGCGTCAGACCATCCGGGCGCGCGGAGTTATAAATATGATTGGCCGCCTTGCGTCCGCCGCCACCGGGCATGAACTCCATGATGATGGTCGGATTGCCGGGGATATACTTTTGCAGAAACGGCACCAGCGCGCGCACGCGCAGGTCGCCAGTGCCACCTGGGTCGCGGCCTTGGATGATCGTGATGGTCTTGCCTTGATAGAAGGGTGCTTGGGCGAAGGCAGAAGCCCACGAGAGAATAATGTAACCAAAGAGTGCCACTGTCTTTCGCATGTCCCCTCCCTGTAGGTTCAAAACGGCAACTTCAATTTTGCAGAAACGCTTTCATCCGCTGAATCACTTCCGCGGGTTGAATGAGTTCTTTGACCAGACTCTCTAGTTCATCGCCGCTGACTGGCGCAGGCTCCAGCCCTTTCTTGCGGGCATCGACCAGGACGTCCGGGTCGCTTAGCACTTTGGCAAACGCTGCACGCAGACCTTTTATCCGCTCTGCGGGAATGCGCGGCGGGCCAAAAAACGGGCGGCCCATGTCATCGGGTGCGAGGAGCACTCGAGTGAGCCCGCGCATGGTTGGATTCTTATTATGTTTATCCAAAAGTTCCCAGATCGTCGGCACGTCGGCCAGACGGGGATCGCGCTTTGGCCCGCCTTGGGCGAGCACGCGGACAAAACCAGTCTTAGCCCAGGTCCGGCCCGGTTCGCTGCCAAAGAACGCTTGCAGGGTGCCGCCCCAGCAATGCATTTCGCCCCGCTCGATGGCCAAATTGACGTCGGTTGAACCTTGGTACCCGCTCACTAGGTTCAACTTAAATCCAATGATCTCACCGAGGAGCTTAGGCCAATAATAACTCGCGGTACCAACCCCCGTAACGCCGCATTTCGCTGGCTCCACTGCGACGCGCAAGTCCTCGACCGTCTTGTAGGACGTATCCGAGCGGATATAAAAGATCCGCGCGGTTCTCTCCGGCGAGCCCAGGTAGGAGAGTTTG
Source organism: uncultured Syntrophobacter sp. (assembly GCA_964478485.1). Taxonomy (GTDB): domain Bacteria; phylum Desulfobacterota; class Binatia; order UBA9968; family UBA9968; genus DP-20. The sequence goes on along the minus strand of CAYZJE010000222.1, from coordinate 4,429 downwards.
AACCAGTCGTATTGAACTTCTTTGCGCCCGTATAACTGTTCGGTGTAGAGGCCAGGAGTCACCACGGCGAAGGTCAAACCGTCCGGCTTGGCGACGTTGTGCACGTAATTGGCCGCCACCATCGATCCACCGCCAGTCATATTTTGCACCACGAAAGTAGGGTTGCCGGCGATGTATTTTCCCATATGAGTGGCGATCAGTCTGGCCCATAAATCATAGGAGCCGCCGGGGGTGAATCCGACTAGGATTCGCACGGTCTTGCCTTCGTAAAAAGGCGTCTGAGCGTGGGCGGAACTCAGCGAGAGCAAAATGTAAGTAAGGAGAACGAGGTTCTTTAGCATCGTTTACCTCTTCACAAGTTCAAGCCGGTCGATCCTTCGATACGTCCCCTTCGATACGCGCGTCGCGCTACTCAGGGTCCTACTCAGGATGACCGGTGACTTGGCATCCGTGTTCCCGAGTAAGCCCCGCAGGGCTGTATCCTTCGGTACGGCAGCGTTGCTCGCTGCCTACTCAGGACCATCGGATTCAAACGGCCGATTTCCCGAATAGCGCGCAGCGCGTAGCGAGGGAGGGACGCTCCGTTCAAAACGTTTTGAACGATTTGAACTGCTTGAACGGTTTGAACCTTCCAAAATTCATCGTGGCGGCAGCTTCTTGGGGCCGGCGATTATTTTGAACAACTCGATCGCCTCCGGGTCGCGCGGGACTTCTTTGATGGCCTTCTCGTGATTTTCCGGCAAGAGCGGCGACGGATCGTCGGCGGTTAGCTTGTGATAATATTTGGCGAACTCGGGATCCAAATACGTTTTGCGGAACGCCTCTTTCAATATATCGACGCGATCCTTCGGTGTTCCTGGTGGCAGCACGAACGGCGTGCCGGTGACGCGAAAGCCGCGCTGCAAGGCAAGCATCCTTCGCTCACGGTCGTTCTTCGCGAAGCTCTCGATCTCGGGAAGCTTGGCGAAAGCTGGATGGGGATGCTTATCGCCTCTGGGCGTTTCCATGATCGCATGAATATTCACTAAGCCCTTGTCGAGCCAATCGCGGTTGCGCTGCAAAATCGTATCGGGGCCGGTGGCGCGGCCGTCGATCTCGCCGCGCATCATTGCCGGATCGAGCTCGGCGCCGCCGAAGGCAGCGATGAACAGCGGGTCCTTGAGTCCGAGCATGTAGCAGAACAGCCGGCCTTCGTTGTAGGTGGAAAAGCCAACCGACTGGCCGCCGACTTTGACTCCGGTGGCGGCGCGCAGCTTATCGATAGTGTCGAAGCCGGCGTCTTTGCGGGTGACAAACAGCGAATGGTAGGTGCTGTAGGGCGAGCCCAGGTAATGGAACTTGTCGATGTCATATAAGACTCCGGATTCCCCTAGAATCGCGAGCGACACCATGGCCGAGCTAAAGTTGCCAATGGTCAAGCCGTCAGGACGTGAAGTCCTGTAGATGTGATTTGCTGCCTTGCGGCTGCCGCCGCCGGGAATGAACTCCATGATAATCGTCGGATTACCCGGGATATATTTTTGCAGGAACGGTACCAGCGCGCGCACCCGGATATCACCGGTGCCGCCGGGGTCGCGGCCTTGGACGATCGTGATGGTTTTGCCCTGGAAGAACGGAGCCTGAGCGTACGCCGCGCTGGTGCAAAATAACAGCGCGCATAAAGCCGCTCTAGCTGCGGGTTTGATAGTTAGTTTTGGTGTCACCATGATAATTACTCCTTGCAAATGACGTTCAAATCGTTCAAGCCCCCTCCTTCATCCTCCCCCGCGACGCGGGGGAGGAAAGAGGTAAGGGATTGAACGGAGCGTAGCGGTTGAACTGCTTGAACGTTTTGAACTCCCCAGTCTTACCGCGCCGGCAATGGGTCAGCGCTAACCATCTTCTTGAAAAACTCGATGACCTCTTTGTCGCGCGGAATTTCGCGGATCAACTTCATCTGGTCTTCAGCCGTCAACGGGGTGGCATCGGCTCCCACCAATTTCTTAAAATCGTTGAGAAAGGCCGGGTCGCGAAAGGTCGCCCGCAACGCATCGGTGAGTATGTCGACCCGCTCCTTGGGCGCTCCCGGCGGCAACATGTAGGGCGTGCCGACTGAGCGGAAGGCGCGATGCATCTGCATGAGTTTTTGCTCCCTGACCGATTTCGTAAAGCTTTCGAGCGCTGGAAGTTGCGCCAGCCGCGGATGCTTTTTGACTCCCGGCGTTTCCATGATCGCGTGAAAATCCACCACTCCCTTATCAATCCAGCCGGAAGTGTTCTCGATCGATTCGGCGACCTGGGAGCGGCCGTCGACTTCTCCCTGGCCGAGGGCGACAAGCATCTCCGGGTCGCCGTAGCCGGTGATGAACTTGGGCTCTTTGAGATTGAGCAAGTAGGCGAACATACGGCCGGTAAGATAAATTTCATGGCCCACCGCGTGGGCGACAATTTTCAGTCCGCTGTGGGCGCGGAGTTTTTCCAGGTTGCTCAGACCGAGCTTACCCATGGTCAAGAAGACATAGTGGGTGCCGGTGTTCGGCGTGCCGATATAGTGGAACTTATCAATGTCATAGTCGACACCGGTCTCGCCGAGAACGGCGCTGACGAGATGCCCGCCGCCGATGTTGGCGATCGTCAGGCCGTCGGGGCGCGCGCGGTGGTATAAGTAATTCGCTGCTTTGCGCCCGCCGGCGCCATCCATGAACTCCATCATGATGCTCGGATTGCCGGGGATATGTTTGGTTAAGTAAGGCATGAGCGCGCGGGCGCGCCGTTCACCCACGCCGCCGGGCGTGCTGCCGCGAATGAGCGTGATGGTTTTACCCTGATAAAAGTTGGCTTGGGGCAATGCCTGATGGGGCAAGAACAGCAAAAACAGCAGCAGAACGCCGCTGAGGAGCGAGAGCCAAACGGCACCATTTTTCTCTCTCATGTTACCCTCCGCTAGTCAGGCTTAAGCTGTGAGGCGCATCTTATGGCTGCAGGTTCACATCGGCTATACCAATATCAGTTTCCCAACACCTTCTTCAATCGGTCGATGACATCGGGCGATTGACTGGTCACTTCTTTGGCGAGCTTCTCGAGCTCATCACCACCCACGGGGTCGAATTCATAATTGCGCTTCTTTACCTCGGCGCGGAACTGCTCGTCGGCCATGGTTTTAACGAAGGCGTCGCGCAGAGTCTTTAGCCGATCGGCAAGCATGCCCGGTGGGCCGAACATCGGCCGGCCCATGTCGTCGGCGCCAAGTAAGACGGTAGCGAGCCGCCGGCCTGATTCCGGAGTTTTGTAGCGCTCCATGATTTCGAAGATGGTCGGCGTTTGCGGCAGCCGCGCGTCGCGTTTGCTGCCGCTCTGAAATAGATGGTGTACGAAGTTGGTCTTGCGCCAAGTGTGATAGGGCTCGCGGCCGAAGAAGGCTTCGATGGTAAACGCGCGGCAATGGATCTCGCCCCGCTCGACGCCGAGATCGATGTCGGTGCCGCCGGGATAGCCGGTGACGATCTGAAACTTCGCGCCGACGGTTTCCTGCAAAAGTTTTGGAAAATACGAATCCGGACCGGTAACGCCGGTGGCGCCACATTTGGGCGGCTCCTTGGCGGTGCGGACCTCTTCGATGGTCTTGTACGGACTGTCGGCGCGCATGTACATCTGGCTACTGCCGCGCGCCGGCGAGCCGATCCAGGTAAACTTCGCCCAGTCGAACTGAATCTCCGAGCGGCCAATGAGTTGATTGAGATAAAGCGACGGGATAACGGAGCCGATAATCGTCAGGCCGTCCGGTTTTGCGTTGGCGTAAAGGTAATTTACCGCGACCACGTGGCCCGCGCCAGGCATGTTCTGGACGACGAAACTCGGATTGCCAGGGATATGTCGGCCCATGTGATCGACGATGAGACGGGCCCAGAAGTCGTAAAGATTTCCCGGCGGTGTGCCGACGATGACGCGGATGGTTTTGCCTTGGTAGAAGGGCGCCTGGGCGTGGGCGCTGGCGACGCAGAGTAAACAGCTGAGAACCAGGCATAAGAACATTGTCATCTCACACCCTCCCGAGACGCGAGTCTTGCGCGGGTCAAACTCCCAGTACTTTGCATTGCAATATCTAAAAATTTGCGCGGCTCGCGCAAATTTTCCGTTGCGCCAAATCCCAGAGGGCGGGTTTCAAACCCGCCCCTACAAGTCCCGATTCTTTTTTTGCGCCCTTTGCGTTCTTTGCGGCTAATTCTCTGGTTCCGAATCCTTTTCGGTTGCGGCCCTGCCGCTCTAGGATCACTGTACTAAAAAATTAGCGCAAAGCTAGTGATAATTTTATCGAGCACGGACGCGAGCCACGAACACGATTCTTCACTTTACCACATGCATCAGAAAGTGCCCGCCGTCGCTTTTGGCGGTTTGATATTTTCCGGTTAGCTCGCGCATGGCATTGTACGTTGGTGTGCCGCGGATCTGG
>CAYZJE010000221.1:0-4199 GCA_964478485.1 uncultured Syntrophobacter sp. | reverse complement strand
CCTCGTGTCCCCTCGGGATGACGGGCATCGCCCGTCACCTTTGCGCCTTAGCGCCTTTGCGAGAGATAATCCGGCTTTCGGTTGCGGCTGTTCGCCGGAGGCGAACCTCTTTTTCCCAGCGCCGTCTGGGGAAAAGCGTGTATTGCAATATCTCAAAATTTGCGCGGCTTGCGCAAATTTTCCGGTGATCTGGAATACCCGAACATGCGGATTGACTCCCGCCAAGCATGTCCTGAGTAGAATCGAAGGGGCGCAAAGTACGCAAAGTTTGGAATCGACAAATTGGTGTTTTTAAAATCCATCTTTTTAATTTTTTCCGACCTTTGCGGCCTTGGCATCTTTGCGGGAGATATTCCGAGACTGACCGGTGCGCGAAGCGCACCCTACGAAACCTTCGTGACCTTCGTGCCTTCGTGGTGAATAATTAAAATTGTTCAGTCCAGATATCCGCGCTCACGCCAAAATTTTTCCGCCGCAGGATGCAGTGGAATCGTCAGCGGACCGTCGGCTGTGTCTCGGCACATCCGATCCAGTGGCAGCGGCCCTGGTTCCTGCCAGCCGATGCGCTCCTTGCGCGCTTCCAGCGCCGCGCAAATCGATGTCACGACGGCATCCGGCACGTCAGCGTGCGTGTAAACCGCGAAGCCGCTAAAATCCAAAGTTGGCAAGTCTTCCGGCAATTTTGGATAGCGCGACCTGGGCATCACTGCGCGGCGCAGGCCGAGTGCTTCCATCTTGTTTAGAATCGATTCGTCGAGCGGCAATATGCGCATGGCCGCGTCCAGAGCGGCATTAGCCCAACCGCGCACCGCCTCGTCGACGATCATGTCGACTTCACCGCGCTGCATGGCGCCAAATCGATTGTCCTTCATCGGCAAGCCATCGTCGTAACGTACCTGTCCGCCCCAAGAAACAATATCGGCCAGGGAAAAGCCAGCCGCGGCCAACACTTCGTCGACCACCGGATGGAGCGCATGATCCCGTTGACCGCGCAGCGACACGCGCAGCGGCGCGCGCCGTTCACGAATCTCGCGCAAAGACTTCAAGCCGGTTTTTTCCGTCACCGCAAAGGCAAGCTGGTCCGGCGACGGAATGATCGTGATCGCGCGCAGCGCAATCGGTTTTTTGTACGGCCCGGTGCCACGCAGCGCGAGCGCCAGATACATCGCCGGGTTGCTGATCGCCAACTGCATCTCGCCCTTCGCCACCAGATCGAGCGCCGCGGGCCCGTCGCTGGCGATCATGTTAACCGGCCAATGATCCGCGCCTTGAACTCGTAGGCTGACACGCGCTTGGCGGTTCGGCCAATCCGCTTGATCGACCATCGCGGCGGCAACTTCGAGAATGAGCCGCGATCGTATTGTGTCCCTGCCGACGGTGCGGGCGGCGCTGTTGTCTGAAGGTTTTGTGGCCATGTTCATTGTTTTACTTTGCGCCTTTGCGCCTTGGCGAGAGACAATCCGATTCCATATTTGCGTTCTTTGCGTCCCGATCGCCCTGAGCCTCGTCGAAGGGTGCGGCTATTAATTCTTCAATCAAATAAAGGTCAAGATCCCTCTGCCCAATATTCGCCCATGTTCCAGATCATCCACCGCTTGGTTGATCTGCTCAAGCTTGTAGCGGTTGGTGACGAGCTGTTCAAGCGGCAACTTCCCTTCGCGCAGCCAGCGCAGAAAAATTGGAAAGTCGCGCTCGGGCTTGCAGTCGCCGCCGCTGGTGCGCGTGAATGAGCGATTGCCAACGAAAAGACTGGTGTCCAAGATCGCTTTGGCGTCGGGCGGTGTGATGCCGATCAGCAGCGCCGTGCCGCCCTTGTTAAGGCCGGAGAACCCCGGCCGCACGGCGCGGAGAATCTGTTCTTGGGTCAACGGCAATCCGATCGCATCGATGGCGAAGTCGGCGCCGCCGCCGGTGAGATCTTTGATCGCTTGAACGGCATCCAGCTGCTTCGCGTTGATCACATGGGTCGCCCCGAAGCGGCGGGCAAATGCTAGCTTCTCGTCATTCACGTCGACCGCGATCACCGGACTCGCATCAACGATCGCCGCCGCCGAGATCGCGCACAGACCGATGCCGCCGGCGCCGAAAACGGCGACCGACTGCCCCGGTCGCACTTGCAGCGTGTTAATAATCGCGCCCGCGCCCGTCATCACCGCGCAGCCGACGATCGACGTCACGTCCGTCGGCAAATCTTTCGGTAGCAGTAAAACAACTCGCTCCTGCGCGACTGCGTACTCGGCCCAAGTCGCTGCCGAGTGCATCACTGGTTTGCCTTTCCAAGTCGCTAAATATTGCGCCCGGTCATTGAGCGCGTGCATCACCATTGGCTGATTGGTCGTCGCGCTGTCTCGGTCAACCCAGGTGGTGATCACATGGTCGCCCTCTTTGACATGAGCCACATTGCGCCCTTTGGCGACCACGATGCCCGTCGACTCGTGCCCCAAGAGCGCGGGCAGGCTCTGCCCTTTACGCGCCGGCCGCTGCATCGTGTGCAGCTGCGAATGACACACGCCGCTGGAGAATAGCTTTACCAGAACCTGATCGGGCCCTGGATCGGCGAACTCCACTTCGTCCACCACCAACGGTTTCCCCGGCTCGAGGTAAATCGCCGCCCGGCCTTTCGTGCTCATCGGCAATGGCTCCCTTTGTCAGAAAAATGAATAGACGTTCGCCAACGGTGCAAAGTGCACCGGCGGCGAACGTCCATCGGTCTTGGGATGAGTTATCTAATACGGACGAAATTGTCTAGAGAAAAGTTTCTCGGCGATTAGCTTTGGCGCCAATCGAATGTCCCGAGCATTAGGGCGGCGGGAGTCGCAGGAGATTATCAAACCCCATGGATGAACCGGCGTCGTGCTCTTTGTGGAAGAGCCCCTCGATCCGTTGGTAGCAGCGCTTCCACGGCGTCTTGTGGCCAACGGCGCGCCACGCTTCGATATCGTTTCGCGCTCGCGCCACTTTAATTGCTTTGAGTTCCGCTGCCAGTCGATCGTAATCCAATCGTAACAATTCTTTTTGCACCCTGACTTGGTCAAGTTTTTCCTGGAGAAACATGCTGTTGGACTCAAGCCGATCAACCTCTAATCGGCGGCCCAACATCTCGGCTTCCAATTCGGCGCCGTGACTTTGTAATTTGAAAACCTGCTCGGTGAGATTTTCTTGGAGTGCTTTTGATTCACCTGCGCTCGCGCGCAACGCCGCTTCGCTTGCGGTGAGCCTCGATCGTAGCATCACGATCTCATCGGATAATTCATTTACCTTTTGGAAAGTGAACCAGTGCCGGCGCGCTTTCCGTCCCAGTGGAGCTTCTTGAGCAATCATGTTTGGCATCGTAGTAAGTTTGGTAATTTCTTAGTGCAAACTCGCTGCCAAGTTTGTTCCAGCGATTATTGCGCAATTGCGGCCCGCAAAGGGAATTTGTGGAAGTTCCCCTGCGCGGCATGAAAAGGAAGCCATGACAGTCCTTTCACACCGTGACACCAGCTTTGGCACCTACGCTCAACCCGACGCTGACAACCTGACCTCTGTGAACTAGATCGCCAGAGCCAACCCAACCTTCTGCGGCAAATGATCCGTGCTAAGTTCTACTTGCGCAGGGCCGACACTCGATTTCTGGTCCCCTGGCTTTTACGATGGTTAGGCCCTTTCTGGAACATCTCTCGTAGCAGCCTGAGGGATTCCATCCAGGAACTGCACCGCTCGATGCCGCGCAATTCCTTGGCATGGACCTTCGCCAGAACCAGCTTGATCTCTCGCAACTCGCCTGTCAGCTTTTGGTAATCCGATGCCAAGCCCACATGTTCGCCGCGAATCTGGCTGATTTCCCCCGACAGCGCGACCATACTGGACTTAAGGCGATTGACTTCAGCCTCGCCCCCCGTCGTCAGGTCCCCCAACGCGATCGCCAGGCGTGGTGAATCAACCGGAGTCTCTTCATCAGCCTCAACTTGGCAGTCGGGTTGCGGGCGCGAATTACCTTGGGAATCAGCTTTTTGATCGTTGTTTAATCGCATGCGGCTCCTTTCACCAAGCGCCATTCGGAGCAAAGTCGCGGCCACTCGAGCGATAAATTTTGCTCATGATGTTTGCGCAAGATCTGATTCAGTTGCGCAAGATTTACCAGTCCAACACCAATCGACGAATTCCCCACTGTTCCGTAATTTTTCACTTCCATGCGACCGATGCCGTTTTATGACACT
>CAYZJE010000220.1:0-16839 GCA_964478485.1 uncultured Syntrophobacter sp. | reverse complement strand
GTCGCCGATCAGCGCGCCTTCGACGAACAGTCCGCTTGCGCCGATGAGCACGAGCTTGCGAATTTTTTCCGGATGGCGCGCGGCAAGCTCGGCGGCGATCCAGCCGCCGACGCAGTGGCCGACCAGATCGAACTTGTCGAGCTTTAGCGCATCGAGCACTTCAAGATAGTGAAACAGCACGTCTTCGATGACATCAATATCCTTGTTCTCATCACTCTGGGCGCAGCCGGGATGGGCCGGCGCAAAGACGCGGGCGCTTTGGGCCAGCTGTTCATGAAACGGCAGCCACGATTCCTTCACAGAGTGCACGTCGGCAAAGCCGTGCAGGTACACGAGCGGCGCGCCGCTACCGTTTTCGAGGAGCCAAATCTTCCGTCCGTTAACTTCCAATGTGCGAGCGCTCATTAATGCACTGCCTGCGCTGATTTCTCGACGTTCATGTCGGGGAATTCTCTGGTGAACTGTTTGAGCGAGTCGTGGCGCAAGATAGGCGCGACTTTTTCGCAGAAGAGCTTCATGCTTTTCCGCGCCAGGTGATCCGGCATGTTGCCGAATTGGAATTGGATTAACAGATTGCCCACCTTGGCCTTCTCGATCAATGCGCCGATGCGCGCGGCGACAGTCTCGGCGCTGCCGACGATGATCGATTGCGAAGCTTCCAACTCTTCCCAGTTCTCCACGTCGCCTAAGAGTTTTCGCCCCGGCGTGTAGCCTTTCATGTACTCGCGCCAGGCGGCGGCGGGGATGTACGGCACGCCGGGACCGTAGGTGAGTTGGCGGCCCTCTTTGCGCAGATGACCTTTCAAACAATTTTTCAAGAAATACCAGACGCCCTCCTCACATTCTTCGCGCGCCTGCCGGTCGGTCTCGGCGACGTAGGTTGACATCAAAATGCCAAACCTGAATGGATGATATTTGTCGCCGTGTTTTTCCAGCACCTGGGCGAACTCCTGCTGCGCCCGGTGGGTCTCGCCGCCGTGGCTGCGCGATGAGAGAAAATAACAGTAGCCGCGCTTGGCGACCTCGGTCATCGTCGACGGACTGCGGGAGCCGGGAATCCACACTGGCGGGAACGGTTTCTGCAGCGGCTTGGGCCACAGATTCACATAGCGCAGCGGAAAGTAGCGGCCTTCGTGGGCGAACGGGCCATCGTCGGTCCACGAGCGCACGATTAAATCTGCAGCTTCCCAAAATTTTTCTCGTGTATTCGCCGACGGCACGTCGTAGTTGAAGGTTTCAGGTCCACCGCCAGGCGCGAAGCCGGCGATCAATCGGCCATTGCTCATCTGGTCGAGCATGGCGTACTCCTCGGCGACGCGCATCGGATTCAAATGTAACGGCAAAAGATTGCCCAAAACGACGATTTTCCCGCGCGACGTGCATTGGGTCAGCGCCGAGGCGATCAGGTTGGGCGACGGCATGAGGCCGTAAATGTTTTGATGATGCTCATTTAACACCATGCCGTCGAAGCCGAGCTCGTCGGCGAGGGCCAACTGGTCAATATACTCCTGATAAAGTCCGCGCGCTTTATTGTTGTCCCACAGCTTGTTCGGCACGGTGACCCAGCCGCTATGGCCCGACTTATCGAAATCTTTGTCGAGATAAGGATAGGCCATGAAATGCCAGCAAAAAAGTTGCACCGGTTGCATCGTTTACCTCACGAAAAATGATCAATGGCAGCGGAAATTTCTTCGGACTATAACTGCAATTGCGAGCGCAACGCAACCAAAAATTCGAAGCACGAAAGCCGCCCCGCGGACCGAAGCACGAAGCTCGAAACAAATTTAAAACGATGAAAAACAAAACAACTACAATGCTCCAAACGGGAAGGATCAAATTCACTGTTTTGGATTTTCTGATTTTGAATTTATTTTGGCCGCGGTTTGTTTCGATCCGCGGGGCCGCTTTCGATATTCGGATTTCGGATTTTCTTCGCTCGCTCCCTGCCATGATAATTCTCACACCTGAAGAAGCCAGCCCATGGCAATGAAGTCTCGCAAAAGCGCGCATGCGAGCGTAGAATCGCGTTCCTGCGTGGGAGTGTTGGTACGAAGCGATTTATGCGATTCAAATTGTTGCTGTTAATGATTCTCTCAATCGGCTGTTCCGGCAGTGAAGTAGATTTCGCGCGCTCGCTGGCAGTGCCGCAGCCGGCGGATTTGGTTTTGCACAACGGCAAGATCGTCACCGTGGACCGCGGCTTTTCCATCAAGCAAGCGGTGGCGATCAAGGACGGACGCTTCTTGGCGGTTGGCAGCGACCGCGACATGCGGCCATTGACCGGGCCGCGCACTCGGGTGGTCGATCTCGCCGGTCATACGGTAATTCCCGGATTGATCGACTCACATATTCACGCCACCGTAGCGGGCTTGAGTTGGGACGCCGAGTTGCATTGGGAACGATTGCCGAGCCTCGCCGACGGGCTAAAGCTCATCGCCAACGCGACGCAGAGCCAACCGGCCGGCAGTTGGATCGTCGTTGCCGGCGGCTGGGTGCCGACGCAGTTCGCCGAGCGGCGTTTTGCGACGCGCGCTGAGTTGGACGCCGTCGCGCCGAACCATCCAGTTTACCTTCAATACCTGCGAGATGGCGCGCTGCTCAACAGCGCGGCGCTGAAAGCCGTTGCCATCTCTAACAAAAGCACCGATCCCCCAGGCGGAAGATTCGAGCGCGATCCGAGGGGCGAGTTGACCGGCTGGCTGCAAGGTGTGCCGGCTTGGGAGTATGCTTATCAAAAAATCCCGAAGCTGAGTCTCGACCGGATGCGCCAGAGTTTGCGCAACTGCTTTCGCGAGCTCAATCGTTTAGGCCTCACTTCGGTCGGCGATCTCCAGAGCGCGGATGTGACGTTCGCGCAGCGCCGACTGCTTGCCGACATGGCGCGCGGCGGCGAATTGACCCTGCGGGTCAATTTTTTTATTGCTCCCAATGACGCCGGCGACGAGTTGGAGCAGTTGAAGTTAGCGGCGGCGGAAATCAAACAGTTGCCGCAAAGCGATTGGTTTCGCTTCGCCGGTTTCGCCGGGACTTTCGTTCGCGGTAGCGGCGAAGGCGATCTACTTGCCGATCCCCAAGGGACTACGCTCGCTCCGGGTGCGAAAGAAAAATTCCGTCGCGTGGTGCAGTTCCTTGCCGAGGGCGGTTACAGTTTTCGCCTGCACACAGCCCAGGACAACACCGCACGGCAGTTGTTAGACGTGATCGAGCAGGTCCATGGCGTGAACCCTTTGGCGCGCCAACGCATTGCTTTCGCCCATCTCGAAGATGGCTCAGCGGAAACCATCGAGCGCATTAAAAAACTCGGCGCCGGCATTGCGGTGCAGGATCGCATGGCGCTCGTCGGCGAGCGCTATGCCGAGCTTTGGGGCCTGGAAAAAGCGCGCAGTGCGCAGCCCCTGCGGAAGCTGCTCGATGCCGGCATTCCTATCGGCGCCGGCACCGATGGCTTTCGTTCGAGCAATTATTCGCCGATGCTATCGCTCTGGTGGCTGGTAACGGGGAAGAGCGTGGCCGGGACGGCGATTCGCGACAAGAGTCAAAATGTTTCCCGCGAGGAAGCACTGCGCATGTACACCATTGGCAGTGCCTGGTTCAGTGGCGATACCCAACGCAAGGGATCCATCGAAGTCGACAAACTCGCAGACTTGGCGGTGCTCAGTGCTGATTACCTGACCGTGCCGGAAGATCAGATTCGATCTTTGGAGTCTTTGCTGACGATGGTTGGAGGGCGGGTGGTTCACTCGGCTGGACGATTTGCCGGAGTGGGAAGCAAATAAGCCATCGAAGAAGAGGGGAAATTTAACCGTACCCTTCGATCCTTCGGCCAGGCTCAGGACAGGCTAAGCTCAGGGCGATCGGGACGCAAAGGGCGCAAAAGAATGCCAAGAAGAATCCGGACGTAGGGGCGGGTTTCAAACCCGCCCTCTTGGCTTTCGACCATTAAAATTCACGGGGAGGCACTATGACGCAGATTCGTCGACTGATTATCGTGGCAATCATTCAGTTGTTTGGTTTCAGCGACCATGTATCGTCCGCCGAGCGCTTTTTCATCAGCATTCCAGGGCCGACGCTCAGCTATGCGCATCTTTACTACGGGCAAGAGCGCGGCTTCTTTGCCCAAGAGGGATTGGATTTGCAAGTTCTCGTGGTCCGCGGCGTGATCGGCTTGAGTAGCTTGATGGCGGGCGAGATCGATGTCACTTGCCACGCCGGCAGCGGTCTAGCGGCGGCGCTGCGCGGTTTGCCGATCAAGATTGTCAACGTCACCCATGACCGGCCGGTGCATGATCTGATCGTCCATCCATCGATCGCGACGCCGGCCGACTTGAAAGGCAAAGCGATCGCCGTCGGTTCGTTGGAAGGGACTGCGGCGGTGATCACGCGGCGTGTGCTGCAAGCCAAGGGGCTCGACGCGGCGAAAGACGTGACCTTGCTCAGCATGGATTCCCCCGCGCGCTTGCAGTCGATGCTTAGCGGCAGAGTCGCTGCGGGTATGGTGACGCCGCCGACAACTTACCTTGCCATCGACCGTGGTTTTCGAACGATGGCGCGCGGCCGCGATCATATCCGCTATCTGCAAACCGGCGTGGTAGCGACCGATGCGGCGATCAAACAGAAGCGCGTCAACATTGTGCGGTTTCTGCGCGGCTGGAACCGCGCGCTAAAATTTTATCAGGACAATCCCGAAGTGATGATTCCCTACATTCAAAAAAAACTCGCGGTCAGCGATGCAAGAATGGCGCGGCGCATGTATGACGAGGACCACCAGGTGATTTCTTTAAGCGGAATTCTAAACCCCGACGCCGCGCGGGAAATTCTCGACACGGCCAGGGAAGCGTTGCGGATCAAAGAGACGGTGCCGTTGGAACGGGTTTTCGATTTTTCCTTGGCGCAGGAGGCGATGAAATGAGTTTCGGATTGCGGGTTTCGGGGTTCGTGTCGCGGCAGGGCTCGAGCGCTATTTCTTCACCGCCGCGCATAGAAAACTGTAGTCGACGACATCGGATTGGCTGATCGGCTTGGTTATCTTCGCTAGACTCTTCGCGTCGTCAATCGCGGCTTGAAGTGAGCTGTCTTCGACGCAGCCGTCTTGCGACAGGGCGTCGACGAGATATTCCATATTAACCCTGCCTCTTGAGGCGGGCACAATATTAAGGGGTTTCCAAAGGGGGCGAGCATCCCCTTTGGTCAAGGGCGGGGTTAAATCCCCGCCCGCGAAGTGGCTGCGTTTATTTGTCGGCTTCTTCCATCACCTCTTTCGAGTAATCGTATTTTTTCTGCGCGAATGAAATGGAACCCGCGCCTTCGGCTTTCAAGGCGCGTCGTGGAGAGTAACCGTGCGTGAATAAGGTTGAGTAGTGTCGTTGATCGAAGCCCTATTCGGTAAACAAATGCCCCGATGGATGGAACGCATGCTGTTGGCAGGATGCTTGTCTCTCGTTGCCATCGCGGTGATCTTTGGCAGCTTGTCCGTGCGCCATGAGCAGCAATATGTCCGGTTGGCCGAGTCATTTCTTAGTGGAAAACTTTATTTCATATCTACTCCCGAGCATTGGCACGACACTGCGGCGTACGGCGGACGGTATTATTGGCCGCTGGGGCCCTTGCCGGCTGCGATTCTCACGCCGCTCGTGTTTCTTTTCCGCCTCGCCGGGGCAAGTGTTTATCAGGGCTATGTATCCGTGGTGCTCTCGCTCTGGACAGGTTTGTTGTGCTTTCGGCTTTGCCAGAAGTGTAACCGGACAAAGGCAGAATCCGGCTGGTTGACGCTGGCATTTTGTGGGTCGACTTCTTACCTGAGCGTGGCGGTGATTTCGATGAGCTGGCCTTTTGCTCAGGTTGTCGCGATTTTTCTAATCTTTCTTGCCCTCCATGAATGGCTCGGCCAACGACGTTGGTGGTTGATTGGCTTGCTCCTCGGGTTGACGGCAACTGCACGGATTTCCGCCGCTCTTAATATCCTACTTTTCGCGGCAGCTGCTTTGCTCGGCGAAAGGGAGCAGAGGGCCAAGATTAGTTTATCACTAATGGCGGGGTTTGCTGTACCGATGATTTGTCTGGCGGCTTATAACTTTGCCCGCTTCGACTCGGTTTTTGAAACTGGATATAGCTATCAATTACCCGCACCGAAGGATTTTGCCGTCACCTCGCTTGCCAACGTGATTCCACATTTACTCATTTTTTTGTTCGGGCTGCCCGCGGCATCAGATGGGTTTCCCTTTGTCGCCGCGAATCCTTTCGGCATGAGCGTGTTTTTGCTCTCGCCTTGGCTGGTCTATATCGGTTCGCTTAGAATCGATCGCTTCTGTGGCCTCGCGCTTGCGAACTGCGCCATTGTGCTGTTGGCCGTGCTCGCGTGGCGCTCGACCGGACAGCTACAACTGGGTTATCGATTTTCACTTGATTTTTTGCCGATCATTATTTTCCTTCTGGCCCGCGATGGTTTTGGCGGACGAGAAATATCGGCGGGATTCAAAACTTTAATAGTCTTAGGATTTTTCTCAACCTTGTATTTTCTGACGAGTTTTATTGCGATGATCCCGCAAGGGTAGACCGCTTGGTCGCGAACCAGTCTAATCCGCTCAAATGTCGGATCATGATCGTAGGGTCTAGCAATGCCACGCTGAGCTTGCAAAGGCGAAACTAAACTCGTACTTGTTGCTAAATCGAGAGGGTACTCATGAGTTACAAGGATGTCAGAGGGTGGATTCAAAAAGTTCAGGAGATGGGCGAGCTCAAAGTCATCGAGGGCGCCGACTGGAATCTCGAAATCGGTGCGCTGTCTGTGCTGGCGTCGAAGCATAAAGAGAATAGCCCGGCGCTGCTCTTCGACCGGATCAAGGACTACCCGGCTGGCTACCGGATTCTCGTCGGTTTTTTCGAGAGCTTAAAGCGTTCTGCGCTCACCACCAATTTGCCGTTGGATATCACCCGCGAAGGATTCATCAAAGCTTGGCGCGCGCGATTGGCTAAACCTGCCTCAATCCCGCCGGTGACCGTTTCGTCCGGGCCGGTTATGGAAAATGTTTTCACGGGCGCCGATGTCGATTTGTTCAAATTCCCCGTGCCGCATTGGCAAGAGCGCGACGGCGGCAGATACATCGGCACGGGACACGTGGTGATCACACGCGATCCTGAAGAAGGCTGGGTCAACGTCGGTTGCTACCGGGTCATGGTGCATGATCGGAACTCCATGGGCATGAACATTTCGCCTGGCAAACATGGCCGACTGCACCGGCAAAAATATTTCGACCAAGGCAAACCCTGTCCGGTGGTTGCCTGTTTCGGCGTCGATCCGCTGCTACATATGATCGCGACGCGGCCTGAGCCCTATGGCCGCAGTGAGTTCGATGCTGTCGGCGGCATCAAGGGCGAGCCGGTGGAAGTCATTCAAGGCGAATTTACCGGCTTGCCGATTCCCGCTTACGCGGAGATCGCCATCGAAGGCGAGTTTTTGCCGGATCAGGGCAAGGAAGAAGGACCGTTCAGCGAGTGGACGGGCTATTACGCCAGTGGCGAGAAGATGGAGCCACTGATTAAAGTGCATAGACTCTATCACCGCAACGATCCGATCATCACGGCGTCGCCGGAATTTCGGGCGACGGCGCGCGCCGAACAATGTTTCGAGCTGCTGCGCGCCGCTTACATTCGCGATCAAGTGGAAAAAGCCGGCGTGCCGGATGTGACTGCGGTGGCCAGCTACTTTCGCCGCTTTTTTACGGTTATCTCGATTCGTCAGCGCTATCCAGGCCACGCGCGTCAGGCCGGTCTGATCGCCAGTCAATGCCAAGGGTCGGCTTATCTCGGCCGCTACATCGTCGTGGTCGACGACGATATCGATGCTTACGACATCAACGATGTGCTCTGGGCCATGTGCAGCCGCGCCGATCCAGTGGATTCAGCCGAGATCTTGCGCCGCTGTTGGAGCGGTCCGCTCGATCCAATCATACCGAAAGATCGCAAAGGTTTTAGTTCGCGCATGATCATCGACGCCTGTCGGCCCTTCGAGTGGCGTGACAAGTTTCCGCCCGCAGCTGAGATCAGCCCGCAACGACAACAAGCCTTGCTGGCGAAGTGGAAGAAGGAATTGTTTAGCTAACGCTGTAAGAAGCATTCATTGCAGGGGAAGCACAGTTGATGAATAGAAAGTCAGGATTATTTTTGGTTTCTTTGTTGCTTTCCGGTTTTTGCCAAGCCGGGTTTAGCGCGGAAAAAGCGCCGGCTAAGAGCTCAGGGTCGTCATCGGCGCAGCAGAGCCGGCCGGCAAGCGCCAAGAAAACCACCAAGCTACTTAAATACAGCGGGAAGGTTTCCGACATGGACTCCCGTAGCGGAACCGTGTCGGTAAACGGCGCGGCGGGTGAAAAACGTTTCGTCGTTCAGGATGTGGCGAAGGATGCGGTCGAACGATTAGCGGTGGGAGACAGCGTCCGGGTCTCCTACACGGAAAAAAATGGCAAGCTCGCGGCCAGTTCTATCCGGAGAGTCAAGGCGACCAAATCCACCGCGCGGCAAACTCAAACTAAGCAAAGCAATCCGGCGGCGCCGCCGAAAGCGGCAAGGTGACCGTGAAGTAATCACCTTCGGAATATCAGGAGTGCGCAGGATCTTTATCGCGTGGTTTGGAGCGTCTTGCGACCAGCACGCGCAACGCGATCAGGCCGACTCCGATCATAACCATCACGCCTGGCTCCGCGGCGATTGGACTGGAGGTAAAATAATGACGCAGACTATTGATTGAGATATCGTTGGCGTATGCCAGAGCGGCCCAGGTTAAAGTCCAAACCGCCCCAATTCCCCAACCGTAAAGCTTCCTATCGAGTTTCATCAAGTGCAGTATCCCTCTCAGTAGTTTAGAACTCGATCTGGTGCCGATTTATTCTTTGTCGTCCGGCCCGTCGCCCGGGTAATTTGGCGAGAGGCCGGGCTTGGGGGCCCGGCCTCTCGTGCCACTGAGTGTGACGGGGGGCTCAGTGGCAACCGCAATCCCGTGGGAGCTTTGCTGAAGGAGGCAGCGCGGGATGCGGTTAGCTAGTTGATCTTGTTGTTCCCTGTCGATTGGAACCATTTGGATTGTTGCAGGCGCCGTTGCAAGTAAGTGTCTTTCGGCCATTCCCAGGTGCGGCCTGGAAGATTGTCACCGAAATACGGTGCGCCATTGACTTTGCTCTGCGAAAATA
This sequence comes from uncultured Syntrophobacter sp., assembly GCA_964478485.1. Taxonomy (GTDB): domain Bacteria; phylum Desulfobacterota; class Binatia; order UBA9968; family UBA9968; genus DP-20. Next base: position 7,660 of record CAYZJE010000220.1, on the reverse strand, counting down.
CCAACTGCCAGAAACTTTGACTACCCATTTCAGAATTTGCTTGATTCATTGCCGTCGCTCCTTCTCTCACTTTTCTTAGTCGAATTATTCTTGCCAGTGTCATACCGTCTCCCGATTCCGACTAATCTGCCGATGCCGTCTTGCTTTCTTTCTTGCTAATCTTCTTTCGTCTTTCGTCACGCCGTCGGATTCTTGTAAAAGCAGGAGCCGTGCCGAAACCGGAATCTTACCAGTGCGGATTGCCTGTCATGGTTTGTCCAGAAATTGGTCTTGGCTGCTGATGGCAGCGGAGTCCGATGCCGGAGACGGGCAGCTCTTTCGGTCACAAATGCCAGGGAGCCACGGCGCTGCGCCCGTGGCATTGAAAAACCGAAGGGAGTTTAAGCACTTCGGCCGATCCCGTCGCATCCCTTGGGGGCGGCGGTAAAGGCAAAGGGCTTTTTCTACTGCGTAAGTTGGAGTTTTGGGAATGGCTGAGCAGCGACGCTTGAGCGTAATGCCCGTTGTTACGGGTTAGGGGGCATGGGTTAGCTTCGGTTGGGGGATGTGAACCTCACGGATTGGAGTAATGGAGTACTGGAGTAATGGATTCTCAGAATGACAACACTCCAGAACTCCAATGCTCCCTTGCCCCCGTTCCCCGTCACGCGTAGGCGTTGTAGATGCCTTCGAACTTGGCGATTTTGAATCGCACCATGTGGCTGGCGGCTTCGCGCACCAGCTCTTGTTGCCGTTCGGTGTTGGCGTGTTTCGCGATCACTTCACAGGCCATCGCTGTGTGTTCTTGGTCGGCGATGGCGTGGACGGTGAAAAATTGGATTTGCGTGTCGCTCAAGCCGTAATGTTGGCGCAGCGCAGCGATATGCTCTTCGGAGTAGCGGCAAACCATGGTTTCATTGACCAGCGCCGAGGCGCGATTCTCCGACGGCGATCCGAGCAGCATGCCGTGGATGGTTTTGCTGGTGTGCGCCAGGCATTCAAACACCGGCGTGGCTTTGACAAAATCCTCTTCTTGCATGCCGATCGCCAGGCCGAACTTTTTCGCCAGATCGGGATGATACTGCTCCTCGTTCATCTGGTAGAGGAAATATTTGAACAGGTCAGGCTCATGGCTGCTTTTCACCATGCACAGCGCGAAGCCTTTGAGCAGGGCGACGTTGTGCAGATAGTGCTGCAGTGCCCAGCCTTGCAAACGCTTGATCGAAAGCTTGCCGGCGCGCAGTTCGGTGAAGTAGGGCAGCGCCATCAGTTGATCGACACCCGGTTGGATGATGTCTTTGATGACGGAATCGATAAACGCTTGAGTTGCCATGGCGGTTTTCCTTTCGTTGCATTGGCGGTATCAGTCGGAAGGCGGGTTTGAAACCCGCCCCTACCAGACTATCTTCGTTCTTTGAAGACTTCGTCGGTCAATGAATAGTCCATCACCTGTGCCGCCGGTACTGGAGTCGGAATCAGTTTTGCCGCGTAGGCCTGATCGTAGACTTCCTGCAAGTCTTTGATCGGAAGCTTGCCGTCGGTAGTGAAACCGGTTAGCCAGGATTTGTAGGACTCCTCGGCGACCTTGATGGGGATTTTCCATTTGTTCGCTATATAATTCACCATCCAGGTTTTTTCTCGCCGGTTAAAATCCATCGCCTCGAACGTTGCGCGGATGACGGCTTTCACGCCGGCGGGATCTTTCTTGAGCTTGGCTTCGTGGGTGGCGATGCCGCCGGAAGCGGAGCGCAGATTAAATTCCGGTCCGGAGGCGATCTCGCGATAGCCTTTCTGGGTCATGACGGCGTTGTGCGGCAACGACAGCACGGCGGCGGCAACGCTGCCTTGGCTGAGTGACTGGACGCTATTCGACACCGAACCGGTCTGAATATAGGTGACCAGATCGGGGTTGACCCCTTTGCGCCGGATCAGATCGCGAGCGACGATGTCTTGGAGCGTCGCCAACCGATCCACGGCGACGGTCTTGCCGACGAGATCTTCGGCGCGGCGAATGTCCGGATTGGCGATCAACCAGAAAAGCGTGCGGTCGTGGGTGACCATGATGCCTTTGAGCGGCAAACCCCGTGCCGCGCCGACCAGCGGCCCGGTGATGCCGGTCAAATAATCGATCTCGCCGGCGACCAGTGCCGAGGTTTGCACCGCGCCGGCCAGTTGAACGAGGTCGACGTCCAGTCCATGTTTTTTGAAGATGCCGGCGTCTTTAGCGACGAAGAATGTGAGGAAAGTGAGACTGAAGGCCGGATAGCCCATGCGGATCTTTTTAAGCTCTTGGGCGTGGGCGGGTGATCGGACGAATGGGACGAATAAGGCCGAGAGGACGAATATCGCGAGCAATCGTGAAGTAGTGTTTGAGTTTTGCGTTTTGCCAGTCCTCATAGTTCCTCCCATGCCGGTGAGTGTATCCGTGTCGGCGAGCAAATTCGAGGGGGAAGAAGGGAAGCGAGTCCAACCGGCGAGCAGGAAGCCAAGGGCTACTTAGCAATCCCGCAAATCATCGAGCTAATTTTCTCGGTCTTAAAAAAACCTGGCGTGGCAGCGGCACTGGCGCCGGCTTTGCGATAGCATGGCGGTTGCGCTATGGTTCAATTGTTTCGACTGGTTATGGCTTTCAGGTCGTCTAAGCGTTGTGCCGCTGGATGTTTGCCCGCGGCAATTCTGAGGAGGAGACAGTATGAGAACGAAGCTGTTTAGTATCGTTGCCGCGCTTGCGCTATTTGGCATCGCCCCGTTGCCGGCCCAGGAATACCCTAACAAAGTGATCACAATGATCGTACCATTCACTGCCGGTGGACCGACGGATACGGTGGCTCGTCTGATCAGCGTGCCGATGACCAAAGCACTCAAGCAACAGGTTGTCGTAGAAAATGTCGGAGGCGCCGGGGGGACAATCGCCGCGAACCGGGTGGCTAAGGCGACGCCTGACGGCTACACGATGCTGATACACCATATAGGCATGTCAACTGCGCCGGCGCTATATCGCAAGCTGCCCTATAATCCAATGACTGATTTCGAGCCTATTGGGTTGATCAACGAGGTGCCCATGACCCTCGTCGCGAAAAAAGATTTTCCCGCCAAGGATCTCAAGGAGCTTATCGCTTACGTGAAGGCGAATAAGGACAAAGTAAATTACGCCAATGCCGGCCTCGGCGCTGCCTCGCACCTGTGCGGTATGCTCTTCATGAGCGCGATCGAGACAGACGTCACCACCGTTCCTTATAGCGGTACCGCCCCAGCTATGAATGATCTTCTCGGCGGCCAGGTCGACTTTATGTGTGACCAGACTACGAATACGACCAGTCAAATCAAAGCTGAAAAAATCAAAGTGTACGGCGTGACGACGAAAAAACGTGTCGCTTCGCTGCCCAATGTTCCGACCATGGATGAGGCTGGGTTAAAGGGCTTCGAGGTTTCGGTGTGGCATGGCCTTTACGCGCCGAAAGGCACTCTGAAACCGGTGATCGACAAGCTGACCAATGCTCTCCATATTGCGCTAAAAGACGATAACGTGAAGCAGCGCTTCGGTGAATTGGGCACCGAACCGGTCGCCGAAAATCGCGCGACGCCTGCGGCGCTGCGCGCCTATCTCAAGGCTGAAATCGATCTGTGGAGTCCGATCATAAAGAAGGCCGGTGCCTATGCCGACTAATCGCGCGTTTCGCATAGTTAAAGAGTCTACTGAAGAACCCCGCATTTTGATTTTGTGATCGTGTTAAAAATGCTGCCGATACGAGGATCATGTGACCTATTCCGTCGCCGCGACCGTGGGTTAGCCTGAATGGGCGGTCATATGTTTATTGTTTTTGGAGGTTGCCAATAACTAATAACGGAGGCTTCAGATGGGAATAAGAACTATCTTTCGGATCGTTGCGGCCTGCGCGTGGGGCGCATTCTGTGCGGCATCGATCGCTGCCGAAGCACCGGCAAGATCAAGCGCCAAAACCGCAACTGATAAGGAGATCGAGCGCGGTCGTTATATCATCGCGATCTCGGGCTGTAACGATTGCCACACGCCGGGTTTCCTGCTGAACGGCGGCAAAACTCCTGAAAAGGACTGGCTGACCGGCGGCGCAACGGGTTGGCGTGGACCGTGGGGCACGACTTATCCGACTAACTTGCGGCTCTACTTTCAGGAAATCACTGAAGCGCAATGGGTTCAGGTGGCTAAGGAGATTCGGCGACGTCCTCCCATGCCGTATTACTCACTGAATGCGATGTCGGAGGCAGATGTGCGCTCGATCTACAAGTACATACGTTCCCTCGGCCCTGCCGGCAAGCCTGCACCGAAGTTCGTGCCGCCAGACAAGGTTCCGCCACAGCCGTACGTGCAGTTTCCCGACAAGCTGAATTGAAGGAAAAGAGGGTAGGTTTCAGCTGAATCACTATATTTGAAAAGGCCGGGCGTTGCCCGGCCTTTTTTTTGTCGGCCAGTTGTTGTAGAAGGGCGCCTAGTTGACTGCGGTGGCGGCACCGCCTTATAGCCTGAGTGTGGTGAACTCATGACGCGTAACGCAAGAGATTTTTGGACCGGGCTGATCTATATCTTTTTCGGCTCAAGCGCGATTATCATCGCCCGTGACTATGGTATGGGGACGGCACTCAAGATGGGGCCGGCTTATTTCCCCACCATTCTCGGCGGCTTGCTCTTATTAATCGGAGTTATTTCAGTGATTAGATCTTTTATCGTCGCGGGTATCCCGATCGGGGCGTTCGCATTCAAAGGGCTCGCCCTGGTTACCGTTTCGGTTGTCGCTTTTGGGTTTGTCGTGCGTGGGCTGGGCCTGGCGATTGCGTTGCCGTTGCTCATTATCGTCAGCGCCTACGGCAGTACGCGATTTCGTTGGCGTGCGACGCTCATGATGGCCGCGGGGCTAACTATTTTCTGTGTCTTTGTGTTTCTTAAAGGCTTAGGCATCCCGTTGCCGATCATCGGTCCGTGGCTTGGCGGTTGAACTAAATGAAGTGTGGACGAGGGGCATTCTGGTGGAATTACTGAGTCATCTCGCTCTCGGGTTACAAACGGCCGCGACTTTCGCCAACTTGTTCTATTGTCTTGCCGGCGTATTTCTCGGCACTGCGATCGGTGTCTTGCCCGGCCTCGGCCCCACCGCCACGATTGCCATGCTATTGCCGGTGACGTTCGTGTTGCCACCGGTCACGGCTCTTATCATGCTGGCGGGGATCTACTATGGGTCGCAATACGGCGGTTCCACGACATCGATCCTCGTCAACCTACCCGGTGAAGCGGCATCCGTCGTTACGACGCTTGACGGCTATCAAATGGCAAAGCAAGGCAGGGCAGGCCCAGCGCTTGCGGCGTCGGCCATCAGCTCATTCTTTGCTGGCACGGTTGCAACATTTCTGATCGCCGCTTTTGGTCCGCCCTTGGCCGCCGCGGCGCTCAAGTTCGGGCCGGCGGATTTTTTTTCGCTGATGGTCCTCGGCCTGGTGGCGTCCGTGGTGCTCGCGCAGGGCTCGTTGCTCCATGCCATAGGCATCGTGGTCCTCGGTCTGCTATTGGGACTCATCGGCACCGACGTAAATTCGGGCGCTCAACGCTTTACCTTCGGGATTTTTGAGCTCGCCGACGGCATCGGCTTCGTTACCGTGGCCATGGGTATGTTCGGTTTAGGCGAGATCATACGCAACTTGCAAGACGAAGAAGAGCGATCGGTGATGATCACTAAGATCACCGGACTGTGGCCGACTAAAGAGGACTTCAAACGCATGGTCGCGCCGATACTTCGCGGTACCGCAATCGGTTCGGTATTAGGCATTCTTCCCGGCAGCGGTTCGATCCTGGGTTCCTTCGCCGCCTACTCCATCGAAAAGAAAGTCTCGAAGAATCGCGCCCAGTTTGGCAAGGGCGCCATCGAGGGCGTTGCCGCGCCGGAAGCGGCCAACAACGCCGGTGCGCAAACATCATTTATTCCCTTGCTCACCTTGGGGATTCCGTCCAACCCGGTCAGCGCGCTGATGGTCGGCGCGATGATTGTCCACGGCATTCAGCCAGGACCGTCGGTCATTACGGAACAGCCGGCGCTTTTTTGGGGCATGATCGTGTCGATGTGGATCGGCAATCTTTTTCTTATTGTGCTCAACTATCCGTTGATCGGCATGTGGGTGCGGATGATCATGATACCGTACCAATTTTTGTATCCGGGAATTCTGGTTTTCTGCGCTATCGGCGTCTTCAGCCTCAAGAATACCGAATTCGACGTTTACTTCATGGCGCTGTTCGGCTTCATTGGCTACGTTTTTTCCAAGCTCGGCTGCGAGCCGGCGCCGATGCTATTGGCTTTCATTCTTGGCCCGCTCATGGAAGAGTATCTGCGCCGCGCCATGCTGCTCTCGCGTGGCGATCCGATGGTTTTCATCCAGCGTCCGATCAGCGCGACGCTTTTAGCGTTGGCTCTTCTGGCGATGCTCTCCGTGCTACTCCCGTCGTTCAGCAAGACTCGAGAAGTGCTCAAAGAATAATCGCCGATTGCCTCAGTTGTTTCGGACCCTCACCCTGGCCCTCTCCCGTTTTGCGGGCGAGGGGATAGATCTAATAGGGCAAAGTCGGCCTGAGCGCCATCTAAAGAGCCGGGCGATAAAATTTCAGCGCGTTGCCGCCCAAGACCGCTTCTTTGTCTTCCTGCGTGAGGTCGTCGCGCGCCAGCAATTCGTCGATCTCGTGGCGGCATTTTGTCGCGTCGAAGACTTCGTGGGGGAAGTCGCTGCCGAACAGAAACGATTGGCGTCCGCCTTTAGCGACAGCGGTATTCAAGCCATCATCATCACAGTCGAAGCCGACGAAGATTCTTCCTTCGCGCAATTGAGTCTTGAAATAATCGCTGGCCTTTTCGCCTTGCTTGGGACCGCCAATCAGGTTGCCATTTACATCGAGTTGCACGTGACCGTCATGATAGGAGCGGTCGAAGCGGTCCATCATGAAGGGCACCCATGTTGCACCGCCTTCGAGAAACGCCACCCGCAAATTGGCAAAGCGATCGAACACGCCATGAGCGAGCATGGCTGAGGCTTGAATCATCAGGCTGAAGGGATGGCCGAGGGCGTGGGCTGGGTAATAGGTCGTGAACGAATCGAGCCCCATGTGATGCAACGCGCCGACGTGGACGGCGAGAGCGCAGCCAAGTTTTTCCGCTTCTTGGTAAAGCGGCCAGTAAATCTTATTGCCGAGATGGCCCTGGATCGCTTCGCCGTTGGATGGCAGCATGCCGCCGAGCATGCCGAGCTCTTTCACGGCGCGGCGTAGTTCCACGATCGCCGCGTCGACGTCTTGGAATGGAATCAACGCCACGCCCTTCAGACGCGAATTTTTGCTAAGAAATTTTTCATAGAGCCAGGTGTTGTAGGCCTGGCACGCGATCACCGCCCAGTCCGGCGCCATGATTCGGCCGACGGCGAGACCGGCAGTGGGATAGAGCACGGTCCAGCTGATGCCAGTTTTGTCGAGAAACTGCTTCCAGTCCTCTGCCGATGGATTGCCGGTGGCGCGGCGGTTTTGCTTCAAGTAGCGAAAATGCAGATGGTCGAGATCCGGAAACAACTTCGCCATCTGGTTGCCCTTGGGCATGTACTGGGCGATCTCCTCACCATGGGCGTGGTCGTTGATATGTCCGTCGGCATCAATGATCTGCATGGCATTCGCTCCTTA
>CAYZJE010000219.1:0-4278 GCA_964478485.1 uncultured Syntrophobacter sp. | reverse complement strand
TCATTCCGCGAAGAGGCCGAGCGGCCGCGCAAGCGCGAACGCGGCCGGAAAGCCGCCGTGGCAAGCGCTGCCCGGAATCCCAACGCGGGCCCGTTGCTGGAAGCCCTGCGCGAATGGCGGCGCGCCACAGCGCGCGAGCACAACGTGCCCGCCTACGTGGTCTTCCACGACGCCACCCTGGAAGCCATCGCCGCCGCGCGGCCGCGGACGCTGGACGAACTCGGCGGCATCTCCGGCATCGGCGCGAAGAAACTGGAACGCTACGGCGCGGCGCTGCTGGAAATTACGGGAGGGGCCCGGACGTAAAGCCTCGCCGCCAAGGACGCCAAGAAAAGCCTCGACACTAAGGACACCATCCCCTCATCCCTTCCCCTTCTCCCGAGTGGAGAAGGGCAAGCTCGAGCCTCCCCTCTCAGCTTGGGAGAGGGGCGGGGGTGAGGAAGGACACGAAGGAAGGCCAAGGCAATAATTAAACCGCGGAAGAAAAGCGGTCAGCTCAAGCTGACCCCTTTTCCGGGAATGCGCATCTCTCGTGCGCGCACTGCGGTCAGTCCACGCGCATGCCGGTCAGCTCGATCAATCTCTTCATCTTCGCCGATTCGCTGTTGATAAAGGCGGCGAACTCACCCGGGGTTCCGGGCGCGGCCTCGGCGCCCTGCGCGAGCAATGTCGTCCGCATCGCGGGGGTTTGCAGGATTTCGTTGATGTCGCGGTTGAGCCTGGCGACGAGAGCTGGTGGCGTGCGTGCGGGGGCAAGCATTCCGATCCAGAACTCCAATTCAAAGCCGGGAAATCCGGCTTCCGCGGCAGTCGGGACGTCGGGCGCGCCGGGGAAGCGCTGCCTGCCGCTGACGACGTATGCCCTGACTTTTCCCGCCTTGACGTGAGGCATGACGCCGGGAACAAGTCCGAATCCCACCTTGACCTCGCCGCTGAGGATCGCCAGGCTCGATGCACCGCCCCCCTTGTAATGAACCGCCACGGCATTTACGCCGGTCGCCTGCTTCAGAAGTTCCATCGCGATATGGTTATTGGTGCCGGCGCCAGCGGTGGCGAATTGGATTCCTTGCGGCTGTTCCTTGGCATACGCGAGGAGTTCGGACAGGGTGACGGCCGGAACCGAAGGGTGCGCGAACAGCATAGTGGGCGCCAGGGCCGCGAGCGTGATCGGCGAGAAATCCCTGGCAGGATCGTACGAGAGTTTCTTGTACAAATACGGCGCGACCGCGAGCGCTGAGCGGTCCGACATCAACAGCGTATAACCGTCGGGCGTCGCTCTCGCGGCGATCCCGGTGCCTATCGTCAAGGCGGCTGCCGGTTGATTCTCTACCACGACCGGCTGGCCCCAGCGCTCGCCAAGACGCTGGCCGAGTTGCCTGGTCACGATATCGTGGAAGATGCCGGCCCCTCCGGTAATGATGCGGACAGGCTTGGTTGGATAACCATTAAGGGGTGCCTGAGCCGACGCACCGGCGGCAAACATGACGAGCATCCCCCCGATCGCAAGTTTTGGCGTGGCGCTCATGACAAACCTCTTTGCGTGGATGCATAACCAGTGCAAGTCGATTTAATGTTGACACCCAAATAGAATTAACACCATTATCTTACTTTTACATTTCCATTAATCCCGTTAATGCACCTGGATCTTCGCGACATCGAGTACTTCGCGGTAATCGCCGAGCACAAGCACCTGGGCCGCGCCGCCGAAGCCTTGGGGCTGGGCCAGCCCGCGCTCAGTATCAGTCTGCGCCGGCTTGAGAAAGCGGCCGATGCAAGGCTGGTCGAACGAACGCCGAAAGGAGTTGAACTCACTGCGGTGGGAACAGCACTGCTGACGCATGTGGGGAGGCTGCGACTGGCACGCGAGGACCTTGCTCGTGAAATTGCAGACCTTGCTCATGGGCAAGCGGGCTCCCTACGCGTCGGCGCAAGCCCGTCGAACGTCCTTGCGGTGCTGCCGGAGGTATGCAGCACATTATTGACGGGTTCTCCCAAACTGACACTACGCGTTAGCGCTCTCGATAACGAAGCGTTGTTGCCGGCGTTGCGTAAGGGGGAGTTGGACGTTGTGATCGGGCACACCCAGCAATTTCGTGATCCGGAGGTCACCGAGATAGTGATCCGGGAAGACGAATTTGTCGTTTACTGCGCCGCCGGCCACCGGCTGGCCAAACGGAAGTCGCTGTCACTCAATGAACTCGTGGACGAGCGCTGGGTTGCTACCGAGGCGAATGCATACGCGCCTTGGCTGTCGCTGCGTCAATTTTTCGGAGAGCGCGGACTGCCGGCCCCCAAGATCGCCATGGCTTCGCCATCGAGTGCACTGAATCTTCGCGCCGTTGCCTCCTCTGAACTGCTCGGAATCAGTAACAGACGAAACGTGCTCGCGGCCGCGTCATCGTTACGACTTGCGATACTCCCAGTCAAAGATCTAGTCTGGATTCGCCATGCCGTTATCGTTCACCGGAAAGACGCCTATTTGTCCCCTGTCGCAAAGCGCTTCATCGAAGCAATGAAAGCCGCGGCAAAAAGCTCTGCTTCAGGACGTTAATCGTTATGCGGCCAAAGGTGCTCGGATCAAATCGAATAACTGGCGGATTTGACTCGCAAGTGGGACAAATAAGCCAACACTGGTAGGAAAATCAGTTGGGAAAATCGGGCCGCTCGATAGCAGTTGGTGGTGTATACCGGCTTCGGGCCGTAAGCGGACGCTGGCTGTCAGATCAAGCCGTGACTACTGGGAGACCTCTGGGCCAGGCTCGATTTATCGTAATCTGAACCTGGCCCTTTTCGCCGCGGACCGGCGTACGCCATGCAGATGCGTACGGCGTCCGTCGTGCAGCATCGCCCCGCGGGGGTTTCCCCCGGCACTGTACGGTTGTGTCGAAAATTTATTGCGCGGTTTGTCAGGGCATTGAATCCTGTATACAATACAGTATTGATTTTGCCCTGGGAGGTGACCATGTCCGTCAGATTGAACATTACGATGGATGAGGATGTGTATTCGAGACTCAAGAAAGCAGTGCCTCCGAAGAAGCTCAGTGCATTTATTGCAGGGGCCGTCCGCGCCAAACTTCATCCGGATGCCAAAGCGCTGAACGCCGCCTACCAAGCCGCCCGCAAGGAACAATGGAGGACAAGCCTGGCCCAGGATTGGAAGCACGTTGACGACGAGGGATGGCCCAGGTGAGGCGGACACCCAGGCGTGGGGACGTGTACTGGGTGGCGCTGGACCCGACGCACGGATCGGAGATTCGGAAGACCAGACCGGCCGTGATTGTCTCAAACAACTCCTGCAATGCCTTCGGCGCACGGGTTGTGGTGTTGCCGCTCACCAGTAACGTCGATTCCCTCTATCCTGGCGAGGCGCTTGTGACTGTGAAGGGGAAGCCATCGCGCGCATTGGGCGATCAGATCCGATCGCTGGACAAGTCTCGATTGCGTTCCAGGATAGAGATGCTCAGTCAGGATGAGATGGCGGCGGTTGAAGAAGCCGTTCGCATCACACTCGGTTTATGGCCGGGATAACCCGAAGAACACGGGACAAACGTTGGTCGGAAGCCATCGCGGTAGGCAGCGAGGCTATTGTCGAAAGCTTCAAGCGCAAGCTCGGAATGAAAGCCCAGCATCGCGACATTGATGAGGCCAACGGGGCGTACGCGCTACGTGAGCCGGGAAGGGCTTACACGGCCATTTTTGGCACCGAAAGTGAGGTCCTAAGGCCGAAAAACACCCTCCCCTGGGCTCGAAATCCTGTGATTCCGCAGACTTAGCGTGGTCCGACCCCAGAGTCGTGGCTTAGCGGTTCAATTGTTGTTTTGCTTTTCCTTCGTGTCCTTTGTGTCCTTAGTGTCGAGGCTTTTCTTCCTTGCAGCTCATGAACTGCAAGAAAGCGCCGAGCACCCCGGCTTGTGCCGCGCCCACTCCGGGCGGCGGTTGGCGAGCTCGTCGTGCTCCGGCTGCTCGTCGTACGGCCGCTCCAGCACCGCCATCAGGCGCTCCATGAACGACGCGTCGCCGCCTTCCAGCGCGTCGATTGCCTGCTGCGCGAGGTAGTTGCGGAAAACGTATTTGGGGTTGGCTGAATGCATCCGGTCCGCACGGCCGATTTCGTTTTTTATTCTGTTCTCGTATTTTTCTAACCAGGAGGAAATTCCTGCCAAAGGCAATTCCCCGTAATACGCGGGGCGCAGCGACTCGAGCGTCGGGACGGCAAGGTTGCGGAAGAAGATCGTGAAATCGGTTTCCCGTTCGGACAAGACCTGGAAAAGTTCGCTC
>CAYZJE010000218.1:0-8368 GCA_964478485.1 uncultured Syntrophobacter sp. | reverse complement strand
TCGAGGCCTTTCGCGCCGGTGCGCGGCGGGTCGAGGACGATCTTGGAAACTTGCCGGTGTTGTCGTTTGAGCTGAGCGACCGCTTGCGGCATGGCGCCGCACAGCCAGTCGATGTTTTCGAGACGATAATTCTGCGCGTTGAGTTGGCCGTTGGCGACCGCGGCACGATGGCCTTCGACGGCGACGATCCTTTTGACCCGAGTCGCAATCGGCAGGGTGAAGTTTCCGGCTCCAGAGTAAAGCTCCAGGACTTGATCTTGATCGTGAAACTTCGCCAAAGCGAGGAGTTGGTCGAGCATCTGCCGATTGCCATCCGGGTTAACTTGGACGAACAGATCGGCATCCAGCTTGAGTGCCATGTTGTCCGACAGCTTGACGGTGATCCACGGCTTGCCCCAAACTTTTCGCCCGTTTCGGCTATTCACGATCAGGCCGTTAACGCTTTGGGCGGAATTGGCCAGAGCTTCGCACGCCGGCTCGTCAATGGGCGCAAAGGAATCAGCGGTTTGGGCAATGGCGACGATTTCCTCCGGCTCATCGCCGCTGACGAGTTCGATATGATCAATATTACCGTGCAGCTCGCCCAGCCAGCGGCGCAACGGTTCGATCGCCCGGTTCAATGGGGCAGCGGCGATCTCGCATGATTCGATTTCCACCAAATCGTGGGAGCCTGCACCGTAGAAGCCCAAGCGTTTGGCGCCGTCGACTTGCAGGCGAATCCGGCGGCGGTAGTGATATTCGTTGGCGGAGGCAATGATCGGTCGCAGGTCGAAGTCACTGAGTTTGCCGATGCGGCGCAGCGCGTCTTCGACGCTCTGCTGCTTTGCTTTGAGCTGTGCGTCGTAACGGAGATGTTGCCAGGAGCAGCCGCCGCAGCGGCCGACGTAGGGGCAGGGCGGGGTTTGCCGGAGCGGCGAGGGGTTGATGACCCGAATCATTTCGCCGATCGCGTAGCGCTCTCTGGATTCGACAATGCGCGCGGCGATGCGATCGCCGGGGGCGGTATTCGGAATCATTAGCGCTTTGCCATCCACGCGGCCAATGCCGAAGGAGCCATAAGAAAGCGCTGTGATCTCAAGCTCGTGGTCTAGCTTGGGTTCGATTTTCGCGTTAGTGTGTAGCATCTGGTCCTGACAAAGAAACAAGAACATTTAGCCGCAAAGAACGCAAAGGGCACAAAGAAGAAACCGGGGTTCTTACCCCGCCGTTGATTAGATTCGGTAAATTTGCGCGAGACGCGAAAACCTTTATGAGTAGGAGCACAAGGAATACAAAAATATTTCGGTTTCTTAGAATGGGTGGAGCGTAGCGATACCCATCGTCTTACTTTTGCGAACTTTGCGTTCTTTGCGGCTAATTCTTCCTCATCCGTTTGGACTGGAGTTTCATGGAACCACAGGACGATCCGAGATTTTTGAAGGGCATTGATGAATTTAACCAGCAGCTCTTTTTCGAGTGCCATGAGACCCTCGAAGAGATTTGGCTGGAGGAGCACGGCGAGGACAGAAAGTTTTATCAAGGCATCATTCAGATCGCCGCCGGTTATTATAAGCTCCAACAAGGCGTGCCGGTGGGAGCGATCAAACTCTGGCGCACCGGCATCGAGAAGGTCGAAACTTTCGCCCCGGTATATCTCGGCGTCAATGTCGAATCGCTGGTGGGCGCCGTGCGCGCCAACCTGGCGCAGCTTGAAGCGGGCCAGCCCAACACGACGGATATTTTAGTACCGCCAACCATCAATCTGCTCTGCTAGCACGACTGCATGATCCGCTGCCGCGACCTTTGTAAATTCTACCACCAGGGCGAAAACCAAATCACCGCGCTGGCCGGAGTTTCGCTGGAGATTCCTAAGGGCTCGTTCGCCGCGGTTATGGGACCTAGCGGTTCGGGGAAGAGCACGCTGTTGCATTTGATCGGCGGTCTCGACCGGCCAACCAGCGGCGAATTATTGGTCGATGGCCGGCTGATCGGTCAGATGGCCGACGATCAGGTAACGCTATTTCGGCGCAATAAGATCGGATTCATTTTTCAATTTTTTAATCTCCTACCGACGCTGACGGCCATGGAGAACGTGGCACTCCCTTTCGTGCTCGACGGCCGGGCCAAGTCCGAAGCTGACGGGCGGGCGGCGCTGCTTCTCGCAAAGATCGGACTCGATAAACGCCAAGATCATCTGCCGGCGGAACTCTCCGGCGGTGAAATCCAGCGGGTCGCAATCGCGCGCGCATTGTCGTTCAGCCCGCCGCTGCTGCTCGCCGACGAGCCAACCGGCAATCTCGATTCGACAAACGGTACGGCGATTCTCGAACTGTTGCGCCAGATCAACCGAGACGACGGTTGCACGATCGTCATGGTGACCCATAGCGAAGAAGCGGCGAGCTACGCGGGCCGGAAGATCTATCTGCGCGATGGACGGGTGGAGGGCGGGGAATGAGGAGGATGGAGGTCAAAGGTCGGAGGTCAGAAATCAGCGGTCAGAGGTCGGACGTCTGACTTCTGATCTCTGACTTCTGACCTCGTGGTTCCGGTGAAACAGCGATGCTACGTTTACTAACGACGATCTCCTGGCGCCATGTGCGGCACCATCGGCTGAGGACATGCCTGACATTTTTGGGCATGGCTCTCGGCGTCGCGGTGATCGTGGCGATCGCCATGGTGAATCGAACGCTGACAACGTCATTTCAATCAACCATCGAACAGATCGCCGGTAAGGCGGTCTTGCAGGTCACCAATAGCGAAAGCGGCATGGCGGAATCGGTCTTCCCGTTGGTGCGTGACACCGAGGGAGTGCAGGATGTGGCCGCCGCCGTCGACGGCTTTTTGCCGGTGAGCGGCGTGCGCGCGGAACGGCTTTACATTTACGGCGTCGACTTACTTACCGATTTCGCCATGCGCGATCACCAGTTCGCCGGCGCCGGCTTTGGCTTTGACAATGCGCTCGATTTCATCGCCCAGCCGGATTCGATCGCCTTGACCGAATCGTTCGCGCGCCGCTACGATTTAAAAATCGACTCGACGATCGCGCTCAACACCAGCCGGGGCAAACAAAATTACACGGTTCGCGCGCTGTTGAAAGAGGAGGGGACGGCGCGCGTGTTTGGCGGTAACTTTGCGTTGATGGACCTGCCAGCGGCGCAAGCCGCATTCGGTAAATCGGGCAAGCTCGACATCGTCGACCTAACTATCGAGCCGGGCGAAAAAATCGCGGCGGTGCAAGAGCGCTTGCGTCAACGCTTGCGCGGCTTGGCGGATGTCGAACGGCCCAAGAAGCGCGGCGAACAGATCGAGTCGCTGCTGACCTCGTTTCGCGTCGGTTTGTTCTTTGTGAGCCTGATCGCGCTATTTGTTGGATTCTTTCTGATCTACAACACGGTGGCGGTCTCGGTGGTCCAGCGCAAGCGGGAGTTTGGCACACTACGCTGCTTGGGCATGCGCCGTAGCGAGTTGCTGCGCTTGATCGTCACCGAAGCGCTGATCTTGGCGGTTATTGGCGCCGCCATCGGCTGCCTGGTTGGCTGGGCGCTGGCGCAAGCCGCGTTATTGGCGGTGGGCGAGACCGTGCGCAATCTGTTCTCGTCGATCGCCCTCACGGGCAGTAGTTTGTCGCCGCGTGAGCTTGGCTTGGCGCTGGTCAGCGCCATCGGCGTCGCGCTGTTCGCGGCGTTGCATCCGGCGCTCGAAGCGATTCGCATCAGCCCGTTGGAAAATGCCCAGCAGGCGGCATGGCGCCCGGTGTTTGACGGCAGAAAATCTTGGGCGACCCGGCTTGGCGTGCTCTGTTTTGTGATGGCGCCGGCGTTGATCGCCGCCGCTCCGTTGCTGGTGGGTCCGGTGCGGCAATTTAGCGTCGGCGTTATCGGCATGCTCATCTTCTTGCTCGGTCTGGCATTCTTCTCACCCCTGATCATTCGTTATGCAGTTAGAAGCTTCTGGCACTCTTCGCTGCGGCTTCCGGCAGTCTCCTGGGCCGAGACGCGGCTCGCCGCTGACAGCTTGGCGCGAAATCCCATGCGCTCGGGGATTACCGTGGCGACCATGATCATCAGCCTGGCGGCGATCTTCACCATCGCGGCCTTCGTCAACAGCGTGCGCGGTTCGCTGCTGGCGTGGGTGGATCAGATGGTGACGGCAGACATCATCATCAGTTCCGGCGCGCGCACCGCCGGCCCGAGAAACGTTTCGTTGACCGAAGAGCTGCTGCCGGGTTTGCAAGCGCTCCCCGGAGTCACGGTCGTCGATCTTTATCGTCTCGTGCGCGCCAACTATCAAGGCCGGCCGATCGTCGTCGAGTCGTTC
This sequence comes from uncultured Syntrophobacter sp., assembly GCA_964478485.1. Taxonomy (GTDB): domain Bacteria; phylum Desulfobacterota; class Binatia; order UBA9968; family UBA9968; genus DP-20. Next base: position 4,072 of record CAYZJE010000218.1, on the reverse strand, counting down.
TCCGCAGTGGCGTCGGCGCACGTGCGCACGCTGCCGATGGCCGACGGTGACGGTGGCCGCGCGCTGCGGCAAATGGGCGAAGCCAAAGGCGCGATCGTCAGCGAAAGTTTTCACAGCCGCTTCGGCAAGAACGTCAACGACAGCATTGAGATCATTACGCCGTCGGGGCCGGTGAGTTTCACGGTGCTGGGTATTTATATCGATTATTCTTCGGACATCGGCAGTGTGCTGATCGACCGGGCGCTTTACAAAAAATATTGGCGCGACGAGTTGGTCGACGCCTTCGATCTATGGTTGGAGCCCGGCGCGGACATGGCGGCGATGATTCAAAAGATCAAAGATGACTACGGCGGGCGCTATCAGCTCTTTATCAGCACTCACCGCGAACTGAAAGACGCCGTCGTGCGCATCATGGAGCAGTCTTTCGTGGTCAATTACGCGGTCGAGATCGTCGCCGTGGTGGTGGCAATTTTTAGCGTGATCAACACACTCTTGGCATCGGTCTTGGATCGCAGGCGCGAAATCGGCGTCTTGCGCGCCATCGGCGCAACGCAAATTCAAATCCGGCGAATGATCGTCATGGAAGCGGCCTGGATGGGCCTGATCGGCGGCGTGCTTGGTCTGTTTGCCGGTTCGGTGATGGCCTATCATCATGTCGTCTATAACACGAAACTCCTCACCGGCTGGACTTTTCAGTTCTTCTATCCCTACGACATCGCGGCGCTGTCGATATTTGCCGCGGTGTTGCTATGTTCATTAGCGGGCTGGGGCCCGGCAAAACAGGCCGCCGCGACGCCGATCGTCACGGCGATCGGCTATGAATAAGATACGGATTATCTCCCGCAAAGGCGCCAAGGCGCAAAGTTTAAGGGGAAAATTCCGATGTCTTTTTTTGCGCTCTTTGCGCCCTTTGCGGTTAAATTATCCGAGCGATTTATGAGGTCGGCAGTTCGGTGAAACTGACGAAGCGGGCGCGGCGGTTTTGCACGCGGCATTCTTCGCTCTGCTCAAAGCAGGCGGGGGCTTCTTTGCCGTAACTGATCGTGACTAGCCGGTCGGGCGAGATTCCTTGGCTAATCAGAAAATCTTTGGCGACTTGGGCGCGCTTGGCGCCGAGCGCGAGGTTGTATTCGGCCGAGCCGACGTCGTCGCAGTGGCCTTCGACTTCGATGCGTGTTTTTGGATTAGCTTTCATCCACACGGCGTTCTTTTTTAAAATTTCCTGGGCTTCGGCGGCCAAATCGGTGCTGTCAAATTGATAGTAGATATCCTTTAACGCCGCTCCTGACGGGGTGACCGCGGCGACGCCACGGCTGATCGCTTCCATGGCGGACTGGGAGCGCGCGGCCACGGGAGTCACCGCATCGCCGCGAGTTGGCGGGGGTGAATAAAACTGGCCCACCGGCGATTTGTCCGTCGAACAGCCGGCTAGGGCCATAGCGGTGAACAAGGCCGCAAGAACAAAGTCGCTGTGTCTCGCTTTCAACGGATTTAGATACAGGTATTTCATCGCCGACTTGGGATTTCCATGGCTGGTTGTCATATCCTCGCGATTCGACCGCCGCTTGTCAAGATTTATTCGCATTTCCTAGCAAGTTTCGTCGGGATTTTTCTTGTATCGCTTGAACCAGAGCGCGCCGCAGAGGGCGCCGAGGCCATCGATCAGCACATCTACGATGCTGGCGCTCCGGCTTGGCACGAAGCTTTGGTGCCATTCGTCGCCGGCGGCGTACAGAATCGCCAAGAACAGGCTCCAGAACAAATGACGGCTCTGTCTCCACAGTGGAAATTGCCCTGTGACGGCACGCTTGAGCAAGCGGGCGAGGATAAAGTATTCGCCCCAGTGGCCAAGCTTCCGCACGATTTCATGGACTAAGTCGATCTGTTCAATTGTCAGCGACGGTAAGAGCGACGATAACAGCGGGCCGAGAAGCGATGAGGTATTCGAGCCGGAGAAAAGATCGGTGGAGAACAAAAAGATAACGCTCATCCAAGTGACCGCGGGCCACCAGTTTCTGACGATGCTCATGGGCGGGTATTGCACGGTGTTGTCTGGCGCTCAGCTCGGTTTGGCCTTGGGTTGGAACATGAGGAAGTAGAGCAGCGCGGTTAACCAGCACAGTCCGAACAGCGCCCAGAATAGCGCGGCGTAACTTTTCGTCCGATCGTAGATCGCGCCGGCGATCACTGGGCCGAGCACGCTGCCCCCGGTGTAGAGAAAACTCATGCTGCCGCGGATCTTGGCGAAGTTGTTCCTGCCGAAGAAATCGCCGACGGTCGCCCAGGTGACGGAGAACAGCCCTTCGAGAACGCTAAACAGCAACAGCGCGAGCCAGAGCTGCCACGCTGCCTTGCCGTGAAACAATAAGTAAACCGACAGGCTGCCGATCATCATAAACACCGCCATCATGCGCGGCTTGTTCAGCCGATCGCCGAGCCAGCCGATCAAGAGATGGGTCGGCATGCCACAGAATGCGATGACGCCGAGATAAAAGGCGCCTTGCGGCTCGCTGTAGCCTTTCCAAACCAAGATTGGCACGAAGTGCACCAGCACGGCGCTGGAACAGATCACTCGAAAGCTGGTAGCGAAGGCGAGCAGCCAGAACTGCGGGGTGCGCAGCGTTTCGCCGAGCGAGAACTCTCGCTCAATCAATGGCGTCCGTGCATGATCGGATTCTTTCGATTCGCTGCCTTGCCGTTCCTCGCCGTCGGGTAACAATCCGAGGCTTTCGGGTGAACGATGAATGAACAGCGAGAGCGGCAGGCCGGCGAGGAGAAACGCGACGCCGGCGCCGATAGACGCCGTGCGCCATCCCCAAGTGTGCACCGCGTAAGCGAGCAGCGGCGTGAGCAGCGCGCCGCCCAATGCAATCGACCCGCTGGTGATCGACATCGCCAAGGCGCGCTTGCGGATGAACCAAGTATTGGCCACCGCCATGGTCGCGTCCATGAAGCCGGCCTGGTAGGAGAGCGAGATGATGCCGATGTAAACGATCAGCAGCGCGGCGTAAGAGTGCACCCCAGCCAAAAGCAGATAGCCGACGCCCGCGAGCCCCGTTGCGATGGTGATGACGGGGCGCGGTCCGTAACGGTCGATGCAATAACCGGCAAGAGGTCCTTCGAGGGCGCCTTGGGCGCGCGCGAGTGAGAAGACCAGCGACGATGCGGTGCGGGTCAGGCCGAACTCCAGCGTGATCGGTAGGAAAAAGACCGAGAGTCCATAGGCGTGCAGTCCGCCGCCGAGCACACGGATGGCGCAACCGACGGCGATCATGCGCCAGCCGAAGTAGAGGCCGGCGAGCTTATTTCGAATTCCGTGCAGCATGCTTTAGTTCGTCTTGGGCGGACGCAGCGTGGCGTAGAGCAAGCCGGCGATCACTGAGATCGCGATGTAGGCTGACATCAGCGGCGCGTAACTTTCATAACGGTCATAAACGGCGCCGGTGATCACCGGACCGAGGGCGGGCCCCCAGAGATAGAAGAAACTCATGGTGCCGCGGATGGTGGCGAATGATTTTCGTCCAAAGAAATCGCCGACCGTTGCCCAGCCGACAGGAAAAATAGCTTCCATGAAGGTGAACAGCAGCGTAAACACCCATAGCGACGATCCACCCTCGCCGTAGGCGAGAAAAAAAATCGAGCAGGCGCCGATCGCCATGCAGACAGCCATCAGAAGCGGTTTCTTGACGTAGTCGGCGATCCAGCCGATCAGCAAATGGGACGGCAGACTCATCAACGCCATGGTCGCGAGCATGGCGGCGGCGCGGCCTTCCGAGGCGCCTTTCCACACCATCATGGGAACGAAGTGAACGGTGATCGAATTAAAGACGGCGACGCGCAATGTGGTGGCCAAAATCATCATCCAAAAAGCCGAGGTGCGCATCGCTTCGCGCAGAGTGAATTCGTGCTCGTGCTCGACCGGTTGACGCGATCGGCTCGCTGACGCGGATTGTTGTCCAGTCGCGATCGGCGCGCCATCGGGCACGAGTCCCATGCTTTCCGGTGATCGTTTGACGAAGAGCGCGACCGGCACGCCGGTTAGTATCAAACCGAGACCGGCGATGAACGCGCC
>CAYZJE010000217.1:0-3037 GCA_964478485.1 uncultured Syntrophobacter sp. | reverse complement strand
CGGGGCTACTTCTGGGATAGCTCTAAACGGTTTTCATGGAATCAGTCCATTTGTTCAGAGCATCGTCGGTCTGATGGCGGGTATTGCTGTACTCTTAGTGCCGTTTGCTCTTGGCTGGATTGGCGCCGGGGACGTAAAGTTTTTCGGTGTGGTGGGAGCGCTCTTAGGGGTTTCATGGCTGCCGCGAGTCTTCTTCTATTCAGCATTAAGCGCCGGCTTGATAGCGGTCGTCTATCTTTCTTTTGGAGCTACCCGGCTTGGTAGTATTAAACATTTGTGGATGGATTTTAAAATCGCCGTGCTCAGTCTGGGCCAGGTCATTCCCGATCCGGTTCATATACGTAGCGAAAAGCGAGGCGGTTCAGTTCCCTGGGGTGTCGCTTTTGCGATTGGAACGATAATCGCATACTATTTTGATCATACGGGCCAGTGGGCTGGTTTTTAGGTAGTGGCGAGGATTTGGCGGCGTGCTTATGAGCTTGATTGAGAATGGTAAAATTTCAGAAATTATGTGATTTGATGAGGAGTTGGTATGCAAAATAGGTTAAAAATCGCCCTTGTGATCGCGGTCTTTTTCGGATTTATTGCCGCCTACGGAATTTACAATTTTCTCGGGCAGCAACAAAAAGCGACCGATTCGTTGCGCGCGGCCAATCAAGATATTGTTGTCGCGGGGCAAGACATAGCTCCGGGGACAATAATAAACGATGAGGCGATAAAGAAAGGCCTTGTAAAAACAATCCCGTGGCCGAAAAACTCAATCCCGGTCGGTGCCTTCTCTTCAACCCAGCAGGTTATGGGCAAAACAAATCGGGTAAAGATTCTAGCCAATGAACCTATCTTAGAGACGCGTTTGGCGGGTGAAGGGGCTGGGCTGACGGTTCGTTTGGAGGCTGGCAAGCGTGCTCTTGCAGTTAGGGTTGATGAGATTATCGGGGTAAGTGGATTTATCGTTCCCGATGACCGAGTCGACATTATTCTGACGACTCTACCAGTGGGGGCGCAGCAGGATGCTAAGGTTTCTAAGATAGTAATGCAAAATAAGCGGGTTCTTTCGGTTGCACAAAGCACTGAGCAGAAGGACGGCAAGCCTCAGCTGGCTCGATCAATTACCTTGGAATTGACACCGAGTGAAGTGGAGAAGTTGACTCTGGCGTCTTCGGAAGGACAAATTGTCTTGGCGTTGCGCGGTCTGGGTGATGAGGCGGAAATAAATACCATCGGTAGCAATAAGCGTGATTTGTTGTCGCTTGCGGCCGCAACTACGAGTAAAAAAGCTGGCAGTGGGCCGGTTGCACAGCCTCCGCCCGATAAGTATCGGGTCGAGGTTATTCAAGGCAGCAGCCGTAACGTGGTGGAATTTTAATATTTGGAAGGGGAGGGGTTCATGAGAAGCCATTGTTTAGTCAGGGGGCGGCTAAATAAGCTTAGTTTAGTTGCGTTAATTGGGTCGGCGCTCGCTGTGTGCCCGGTAGCGGCGCAGCAGTCAGTTGCACCGACCATTTCGGTAACTATTAATAAGTCCATGGTTTTTAGGCTTGCCGAAAAAGCTAAGCGAGTCTCGATATCTCAGCCGGCGGTCGCGGATGTCTTGGTGGTAGCGCCGAGCCAGCTTTTGATTAATGGCAAAGCGATCGGCACCACGTCTTTGATTGTGTTCGACGAGAAGGGCGATGTGGTCAACTACGATCTGGTCGTTGGGCCGGATATCGCCGCACTGCGCGCCCAGTTGAGATCGGTATTTCCGAACGAAAAGGTTGAAATCTCAACTTCCGGGGCTTCGCTGGTCTTAAAGGGCGAAGTCTCAAACGAAACGGTGTACGACAAGGTTTTGGAAATAGCGCTGACGTATGTCCCGCCGAAGCCTCCTGCCGCAGTTGCGTCAGGGGGGACGTCGGTAGTCGTAAGTGCCCAAAAAGCGATCCTGCCGTCAACTGGCGGGTCTAATTTTGCCGGCTTTGAACCGGCAGCGGATCTATACTCGCCGTACAGATTTCCCGACAAGGGAAAAATCGAAGGCATCGTGGATATGCTGGTTATTAGAGAAATACGCCAGATCGAGCTGGATGTAATCGTGGCCGAGGTCTCGATGACGAAGGCACGAGAAATCGGGTTTAATTTTCGTTTCACTGGCCCAGATCAAGTCCGATCAGCAGACAGTTTCCTTGGTTCAGTGAGCTCATTCTTAGGTGCGGCGAACGGTGCGTTCACATATGTTAACGGTGCCTATGCACTGAGCTCGCTGTATAGAATGCTCCAAAACAAGGATATTGCTGAGATACTCGCGCAGCCGCGGCTTGTGATCAAAAACGGCCGGGCGGCTGGTTTTCTAGCCGGTGGCGAATTTCCGATAGTTCAAACCCTAGCGGACTCGTCCACTGTTCAGTATAAACCTTTTGGCGTCCGTTTAGACTTCGTCCCTGTGATCACATGGTCCGATCGGATTGATCTGCCAGTTTTTTCTGAAGTTAGCGAGCCAGATGGAGTCTTGGTTAATGGGTTTCCGCAGCTTAAGGTGAATAGGGCTTTGAGCCGCGTCGAGCTGAAAGAGGGCGAGAGTCTCATAATTGCCGGATTGTTAAAGCGGGATATTGTGAAAGATTTGAGCAAGTTTCCGATCCTTGGCGACGTGCCAATATTGGGCGCACTATTTAGAAGTACTAAATTTCAAAATAGAGAGTCGGAGCTCGTTTTCGTAATCACTCCGCGTATTGTTCGTACGATGAAGCCGGGAGAAAAGCCGCAGCTTCCGTCGATTGAAAAATACGACGATCCGGATATTCGGCAAGTACCACTGCCGAATAGTGGCGCAGAGAAGAAGCCTGCGGCGCGCGGCGCATCGATACCGTGATCGCCGCCGTTTCTGAGATGGAATTAAAGTTTATGCATCGGGAAGATGGCCGGGAATGAAGTTACCAATTTGTTTGATTGGCGAGGATAGTCTCGCCCTTGCGTCTCTGCGACAGCAGCTTGAAAAAGAAGTTTCCGTCGCGGTGGATTCCCGCGTCTATGGCTATGGGGAGGTTGTTGAAACGCT
>CAYZJE010000216.1:0-11995 GCA_964478485.1 uncultured Syntrophobacter sp. | reverse complement strand
TACGGTAAAGCGATCGAATACATGGAAAAAGCGGTGAGTCACAATCCTGAGCTTACCAGCGCCTATTACACCATCGGCAACGCCTACGCGGCGGAAAAGCGTTTCGACGCCGCGCTCGATCAGTATCGGAAGATAGTTGCGAAGAATCCTAAATCGATTCCGGCTTACATGATGATCGGGACGATCTACGATCGACAAAAACAAACCGCAAAAGCCAATGAGACCTATCAAAAAGTCCTGGACATCGACAAAAACTTCGCCCCGGCGGCCAACAATCTGGCGTGGAACTACGCCGAATATGGCGGCAACATCGATATCGCGCTTACCTTGGCGCAAAAGGCCAGGGAGGCACGGGCGGATGACCCGTCGATCGCGGACACGCTGGGCTGGGTCTATTACAAGAAAGGGGTTTACGAAACTGCGATTCGGCTATTAAAGGAAAGCTCTGACAAATACGATAATCGGAATCCAACGGTGCTTTATCACCTCGGAATGACCTACTATAAACGCGACGACGTTGTCTTGGCGCGTGAAACTCTCAAGAAGGTCATCGCTCTAAATCAAACACTTCCGGAGGTCGAATTAGCCAAGAAAGCATTGGCAGAGCTAGGCGAAAAACGGTGAGTGTGACGCGGTTGCGTCATGTTTCTTTTTTGTCCTGTTGTGGGTCGAGCGCAAAATTCCCTTATTAACCTTGTTCATGCCATTTCTACAAGTCTAAGTTGTCAGTAAATCAAAGCGTTCAGCGAGAGCATTCTCTTGCGCAAATCCAGTCAATTATCTCGTCACAAGTTTAAGTGAAATTAACCCAAGGAGTATCCATATGAGACGGACGATTCTTATCCTCGTAGTGATAATGCTCGGCGGTGTCGTCGCAGCCTATTATCTCGATGCGTTTTCAAATCGTGAGGCAAAGCGGAACCGATATTTAAAGCAAGCCCGAGAGTATGTCGCAAAATCAAAATTTGGGGAAGCAGAGATCGAGTTCAGAAATGCTTTGAAACTCGATCCGGCCGACGCAGAAGCGCACTTTGAGTTTGGTAATCTCCTAATCCGACGAGGTGATATGAAACGCGGGTTTGGCGAAATTACCCGCGCGACCGATCTGAAGCCAGACTGGGCACAGGCGCGTTTTCAATTGGCGAAATATTATGCAGTAGGCCAAGATATGACCAACGCCAAGAGACAGTTAAAGATATTACGTGAGCAAGGCCCTAATTCATTTGAGAGTCGTTACCTCGCTGCCTCTATCGCAATGATTGAAAATGATTTTGAGACCGCTCAAAAAGAATTGGAAAAGATTGTCGAGAAAGAACCCGGCCGCGCCCAAACTTACGTTGATCTAGGAGATGTTTTCGTTCGGAACGGGGACATGAAGGGCGCCGAAGCTTATTACCGAAAAGCATTGGATATCGATCCTAAACTCGCACAAGCGCGTATTTCGCTTGCAAAGTTGCATCTGTCTCGAGGCGATCGAAAGCGTGCGGAGGAAGAATTGTTAGCGGCAACCAAAGACGATCCCGAGAATGAATCGTTGCTGCATGTACTGGGCGGCTTTTACCAGAGGACGGGGCACTTCGATGAAGTTGAAAAGATCTATCTCGATTTCCTTAAAAAGAAACCCGATTCTTTGTCTGGCAAAAAGCGCTTAGCAGAAATTTATATTGTTAAGAAGGATTTTAAGTCAGCGCGTTATTACGTGGATGCAATTCTCAAGGCGGAAGCAACGGATCCCGACGGCCTATTTTTTCGCGGCAGACTCGCCCTTGACGAGGGAAATGCGAAACAAGCCGTTTCGGATTTAGTCGCGGCCGCCCGTAATCGTCCTCGGTTTGTGCCGGGATATTACTTATTAGGAATAGCACAATTACGAAACCATCAGATAGAAGATGCGAAAAAAAGTCTGAGTCGGGCGTCAGAACTTAGTCCTTACTGGATGCCACCTAAACTTGCGCTGGCAAAGATTTATGCAACTCGCGGAGATCTAAAGCTCGCTCAAGAACTTAGTGACCAGGTATTGCAGAGAGATCGGAATAATGTAGAGGCTTTGTTGGTAAGCGGGACCGCGCGCCTTAAGGGCGGTGACATAGAAAAAGCCTTCGCTTTGTTTCGCCGGGCGCGCGAGCAGAACTCCGACGATCCGTCGCCACGGATCAATATTGCTGGGGTCTATTTGTTACAGAAAAAGTATCCCGAGGCGATCAAAGAATACGAGGCGGTGCTCGATCTCGATCCAGAACGATTTGACGCGTTGAGAGCGATCACTCAGATCCATACGATTCAAGGAAACCCAAAATTGGCCTTTGAACGCGCAAATCAACATCTGAGCAAATCTAAAAATCAGGGAGCCATTTACGAATTGCTGGGCCGTCTCAAGTTGGCTTCAAAAGACTACCCGACAGGTATCCAGCTACTTCAGAAAGCGATCGAACGTAATCCGGAGCTTGTGTCGGCCTATTATACGATTGGGAGTGCTTATGCGGCTCAAGGAAAATTTGACGTTGCAATAGACCAATACCAAAAAGTCGCGATCAGGCAACCTAAGAACTTGGCTCCGCTGATGATGACAGCGATCTTGTTTGAGTTGAAGAAAGACTCCCAGAAGGCTAATGAATATTATAAAAAAATCCTTGACCTCAATAAGAACTACACCCCTGCAGCGAATAACCTTGCTTGGAACTACGCGCAAAACGGTGGAAATCTCGACGTCGCATTATCGCTAGCGCAACGGGCGCGAGAGACCAACCCGAACGATCCCGGTATCGCCGACACCCTTGGATGGATTTATTACAAGAAGGGAATATATCAGACGGCGTTGGGATTGCTGAAAGAGAGCAACGAAAAGTACCAGGGGAAAAATCCGACTGTCCTGTACCATCTAAGCTTGGCGTACGAAAAGAATAATGAAAAAGCGCTAGCCCAAGAGACGGTGAAAAAGGCATCGTTACTGAGTCAGCGGTTTGCAGAGGCGGATGATGCCAAGAAGCTTGCAGAGAAACTCCAATCGTCAGGTGCGAGGTAGCTCAAAGGCAGAAAAGCGGTTGTTGCTAAGCGCTGGAGGAGCATATAGCAGCTAGGAGGGGGCTTTTTGACAAAGATTCTCGATATCTCGTTGATTGGCCGTAGTATAGTCTAAAAACTCTGACTCGCGTGATCGGGATGTGTGTAAAGGCCTTGGCTATAATATAAGCCAAGGCCTTTTTTTGTGATCGATGGCGGGTTCAATTGCTCTACTTGTGGATCTTTTAGGAATGATAGACTGGCGGGAAGCCGTTAGTCCGTGGCTTTTAAAGAAATTGAACTGTATGCCAGAGCTCCTATTGTGTAACATGCGTTTACAAACGAGATGGTAGATTATCCCGCCAAATCAAGTAGTTGAATTGCTCATATACGAATCGAAATATGTGTAAAAACGCCTTACACTTTAGTCTCGATGGGTCAATCAAAATCGCTTACAAATCAACCTCTTATAAATTGGCACTTCGGTTGCTTTAGTAGCTGAGCAATGGATTCTAACCGTCAACCCAATTATTAGGAGGAAGTTATGATAAAGAAATTTTTAATGCACATGAGCGCATTCGGATTGGCCACCTTTGTTACCGTAGGAAGTCTATCTGGTTCAAAGGCCTACGCCGATATTATTTATACGGAGGCCGATGTAGCGTTTATTAATGGCATAAGCCTGTCCACCTTAAAAGCGAGTTGGGAGGACAATGATATCAACAATAATATAGTGTTACAAGTTGTGTACAAGATTTTTACGCACTTTGACTGCTCGATTGTTGGAATCAGTCCAGTATCCATGGATGGGGTGCGCGTCACTCCGCAAATTGAGCTTGCTGGTCCGTATGGCCATACTGAGTACGGGCTTTCATTTCAGTTGCTCGGGGACGAGGCCATCGCATATCGTGGCGAAGCCAAGGACCTGTTTGTTGAGTTCGATGTGACCTCGACGTATGGTGACAATCGTATTATCGATGACTATTTGATATTTACAGGTGTTCTTGGGGCGAGCGGTGGAAGAATCTTCATTGGCGAACTCGTGTTGGACGAGAATTTAGTTCTTATCAGTTCTCTGTCAGCCTATTTGGACCCTCGCCTAGGGGCTAAGATTGCCGATTACGAACTGTTTGATGCACAAGACATACTACGCATTAGAAAGGATATTGCTTGGTCTGCACCTGATTGCTCCAATTGTTTCGCGTTTTTGAGCGATTTCACGCAGCTGTTCTCGCAGACCTCGGGCGGAACCACCGGCCAAACCACCGGCACCACCGGCACCACCGGCACCACCGGCACCACCGGCACCACCGGCACCACCACCGGAACACAAGTTCCGGAGCCAGCTTCGATGGTCCTGCTTGGCCTCGGCTTGGCTGGTTTGAGAATCGCCCGACGAAAACGCGAATCAAAGTAGACAAGCCAACATAGGCACGACGTAACGAAGAGGCCCCGGACGATGTCCGGGGCCTCTTCGTTTTTGTGCGCCCGGTAGGGCGCAGACCTAGCAGGTGAAAGACCTTAGCAGGCCCGATCAGGGGGACTGCTAGCCGGACGGCAAAGGGTGTCTACCTGACGGTGGAATTTGAAGGAAGCCTCCCGGGTAAAGCGTTGGACCGGCGAACAGGACGCGCATGAGGCCGACGGTTGGGTAAGCACGGCCGATATTGTCAAAGCCCAAAACTGATCGGAAAAACCTGGACGTAGACGCCACGACTACAAGCATGACGGGGATGCCCATTGCGGGGAATCTTGCCGATCTTCAGAGCGGAAGCAAAGAAAATGCGCAGACGGAATTAGCGGCGTCGAGAAACGGTGGCAATGAGGGATGGGCAGAATTCAGGCTATGGCAGTAGGCCCTGGGTCGGCCAGAGTGAAGACCCAAACGAGTCGCGTCGGAGCGGACACAACAGAAAAAATTACAAGGGCCGATGGAATTTTGAGTGAATTACGGGAACCTCATTTCGCTTCGCTCATGAGGTTCCCGTACTCGAAAAAAGTTGTTTCTAGACTAGCTCCCGTAGTCGGCTTTAACTTGGCTGGGCGTTATGACCCAGTCTCCCGTACAACTGCGGCGCGCGGTTTCGCCAATATCCCTACCATTGGTTCCGCCCTCGTAACTACCCGGTACGCCATACGTGGCGTTATAGAATAGCGCTGCGCTGAATTGGGTGCCCACGCAGGTAACCAGCTTTGTCGGCAGATGTAAGATCGATAATATAATACTACCTAGGAAAAATGGCGCATCCGCTCCCTCGGGAGCTTGCTGCGCACCTCCGTTTACGGGTAGCGCCAAGAGCGACAACGTCAATAGTGCAGCCGAGCAAGTCGGGACGATTTTTTTCTTCATCGTAATAACCCTTTCCTATCTAGAGTGCCTTCTAATCAAACACGGCTATTTTGTTCGGGAATTCCGAATAAGTCAAGTTGTATTTAAATTTTTTGGTGATCACGTAAACGGATATGCATTTATACATTCGCTTGAAAACGTTAGCCCTATCAATTGGGCTGGCCGAGCGGCTGCCAATTGCCCGACAACTTGATTTGCCGCTCCGTAACAGCAGCGGGCGGCTCCATCAGGAACTTTGTCATCATTTCGGCCGTAATAGGGCGGCAGAGATAGTAGCCTTGCACTTCATCGCACTGGAATGTTCGTAGCAGCTCCATTGCTTGCGCCGTCTCGACTCCTTCGGCTACCACTTTTAGTCCTAAATTATGCCCTAGGTCTATAATCGATCTGACAATTACCGAGCTGTCCCGATCCGTGGCAATATTTTGCACAAACGATTTGTCGATTTTGATGCACGATACCGGTAACTTGGTGAGGTAAGCGAAGGATGAATACCCGGTGCCAAAATCGTCGATGGCGAATCGTACCCCGAGATCGCGGATTCTGTTCAGCGTGCGAATAACTCGCTGTGGGTCGTTCATGATGCTGGTTTCGGTGATTTCCAGCTCTAAATTTTCTGGTGGCACGCCGGTATCCCGTAACAGGGCTTCAATTTGTTCGGGCAGTTCCTGAGCCTCCAGATTCCACATGGATAAGTTGACTGCTACGTTGGTATCGAGGTTCATTTCATTCCATGTGCGGCACTGGATCAGAGATTGCTGCAGCACCCACAAGGTCATTGGAATTATCAAACCGGTGCGCTCGGCAAATGGTATGAATTGATCAGGTAAAATGATTCCATGTTCACGATGCTGCCAGCGAACCAGCACCTCAACCCCGGTTACCTGCGGCTGGTTTAGACGTACCTTCGGCTGGAAGGTGAGAAATAGCTGGTCTTTGACAATCGCCTGGCGTAATTCACTCATCCAGAGCCGGGAGGTCACGCGTCCCTGAGATTGTGGGCTGTAGATGTTATGGGATCGGCTGGTTGCAATGGCAAGGGCGAGGTCGTTACGTGCGTGCTCAAGCACGCCGCTGACGGTCTCAGCGTGGTCCGGGAAAACTCCGACTCCCATTCGTGGAACAATCGGCATGGTGGATTCGTCGGATCGGGTTAAGTCTGCCAATTGGGGAACCAATCGGCTAACAACTAGATTAATATCTTTTGGGCTTTGGACGGATCGCAGTAGCACGCCAACTTGTCCGTGGTCAAGCAGCGCTACGGTATCGGTCTCACGAAGGTCGCCTCTAAGCCGGACCAGGATCGAGTTTTGTACGACTGTGGAGGTCGCAGAGCCGTGCGATGGACCATTGATCGAGGTGTTCAAATCGATAAGCAACACGGCGACCTGGCTCGTGCTATACATGGCGGATTGAATTGCTTGTTGGACCTGCAATTCAAATTCGGCGCTGCCGGCTCTGGTCGTGGACGTCTGGCCCATTGCTTCCAACTTAAGGTCTCGCGAATAGCGGCGACCGGTAGGCAAGGTCAACCATGTTGTACAAAAATTGTTGCTAGAGAAACGGAATAGTTTTGAGCAATGCCTGTGCCAGGATCTATCTAAGGAATGCGGCAACACTGGTTTTACAACCATTTAACTCGCTACAGTAGGGAAAGACGATGTTGAAAAGTGGCCGAATTTGGCCAAAAGTCTGTGTCGGCAGACAAGTTTGTTGCACCTATAAGATTAGCCTTGAACACTTTTCCGCGATACCCGGGATGAGCCTTCGGAAAATCCTTAGTCTATTTTGCGAGTGTTAACTCTACGCCAGGGTATTTGGCCAGAAGGGGGCCGTGATCAGGAATTTTTTTGACAAATATCGTCGCGACTTTATCAGTATAAATCGGGCGCCAATCTGGGTCGCCATTAAGGGCGGCAGTTAGCGAGGAATTTGTGTCAAAAATAACCCAGCTGATGTTATTTCGTGCAAGAACCTGCTTCCAACCGGGCTGAACGTTTGCTACCTGCAAGTACGCGCCACCCAGTTTTTCGCCATAAATGTCAGACCGCCCGTCCATAAATACTCGGTACTTTGGCCAGGCGGAAAATATGATGTAGTCGCCGAATTCGTCATTGTTGAACATGTTTCCCGTAATCAGTTCACGATTTAAAAATTTGACTGCTGCTACGGGGAATCGCTGCTCATCGAAATTGAACTGGAGTCTGCCACCAAGCCCAAGCCCGATAACTAACAGCATGGCGCACGTCGGCCAAACATAACCCAGGACTTTTTTGTCGATTTCCGCCAGGTTTCGATTCCGCGTCTGGAGGAATCTACCGAGCGGTGCCGGTAAATTGCCGATCACGCTGTCGCTGCTCTTTAGCAACAGAGGGGCGACGATTATAGCGAATAGCGACATATACCGCGCGGAGTAAAGAGCCATGTAGGAGACCAACAGAAGAAGGCCAGACTCGATTAGGTTTAGTGGCGCTCGTGAAAGTGCCAATGTCCCAATGGTTGCCAGTAACATATACTCGAACGGTAGCGCTTCGTGGAAATTGGGCGACATAAATTCGATGATACGATCCATTAGGAATCGATTAGATATATTCTGGACGGGGAAAACAAGGATCTCGAAACCGAGCGGGTTGATCACGCAGGCTGTAACCGTCAGGATCAAATAAGCAAATAACGTTTTTGCCTTTTTCTGATGCTGCTTCGACTCTTGCGGTGGACTGGAAAATGAAGACAGAAGATTGCCACCGAGATATAAACCCATGAGTACTAGGCCAAAAAAGTAGCCACCATGCAAATTGACCCAAAAAATCATAAGTATTGGCAGGTAGAAAAGCACGGCGCGGTTTTTATATTGGAATCGATCCAAGATGTGGCACCAGACTAACGTGAACAACAGTGAAAATACGTGTGGCCGGGCGAGCCAGTGACTTGATGACGTGGCTGTTGCTAAGAACGTCGTGAGGGTCACTAAGGTAAGATTCGCGGACTTTTGCGTGAGGATGAAATAGAGCAACCAATGAGTGGACGCAAGCAAAAAGGCAAAAAACATGACGATCCCAGTGAGACCGAAAAACTTGAAGACAGCGGCCATAATGACTTCTGAAAGCCATTCATGTGCAGTCCATTTAAGCGGGGGCTGATGGGCTGAAAAGATGTCAAAAGCCGGGATCCGCCAATTCTTCAGAATCTCTTCGCCCGTTCGTATGTGATAACCCGTATCACCATCGTAAAGCAGGCTATTACCAGTGCCGAATACCAGAACCAACAAGATCGACACGAAAACCATGTTGCCAATGGAGGGCACGATGATGGTGAGCGTACGGTGCATATCCAGCGATGCTAATTGACGATCGCTTCCCATGGAAGAGTGGAGCCCGGAAAAGTTCGAGCATGACTAGCCCGGCGGAGCGAGGACCGACTGAATTCTAGCCCATCGCGTGGTGAGTATCTATGGCTTTTTGTCTGGCAGATTCTAACTGTGGTTTACCGCCTGGCCGCTTGGCCCCAATTGCAAAAGGGCGAAATCGCAGCAACTTTCTGATCCAGCTTTTGCGTGACGCATGGCTATCATGGCTGCGTGGCAAGACGATTCGGAATGTGGAGCCTTTGCCGAGTTCGCTTTCGACACTGATCATGCCATGGATCTGATCGAGATGTTTTTTGACGATGCTGAGCCCCAATCCGATACCGCCGCGGGAATTTGTCGTCGAGGTCTTATGCGCCTGCATGAAGGCTTCGAAGATGCTGGGGAGGTGTTGTTCTGATATTCCCATTCCGGTGTCAGCCACTTCAATCAATAAGGAATCCTCAGTCGGTAATTTTTTCATGCGCACGGTCACTGAGCCGTGGTCAGTGTACTTCACTGCGTTCTGCAGCAGATTACTAATGACTTCCTTGAGCCGCATCGGGTCGCTACGAACCGTCATCGGATCTCTAGGGAGTTCCCAACGAAGATCTAGATCTTTTTGACGGCACAAAAAGTCGAAAGTGTCCTTCATGTCATTGATCATTTTTGTCAGTTCCAATTCCTCAATGCGCACCGGCTGTTTGCCAGCTTCCAACCGTGAGTAGATCAAAATTTGATCGATCATGTTTTTCAGATGGGCTGACTGTTTGGCGACCACCTGAAGAATCTCTTGGTGTTTCGTTTCGATTTGTCCATAGAGCCCATCGGTCATGCATTCAATGTAGCCGATAATGACAGCCAAAGGAGTTCGGAGTTCATGGGACACTTGGTTGAGGAATTCTGACTTGAGTCGGGCTAGATTTTCAGCCTTTTCCTTTTCTTGAATGAGGATTTCGAGCTGCGCCTCCGCCCTACTTTTGGAATGGAAAGCCGCACTACTGATCGCCAGGACCATCACGAAAACACCAATGGCTCCAACGCCGCCGTAAATCGCGAGCTCTTTATTAATGCCAAGCGACTCAGACATCGTGTCAAGAAAATTGTTGTTAGATTCTTCGGCGACAGGCGGCTTGACAAGCGGCCGCGAAGAAGATGCTGCGCTCAAAGGGCTAGAGTTGGGCCTAACGCTACCGTAAACTTCAACCACAGAATAAATGCTTCCCAAGGCCACCGCGATAGTGACGAAGGCCATGAGAGCAAAGTTTCGTAATGACATACTGTTCAGGGATGTGCCGGCGCTTGGGGTGTGCTAGTTTTTTTTTCCGGATCCCAAGTCTCGATTCGGTCTTTACCTGTGTTTTTCGCCAAATAGAGGGCTTGATCCGCATCGTCTAACATCTCGCGCCAATCAGAATAAAATCTGGTGGAGGTTGAAGTCACGCCAATGCTCACAGTTAGTCTAAATGGGCGTGCCGTCGTACCAAAAGCGGACGATCGAATCGCATCGTGAATTTTGCTGGCGACTAGAAGGGCATTTTCCTGGTCGGTTTCCGGTAACACCAGAACGAATTCTTCGCCGCCGTATCTGGAAGGAAAGTCGCTCTGCCGGGTTTTTTCGCGGAACGTCTCTGAGATCTTTACGAGTGCCGCATCGCCGCCGTGATGGCCGTAGGTGTCATTGATGGTTTTGAAATTGTCGATGTCTAAAATCAATAAGGATAGCGGGTTGTGGTACCGTTTGGACCGCTCGAATTCTTCATGAATTTTTTTCTCAAAAGCGCGGCGATTGAAAAGACCGGTAAGGGAATCAACTTGGGTTTGATACTCCAAATGTTGCTGGTAGTGGACAACCCGAGAACCTACACGTACCCGGGCAAGTAATTCGGAAAATGAAAATGGTTTAGTGATATAATCATCAGCTCCAAGGTCCAAGCCTCGTACTCGGTCGCCTTCCTGAATTCTGGCGGTAATTAGAATTATGTAAATGCTTTTTAATGCTGGATTCGTGCGAATACGTTTGATCAGCTCAAAGCCATCCATTTTTGGCATCATAATATCTGAAAGCGCAATTTGAATGTTTTCAACTTCTAATTTTTCCAATGCTTCCAAACCGTTCGCGGCGGTAACAACCCGGTAGCCCTCTCGCTGTAGCACGATCGCCAAGAGTTCCCGCTGGTCCGGGTGGTCTTCAATAACTAATACTGTTAGCGGCGAGTCATCGATGCGCTCGTTATTCATTTGGGTGTCCTTCCGAAAAATTATACTGTCCAAACCGGATTAGACTACAAAGTTGTGTCCTGGCCGTACTCAATTTCAATTCGAATCATTGCTCTTAGCAATAATTATACCTTATTTGATTGTTAGTGAGCGGGGCTGACATGCCGTATCTCCTTTAAACTTCCGTGATTCCTCACGAGTAGTATAGTCGACGATGTTTGCAAGGTTGACTATCCTATAGATTTTTTGCTTCCGGTTCTATATAGACAAGTATTAGCAGAGAGTTATCATTAATGATGTGCAGTTTATGACAGTAGTCGGGATCTGGTTGTCAGATTTGTCAAATTGCCATGGCCAGTTTGCGGGCAATTATATTCAACTCGCTGATTTTTTTGAAATTGCTGTTATGGCATGCATCATGCGTTGGTACCGCTACTGTCGATTGGAATGTGCCGAAATTAATACAGTATATAGGAAAGGGGGTGAGTGAATCATGGAGCTTTTAAAACGTTTGTTAGTTGAGGAGGATGGTCAAGGCTTGGTCGAATATACCTTGATTGTCGTGCTGGTTGCCTTGGTTTTCTGGGTTGCGATCAAGAGCACTAACATTGGTAATCAGTTGGCCAGTGGTTGGAGCAAGGTTGCTACCTGCGTTGGCGATCCACAAAATTGCACTTCAGCCTCTTAAGTTGCGGGTGTTGTTTGCATTGTTTGCGTGGTTAGGAGGCGGATTTAGTCCGCCTCCTAACCACGCACTTGCTTGTCGGCCATGCTGCACTCAATTTTTATTGACAAACCATAATTGAAAGTGTAGCCTGCGCTGCAAGAGAATAACGTTTTAAACTATTGACTCTTTTAGACACTCTTGTGATTTTGATAAGTTCACTGTCGGCTTTCTTTGATCTGAAGGTCCGAAAAATTCCTAATTGGTTGGTGCTCCTCGGGGCTACTTCTGGGATAGCTCTAAACGGTTTTCATGGAATCAGTCCATTTGTTCAGAGCATCGTCGGTCTGATGGCGGGTATTGCTGTACTCTTAGTGCCGTTTGCTCTTGGCTGGATTGGCGCCGGGGACGTAAAGTT
>CAYZJE010000215.1:0-22263 GCA_964478485.1 uncultured Syntrophobacter sp. | reverse complement strand
GCGACCAAAAGATGAACGATATCTTCACACGCTACTTCACCGACGCCGGCTTTGAAGTGCTCGGCATGGAAGGCATGGACACCTCGCCGGATAAAGCCGGCAAGATTTCCAGCGAGACGATCTACCAGCACTTAAAAGCATCATTCAATAAACACGCGACCGCGCAGGGAATCTACTTGCTCGGCTCCGGCGCTTGGGGCGTTAAAGACATCGTCACGGCGGAAAACGATCTCGGCGTGCCAGTCGTTCATCCCGTCGCCGCGCGTGTGTGGTACGTGCAGAAACTGCTGCGGATTAAGAATCCAATCAAGGGGGCGAGTCGGTTGTTGGAGGAGTTGCCATAGTGGGCAGTCCTTAGAAACTCTGCTATGGTGCGAACCCACGTCGCGGGTTATACTCATGTTGGAGTGTCAAAACGAAAGGGTGGCTCTATGAAAGTACAGCCTCGTTTCAGCAAGGAAGAATTCGCTCGCCGCGGTGATGAAATCTATCAGCGGCTCCAATTAAAGTTAGAGGCGAGCCATAAGGGGGAGTTCGTTGCCATCGATATCGAATCCGGCGCCTACGAGACTGACGCTTCGGAACTCGCAGCATCTGACCGGCTGCTGGAGCGTGTTCCGACGGCGCAAATTTGGTTGCGCCGGGTTGGCTTGACCTACGCTCATCGGTTCGGTTCTTACCCGCTGGCACAGGCATGATCACCGGTAGGGTGACTGCCGATCGTCAAATTGTGATTCGCATGACGATCCGTGGACAGAACGGCCGGGATCAGGAAGTCGAAGCGGTTCTCGACACGGGATTTGACGGCTGGCTCAGCCTTCCATCAACGCTGCTTGCCGAGCTGGGGTTTGAATGGCGTCGACGAGGTCGTGCCTTCTTGGCCGATGGCAGTAAATCTGTTTTTGATATCTATGAGGGCGTTGTGATTTGGGACGGTCAACCCTGTCGTGTGCCCATCCACGCTGCAGATGTGACTCCGCTTGTGGGAATGTCGCTACTTGATGGCTACGAAATTAGTATTCAAATGCGGCCTTCCGGTAAGGTGACGATTCGCCGACTGACTTCCTGAATCAACGGCTACGATCACAAATGGCTCGCCTCCTGGCTCCAGGGCGTAAATTCTTCGAGGCCAAGTTTTTCCAGCGTGTCTTTGTACGGCCTTCCCGTGCGCTCGTGCCGACCGGACAGTTTATAATAGTCCCAGATCATATCCGGCAGCCACTTGGCGATGGTAAAGCCTTTGTATTTGCCGTCGGGTATGGGCTCTAAAAACCGTGGGCCGACGTCTTGCCAGTCGAAGTCGGCGATCCAGCCGCGCTGAGTGGCGAAGAGGCTTTGCAAAATCATGCTGCGGTGGCCGGCGGTGAGGGCTTCATCCATGGTGAAATTCCAGCCGGTGATGGCGTTGAAGGCGTCGACAATCGAGTTCAATCCATCCTTCTTGTGGCTCTCCTGAGCGAACCAGCAGCCGCCGAAGATGCCGGTGAATTGGCGGTACTGTTCGGACAACACATGAGACCAAACCCAGCCTTCCGGGTTGTCCATTTCCAGCGGACCCCAATGTTCTTTATCGCGTAGATCGGGCGGCGGATTTTTCGAGCCGCCGCCTTGCGGTTTCATGCCGCCGCTGGCGACCAGCTCACGTAACATTTGGCCGAGCAGCGGGCGCCACTCATGCATCGCCGGTGTGCCGCCTTTGGTGTGCACCGCCCAGTTGGGCGCATCGCCGCCCAATGCTTCAGCCAACTGCTTCGGTCCTTCCGCGAGCAAGTTGCCGAGCCAGCCTTCGCGGTGCGCCGCCATGTCTAGGAGTTTTTCGACGGCCTCGACACTGCCCCATTCGAGTTTTACGCCGTTGGTGCGGTCGGGTCCGAGCAAGCCTTTCTCCCAGGCTTCGAATGCGACGCCGGCACCGCAGGAAAAATGGCTGCACTCGATGCCCAAGTTATTGATCTTCTCCGCCAAGTAGAGCACGGCGTTGCCTTTGATGCCGAGATTAAAAAAACTATCGAGCCACTCACCGCCGGCGTTGAAATGAACCACCGTGCCTTTGAATTCTCCTTCGCCCAACTTGGCGTCCCATGGACACATGCGGGCGCATTGGAAGCAGGGACGGAGCACGACGTCGTTTTGGTCGAAGCCTTTTATATGCGCCGGTTGAATGTCGGTGCTGCGCCAGTTCAAATTATTCAACGCGCCCCAAGCGTCGCCGTGGCCGTACTTGGTTTTCTTCTTCTTGACGTCGTGCTGCTGCAAGACGTTGCGCCAACGCAAGCCGGCATCGGCAAGTTTCGCTTTGTCGCGATAGCTTGGCCGCAGGCTGCCGCTGACGACGATGGCTTTAAGTTTCTTGGAGCCGAGCACGGCGCCGCCGCTGTGGGCGGCGAAATGGTTGTAGTCGTTGGCGAGCATGGCGGCACGATTCATGTTTTCGCCGGCGGGGCCGATGCACAAGACTCTGGCATCGCGGTTGCCGACGGTCTCACGCAAGCGGTCTTCAGTGTCGCGTGTGCCGAGGCCCCAGACTTTGGCGCCGTCGCGCAATTCCGCCTTGCCGTCTTTGACGTAGAGATAGACCGGTTTCGGTGATACGCCTTCGACGATGACGCCGTCGTAGCCCGCGGCTTTTAAATAGGTCGCCCAGTAGCCGCTGGTGGCGCCGCGTCCAAGTGTCTTGTTGGTGAGCGGGCTGAGATAGACGGCGGTCATTTTCGTGCCGCCCGGCGTGAAGCCGTTGCCGGTGAGCGGGCCGGTCATCATGACCACTTTGCTTTCCGGGCCGAAGGGCGTGGCATTGAGCGGCAACTCGTTTATTAGAATGTAAAGCGCGAGCGCCTGGCCGCCAATAAATTTCTTCAAGATCGGTTCTTCGGGCAGATTTTCATCTGTGAGCTTGCCGGTCGTCAGATCGACACGGAGAATCTTGCCCATGTAACCGCCGGGGAGGGGGGAGGTTCGCTGTGCCGGGAATATACTCATCTAGACAATATCCCTCCTTCGGTTTTCCTCGGTATGTGCAAGGACCCTGGTTACGCTCACGTTGTTTCGAGTTCCGTGTTTCGGGTTTCGAGTTAAACCCGGAACTCGTAACCCGGAACTCGAAACGGACTATGGCGCTCTGGCCGAGTCACACATGGCCGATGAAGAGATCGTCGATCGGCAGCATGGTTTTCATCAGACCTTGTTCGATTTGATAACGATTCATCGCGGCGAGCGTGCGTTTCTCGTTCTCACCCATGACGTAAGCGTAGGGATCTTCGCCGAGCACGTCGCGTTCTTTTTGGTAGCCGGCGATTTCCTCTGCGGGCATGTACTGGGTTGCGACATCGCGCGCTTCCATGAAGGCGCGCGTGAGCTTTTCTGGCAATTCAGGATGGCGCTCGAAGATTTCTTTGCGAATTGACAGCACGTGCATGATCGGGTTGATGCCGGTCTTCTTCACGTAGTCGATGATTTCTTGGTTGTTCTCAAAGAGCGGCTTCACGCCCGGGTAGGCGGCCATCATGGGTGGCGTTTCACCGCCGCCAAAAAAGCCGGTGTAGCCGTTGTCGCCCGGAACTACCGCACCATGCAGTTCGCCTTCGCTAAGCATTTTGGAAAGCACGAGTTTTTCGCCGCCAAAGGGTGGCGGCGGATCGATGCGCTGCACTTTGACCGGCAACTCATGGCCGATGAATACTTCGCGGCCGGAGACGAACCACTGCATGTCGGTGGTCTTGATGCCGTGGGCGTCGAGCAAATAACCGCGCGCCCAGACCACCGCGGTGGCACCGTAGCGAAAGCAGCCGAACTTTTTGCCTTTGAGCTCCGAAGGGTGCTTGAGATGCTGTTCGCAGTGATAAATATTGCGCTGGCGCGGACCGCGCTCGAAGAACACCGGTATCGCCAGCAACTGTTGTCCTTTCTCAATGGCGCGCAGCAAGCTCGCCGCCGAGACTTCGCCGACATCCCACTCGCCGTGGAGATATTTGTAGTGGCGCTCGCCGGAAGAGACGAAGTTTGGATCGACGGCGATCTCGTAGCCTTCGATGCCGACCGTGCCGTCGATGATCGCCTGACAGCGCGGGTGGTCGGGCAGGCCGAGGGTGATGCGCGGTTTGGTAGACATTATTGACCCTTTCTCGCTTCGATTTTACGAATTTCAAATTACAGATTCCAAATTCCAGATTTAGGATCCGATTCCGAAATTTGGAATCTGTAATTTTGAATTTGTAAAAACATAGCTCTACAAGTAGCCTTTCTCGCGGAAATATTTCTTCGCCCCCGGATGCAGTGGAATATTCAATTGCCCCGCTTCGCCGCCGCGGCAAAACTCGCGCATGGTCATGGGCCGTTTGTCGAAGTGGTCGACGGGAATTTGTTGGTAGCAAAGATCAACGGCTTTGGCCATTTGGTAGGCGATCTGGTTTGGCAGATCGGCGTGGCAGAAAAAGGTCCAACCGCTGAAGTCAACGCAGTGGATGTCTTGTTCCAGCTGCGCGTAGTGCTTGCGCGTGAGCATGGCGCTGGGGAATCCGAGCTCGGCCATGTGTTTTGCTGCGTTGTCGTTGATCGGCAAAAAGCGCATGCCGGCTTTCAATGCCGTCGGCCCCCAGCTTTTGACGCCTTCATCGAACACCGCGTCGGCTTTGCCGGACTCGATCGCATCGCGCCGTTCCGAACCGCTCGGATTGGGCGCCTCCATGATCTTGCCGCCCCATTTTTCGATATCCCGGTAGCTCATGCCATAAGCCTTGAGCACCTCTTCGATGGCGTAGATGGTGGTTGCCAGCTTGCCGCGCCGGCGCGTCGAGATGCGCAGCGGATACCTTTGCTGCTTCACGTCTTCGAGCGATTGGATGCCGGTGTCTTTGCGCACGGCGAAGATCAAGCGATCCCAAGTGGGAAAGACGCCGATGGCGCGCAGCGGAATCTTTTGCTTATAAAAACCGCGGCCGAGATAGGCCATGGCCGATAGCCCGACAGGGTTGCCGAAGCCAAAGGAGTACGTCTTCCTGCCGACCAGAATGGCTGGACCGGTGCCGCCCAATTCGGAGTCACGCCAGCCCATGGCGATATCGAGCTGGGACTGGCGCGGCAATTCCACGTGATTGAAAAAACTAAAAGCGACGACGTTGGCGATATCGACGCGCTTGGAGGTCGCGGCGATGGAGAGTTTTATGGGTTTGTCCATGTTTTGTAGTTCTCGTGAGGTTTCTTCCTGCGCGGGTGGAGGATGGAGGATGGAGGATAGAGGATGGATGATGGATGATGGCGTCTGTCGATCCTCTATCCTCGATCATCGATCCTCGACGATTCAGTCAGACTGCCGCGCGCGCCGGCCGCCGGGCCGTGGAAAATGCAGTTCGAGATAGTTGCCTTCGCTGTCGAACATGTAGATCGTGTTGCCGCGGACGCGATTGTTATCCTAAGCGGCAACCCTGTCAAGCGGACAGGGCGGCGCGATTGATTCCGCCAATTGCTTCTGCTTATGATCCGCACCAGATGGCACAGACATTCTTCAAAGTTTTGCCACCACAGGACGCGTTGGGTTTGCTGCTGACGGTAGATCCGGTGGGGACGGAGAGAATTTCCTCCGTGGCGGCGCGTGGTCGCGTGTTGGCCGAGAACCTTAGTTCCGCCGTCGATCTGCCGCATTTTCACCGCGCGGCGATGGACGGTTATGCGGTAAAAGCCAAAGATACCTTCGGCGCGAGCCAAAGCTTGCCGGCTTACTTGAAACTTGCCGGCGTGGTGGAGATGGGCAAGGAGGCCAAGCAGGCGCTTAATACCGGCGATGCCATACGCATTTCCACCGGCGGCATGATGCCACCCGAGGCTGACGCCGTTGTGATGGTCGAGTACACCGATGAGACCGATGGCGGGCTGGTGGAAATCCATCGCGGCGTATCGCCATGGCAAAACGTCATCCAGATCGGTGACGATATTAAACGGGGTGAGTTGGTTTTTCCTCAAGGGCGTCGGCTGCGCGCCCATGACGTTGGCGCGCTGACCGGGGTCGGCATCTCATCGATCGCTGTCTACAAACGGCCGAGGGTTGCGTTGATTTCCACCGGCGACGAAATCGTCGATGTCGACACGGAGCCTGGTCTAGGACAAGTGCGTAATATCAACCAGCACTCGCTCGCCGGCTTAATTGAAGAGGTTGGCGGCGAACTGAGGGACTGGGGCGTGATCCGTGACGACCGCGAGCAGTTGACGAAAGCGATCGGTGAAGGCTTGGCATGGGCCGATCTCGTGTTGCTTTCGGGCGGCAGCTCGATGGGCGCGAAGGACATCGCGTTGGAGACGATTTTGTCGTTTCCAGATTCACAATTTATCTTTCACGGCATCTCGATCGCGCCGGGCAAGCCGACGATTTTCGCCAGAGCTTGCGGCAAGCCGATTCTTGGCTTGCCCGGATATCCGGTCTCGGCATTGGTGATTTTCGACCTGTTCGGGGCGCCGCTCTTGCGCCGATTGGGCGGCGAGAGTGTGGAGGCGTTGCAGCGGTTCACACGGACACTGCGCGCGCGATTGAAAACCAACATCGCGTCGCAAATCGGCCGTGAAGACTACGTCCGCGTGACTTTGGAACGTGAGGGCGCTGGATTCATCGCGTCGCCGCTGCCGAGCAAGTCCGGCGCGATCTTCACGCTGGTGAAAGCCGACGGCATGGTGCGCATCGAATTGAATCGAGATGGCTTGGAGCAGGGTGACGAAGTTGAAGTCATTCTTTTCTAAAATGGCGTTTAGCGTCTAGCGTCCAGGGTCTGGCGTTAGCAGAAAACACTAGACGCGAGACGACAGACGCTAGACGTTCTGAGTTTTATGGCTCGCAAACGTTACCTCAAGAAAACGCCGCTCACCGAAGCGCGCGCATTGTTTTTGTCGACGGTCGATCCGTCGCGCCTTGCCGCTGAGGAGATTCCCATCGACGACGCCCTCGACCGTATAACCGCCGAGCCGGTCTTCGCCAAGATTTCCTCGCCACATTATCACGCCGCGGCGATGGACGGTATTTGCGTGCGCGCCGAAGACACTTTTGGCGCCACCGAGTTTGCTGGCAAAAAATTTTCCTTGGCGGACTCCGACTCGCCGCGCGCCGGGCGGTTTCATTATGTCGACACCGGCAATGCGCTACCCGCCTGGGCGAACGCCGTAATCATGATCGAGAAAGTGCATCAGGTCGATTCCACAACAATTGAGATTTTCGAATCCGTCGCGCCGTGGAATCACGTTCGCCTGGTTGGCGAAGATGTTGTCGCAACCGAATTGCTGTTGCCGCGCTCACATCGGTTGCGGCCTTACGATTTGGGCGCATTGCTCGCGGCCGGCCACACCAAGGTGCGGGTAAAAGCGCGGCCGAAGATCGGCATCATTCCCACTGGCGACGAGCTGATTCAGCCGGGCGAGGAACCGACGCCGGGCGCGGTCATCGATTTTAACTCCAGTGTGCTTGCCGCATTCGTCCATGAGTGGGGCGGCACGCCGGTAAAGTATTCACGGGCGAAAGACGACTCGACCTTGCTCAAGGCAGCATTATTGCGCGCGCTCGATGAATGCGATCTGGTGACGATCATCGCCGGCTCGTCGGCGGGGGAGCATGATCTGACTGCGGATGTGGTTGCCGATACCGGCGAATTGCTCGCCCACGGCATCGACGTTATGCCGGGCAAACCGGCGGTATTGGGTTGCGCCGCTGGTAAGCCGGTGCTCGGCGTTCCCGGCTATCCGGTTTCGGCGATCGTGATTGCGCGCGAAATTCTCCGCCCTGCTCTGGAGAAATTCTTGGGCATCGCGGCGCCGGCGCATCCTACGGTCAGCGCGATTGTCCCAAAGAAGATCGCTTCCCATTTGGGCTTGGAGGAATTTATCCGCGTGACTTTAGGTCGCGTTGGCGGAAAACTGGTTGCCGTTCCGCTGGCGCGCGGCGCCGGCGTGATTACGACGATGGTTCACGCCGACGGCTTGATGCGGATTCCCAGTCTGGTCGAAGGGCTCAATGCCGGCGAGGACGCCGAGATCGAACTCCTACGGCCAGTCGCCGATATCGAAAACACGATCCTATGCACCGGCAGCCATGATCTGGCGATTGGCGTGTTGGAAGATCAATTGAAATTACGCCGTCCAGAATTGAAAATCGCCGCGACCAACGTCGGCAGTGTCGGCGGGTTGTTGGCGTTGGAGCGTGGCGAGACGCATATCGCGGGTACCCATTTACTTGACCCCGCCACGGGGGTCTACAATATTCCGGACATTCAACGGACGATTCCCAAGGTGCCATTGGTACTAGTTCACCTGGCCCGCCGCGAACAAGGCATTCTGGTCGCGCGCGGCAATCCCCAATCGATTGCCGGCCTCAACGATCTCGCCCGCAAAGGCATCCGCTTTGTTAACCGCCAGCCCGGTTCGGGCACGCGGGTACTGCTCGACTATGAGTTAAAGAGATTAGCCATCGATGCCAGCGCCATCGCCGGCTACGAGCGCGAAGAGTTCACCCATATGGCCGTCGGTGTCGCGATCGCCAGCGGGCTGGCTGATGCGGGTTTGGCGGTGCGCGCGGCGGCCCATGCTCTGGGACTCGATTTCATACCGGTCGCCAACGAGCAATATGATTTGCTCATGCACCGCTCGTTCTTTGAATCGGCGCGGGGCGCTGAGCTTCAGCAAGTCATTGTCTCGGCGCAATTCAAGCAAGCGGTCAGCGCGCTTGGTGGTTACGATACCAGCCGGGCCGGCACGGTTCTATATCGCCAATAAAGCTACGCCGGTTTTTGTTATTCTTGGCTTTGCGCTCGCTCACATCCAGAACTCCGCGGCAAAGAGTTCTTCTCCGTTTATTGGGAAAACTTTTCTCGGCGAAGTTTTCTTATCAAAACGGCCGACGCTGCCCGCCAGGGTCGTTTCATGCCCGGAGTCGTCAAGGCTTGTCCATTTGTGTACCCGCGTCGTTGGGTTCGATCATCGCATTCCTAAACAAATCGAATAGTTGACGCTCCAGCCGTCCTGGCATCCGCATTGCGGAAGGAATCCTGTCGGAGCACCCTACGCAGTGGATCGGAATTTTGACCAAATTCGCCTGCTTACGTTAGCCGAGGCGGCAAGCTTGCTGCATGTCTCGACGCGCACGCTGCAACGGATGATCCGTAGCCACGACCTGCCGGCGCTGAAAGTCGGCGGGCAATGGCGACTACGGGAAAGCCAGTTGGCCCAGTGGATCCAGGGCCGCGAGCGCCGGCCGATTCCGTCGAACCTAAGCTAACGGATTGCGTTTCGCTAGTGATGGCAGCTCCGGCAACTTTTAACTTTGTTCTGACACTTCACGGTGAGTTACGCGGAATCGAGTAGCCGTGCAGAAATTTGAAAAGCAGAAATTTATGGCGACCGGCTCGTTCCTGCGCGAACTGCGCCGGCGTTTGTTACTGATCATTCTGCTGGCGGTCTTTCCGATCCTCGGCGTGATCCTCTATCAAGCCAAACTCGCGCGCGATGTCCATGTGGGCGAGGCACTCGAAGACGCTTGGGGGTTGGTCGAGAACGTTGCCCTTCGCGAAGCCCGCTTTATCGATTCGGCGAAGCAGCTTTTGTCTGTGCTGGCCGACGTCTCAGATTTGACTCGCGGTGACTCGTCGAGCTGCCAGCGCTTTCTCAAGCCGCTCGTCGATCACAACAAAGGCTACGTCGATTTGGGCGTCGCCGACGCCAACGGCACAGTACGCTGCCGCGCAAGCGACACCGATAAGATTGGGCTCAACTTAGTCAAATCCAGCCACTTTCGCGGCGCACTCGAGGCAAAAAGCTTTGCCATCGGCGACTACCAACGGGATGGTCCTTCCGGCCGCAAGAGTGTCAATTTCGCTTATCCAATCGTCGATGAGAGTGGCGCCGTCGTCTCGGTCATCTTCGCCGCACTCGATGTTGGCTGGATCGGCCAGCTGGCGGCAGAACACAAATTGCCGCAAGGCGTGGAGCTCTCCATCCTGGACAGCAAGGGAACGATCTTAGCGCGTTTCCCCGATTCGGAAAAAT
Organism: uncultured Syntrophobacter sp.; assembly: GCA_964478485.1. GTDB lineage: Bacteria > Desulfobacterota > Binatia > UBA9968 > UBA9968 > DP-20. Next base: position 12,252 of record CAYZJE010000215.1, on the reverse strand, counting down.
GGCTCGGCAAGCATATTCCCGATGCGGCGCTGTTTGAGATGCTGCAATTACGCAGTCAGGCGTCGAAGGACCTGATCGGACTCGATGGCATTGACCGCTTGTACGCCTTCAAGCCTCTTTCGGTAGCGGGGGCTGTCGGCCAGATGTACGCGATGGTCGGCGTTCCCAAAGACGTGGTATTCGGTCCGATACAACACGACTTAGTGCGTAACTTAATGTTGCTGATGTTGGTTTCGCTCTTGGCCACCGGCATCGCCTGGTTGATCGGCAGCCGGTTAGTGATCAACTTCGTCAGGGTTCGCGCGGAAACGGAAGAGGTGAAGCAGCAGCTCGCCGCGATCGTTCAATCTTCCGAAGACGCGATCATCGGCATGTCGCTCGATGGCATCATCACGACTTGGAACAATGGCGCGGAGTGCATGTACGGCTATACCGCCGATGAGGTGAGAGGCAAATCGATTTGCCGGTTACTGCCGCTTGACCGCCATGATGAAATTCCCGAACTCATCAGCCTCGTCGCGCTTGGTAAAGGTGTAAACCGCTACGAAACCGACCGCGTGCGCAAAGACGGCAGCCGCTTCTATGTGTCGGCGTCGCTGTCGCCGATTCGCGACTATCTCGGCAACGTGGTCGGTGCCTCGATGATCGCGCGGGATACGACGCTGCTTCGCAAGAGCGCGGAGCAATTGCAAGCTCACGCTGCGCGCTTAGAAATCCTCCATGGAGTGGCGGACGATATTGCCGGCACGCTTTCGATTGAGGCGGTTCTCGACCGCGCGCTGAAACGTTTGGTTTCCGAGGGTGGATTCGACTTTGCCTTGGTTTATTTTGCCGATGCCGTCGGTGGTAAAAAATTATTTGGCGCGAGCGGAGCACCCAGTTCAGCCGCGGACCGCGAAGCGGCTTGGCAAGCTTTGGGCGATGACTTCATGCAGTGGATTTGGCAGTGCCGCAACCCTTGGTATGTGGAAAACATCGCCGCGGCGCCGGAGTTTGCCCAGGTTTCTGCCAACGGTGCCCGCGGTGCCTTGGCGCTGCTGCCGCTCGGTCGTGGCGATCAGTTCAGGGCTGTCCTGACGCTGCTCAGCCGCGAGGCGCGTTCCTTTGGCGCCGAGGATGCGCAGTTTCTCCAAGCCGTGTCGCGCCAAATCACGCTGGCACTGGACAATGCGTGGCTTTACTCCGCCACGCTACAGGTCAACGACGAGCTGCGCCGGGAAATTGACGAACGCAAGCGCGCTCAACGGACGCTGACCGACTTTACCGCCATGGTCGCGCATGATCTGCGTTCGCCATTGTCCAATGTGGTGTCGATCGTCGACTCGGTTCGCGATGGCTTGTTCGGCCCGGTGACGGCACTACAAGAAAAATGGCTGTGGAAGATTCAAACCAATTGCCACAGCTTGATCCAGCATGTGAGCGATTTTCTCGATCTCTCAAAGTTCAATGCCGGCGCGCTTCAACTCGTCAAGGCGCCGGCGGACCTGGCGGCATTGCTCGATGACTGTGCGCAAGAGTATGCCATCGAAGCCGATAAACGACGCATTGCGCTGCGCACCGAAGTCGATGACAAAATGCGTGTCGTGCCTCTCGATCATCGGCGAATTAGCCAAGTGTTAAGTAACCTATTGAGTAATGCCCTAAAATTCACTGAGGCTGGCGGCAGCATCGAAGTCGGGGCGCGGGTGGTTGACGGAGCCGATGTTATCGTTTGGGTCAAAGACACAGGCGCCGGTATCGCAGCAGACGAAATCGAATATGTTTTCGAGATGTACCGGCAAACCCAGAGCGGCCAAGAATCTTGCCATCGTGGCACTGGGCTTGGCCTCGCCATCTGCAAGAAGATCGTCGAAGCCCATGGCGGGCGTCTTTGGGTGGAGAGCGTAGTCGGCAAAGGAAGCGCTTTCTATCTCACTCTGCCTGAAACTTTCGCCGCGGCGCCGTCCCTTACACTGGCATGAGGCCGTGTTTCTTTCTCGGCCGTTCTTCTTTCTTGAAACGCAGAATTTCCAAGGATTGGATCAGCCGTTTGCGAGTTTGCGCAGGCCGGATCGCCGCTTGGGCGAATTGTTTTGATAACGCTTCAAAGGGGCCACTGAAACGCTCCTGATACTCGGCGAGCTTTTCCGCCCGCGTTTTCGCTGGGTCCGCTGACTGCTCGATTTCGCGCTTGTAGAGCACGTTTACCGCGCCGCCGCCGCCCATCACCGCGAGTTCCACTCCCGGCCAAACCAACAGCTGATCGGCGCCCATCTCCCGGGTGCACAGCGCCTGCTTGGCGCCGCCATAGCCCTTTCTCAGCACGATGGTGATCTTCGGCACAGTCGCTTCGGCGTAGGCATAAAGCATTTTGGCGCCGTGGCGGATGATGCCTTTCTCTTCTTGCTGTTTGCCGGGGAAGAATCCCGGCACATCCATGAGCGTGACGATCGGAACGTTAAACGCATCGCAGAAACGAATGAAGCGCGCCGCTTTGTCCGACGCGTCGACGTCCAAACTGCCGGCGAGAAACATCGGCTGGTTGGCGACGAAGCCCACCGGATGGCCATTGAGCCGGCCAAAGCCGATGACTAAGTTGCGCGCGAATTTTGCTTTCAGCTCGAAGAAATCGCCGTCATCGACAATCGCTTTGATCACTTGGATAATGTTGTAGGCGCGCTTGGTGTCTTCGGGGACGATTTTCTCCAGCGTGTCGAGCGCGCGCGCCGGATCGTCTTGGGTTTCCTTGCGCGGCGGGAGCTGCTCGAAGTTCGACGGCAAGAAGCCGAGCAGTTTGCGGATCGTCATGAGACACTCTTCGTCGTTCTTGGCGACGAGATCGGTGACGCCGGAGACTTCGGAGTGAATCTTCGCGCCGCCCAACTCTTCCATGGTCACGGTTTCGCCGAGCACTTCTTTGATCACGGCCGGACCGGTGATGAACATCTGACTGGTGTTTTGCACCTGCAAGATGACATCGGTGAGCGCCGGCGAGTAGGAACCGACACCGATGCATGGGCCCATGATCGCCGAGATCTGCGGGATGCAGCCCGAGGCGATGCTGTTCTCAAAAAAGATCTTGCCAATAGCCGAGGTCACCGATAGGCCTTCTTGAATGCGCGCGCCGGCCGAATCGTTGAGGCCGATCACCGGCACACCGAGTTTGCGCGCGGTCTGAATCACATAGGCGATCTTTTCCGCGTGGGCGCTACCGACGCTGCCGGCGAGCACCGAGCGGTCCTGGGAGTAAACATAAACTGACCGGCCATCGATTTTGCCGAAGCCGGTGACCACGCCGTCGGAGGGCAGTCGTCTTTCCGCCATGCCGAAGTCGGTCGACTGGGTCTCCGCCAGCATGAATTCTTCAACGAAGCTGCCTGGGTCTAAAAGTTTGTCGACGCGTTCGCGAGCGGTGAGGTTGCCCTGGTCGTGCAGCTTGGCGACGGTTTTGGGCTCGCCGGCGATGACCTTTTGTTCCAGACCGGAGAGTTTTTTTTCTAGCTCTTCGCGCGATGACGCCATGGCTGCACCTAGTTTATCCGCCGACGATGCCCATGCCTTGCAGCACCGAAAGCATGACCGCGGCGGCGATCACCGAACCGATCTGGCCGCCGGCATTTGCACTCATGGCATGCATGAGCAGATAATTTTTCTTGTTGTACTTTTGTCCCTCGGCTTGGACGACACGCGCCGACATGGGAAACGCTGAGATGCCGGCGGCGCCGATCAGCGGATTGATTTTCCCGCCGGTGAGCGCACACATCGCTTTGCCAAACAGAATGCCGACCGCGGTGTCGAGGCTGATGGCGATAAAACCGAGCGCTAAGACGAGCAGTGTCTGTGCTTTGAGAAATTTATCGGCTTCCATGGTCGCGCCGATGCACAAACCGAGCAGTAGCGTGACGATGTTGGCGAGCTCGTTCTCGGAGCAATTTTTGAGACGGTCGACGCAGCCGCTTTCGCGCAAGAGATTGCCGAGCATGATCGTGCAGATCAGCGGCGCTCCTTTGGGTGCCAGGATGGAAGCGAAGATCGTCACCGCGATCGGGAAGGCGATCTTGGCGGTTTTTGAAATGGGCGCTAACTTCGCCGCGCCCATGACGATCTGCCGCTCTTTGTCGGTGGTTAGCGCGCGCATGATCGGCGGCTGGATCAACGGCACCAGCGACATGTACGAGTATGCCGCCACGGAAACCGCTCCGAGCATATGCGGCGCGAATTTTGAACTGACATAGATCGCCGTCGGCCCATCGCAGGCGCCGATGACCGCGACGGCGACGGCGTCGAGCTTGTCAAAGCCAAGCGCGAGAGCGAGTAGCAGGGTGAGAAAAATGCCGAATTGCCCGGCGGCGCCGAGCAGGATGATTTTCGGATTCTGTAAAAGCGGTTGAAAATCGGTCATGGCACCAATGCCAATGAAAATCAGCAGCGGAAAGACTTCAGTGCGCACGCCGGCGTCATAAAAAAATCGTAGAAACCCTTCCTTGCCCATCATGTCGGCCAGGGGAATGTTGACCATGATGGCACCGAAACCGATGGGGACCAAAAGGAGCGGTTCGTAGCCCTTTGCGATGCCAAGATAGAGCAACAGGCAAGCGATCGCGATCATGATCACTTGGCCAATGCCGATGTTCACGACGCCGAGAAACAGGCCCTGGATGCCGTTAACGAGAGCGGACTCCATTCGATGAAACTAACCTTTCTTAGCTGCCGATGGGTCGGGCTGGTACGGGAAAATTTTCTTGATGAGTAAGATGAGCAGGCTCAGCAACCAAAGGACCAGCATGGTGCCGCCCATGCCGATCACCGCTAGCGTCCAGCCGAACGTCCAGGTATCCATAGGATTCTCCTAACTAATGATTGAGCACGCAGAAACGCTTCGACGGTGGGGCTTACTCGATGACCGCGAGCTCCTGCTCGGCCTCGACGGCTTGACCGGGAGTAACTTTGACTTCCTTGATGGTTCCCGAGACGGGCGCAACGATAGGGATCTCCATTTTCATGGCTTCCATGACGATCACGACGTCGTCTTCGTCAACATGATCGCCGACATTTTTTTCAACCTTCAGAATCTTGCCTACCATGGGGGCTTCAACGGTTGTCGCCAAGTCGGTTACTCCTTCGGCCAGAATGTTACGTAGCCGCCATTTAGAAGAGTTTCCCCTTCAAAGTCAATGCTCTAAATCATTCACTGAGCGGATTTTAAGCACCCGCTCAGGTTCTCGAATGCGCCTGACCCGTTTACCGTAACCTTGCTTTTGCTGGGCGTATAAGATAATAACCAGCTAGTTTTTCGGAGGAGAATCATGTCGAAACCAGCGATGCAATTAGACAATGTGATGGATAACATCCCCTACTATGACAAGTGGCAGTTGGGCGAGGGGCTTCCCATCGTCAAAACATTTTTCGTTCAAGATCTAAAAAAAGTCGAGCTCAAACCATGGGACAGAACCGGCGGCAGCGGCGCTTTTATCAACATGGAGGGCGCGGAAGGCGCCACGGGTGCTTATGTGAGCGAGATTCCCGCTGGCAAGAAGCTCAATCCCATGAGGCATATTTACGAGGATTTGCACTTCGTGCTCAAGGGACGGGGAGCGACGACGATTTGGAATGATAAGGGTGCCAAGCAAACCTTTGAATGGCATGACGGCAGCCTGTTCGCCTTGCCGCTCAATTGCACCTACCAGCACTTTAACGGCTCGGGCGATGAGCCGGCGCGATTTTTCTCCGTCAACAGCGCGCCGATCGTCTTTAACCTGTTTCACAACGAGGATTTTGTTTTCAACACGCCGCGCGATTTCTCGGACCGCTTCGATGGTGATCCGGAATATTTTAGCGGCAAGGGCAAGGCCTATCCGGGCCGGGTTTGGGATACTAATTTTATCGCCGATGCGCGCAGCTTCGCCCTGGAAGATTGGCTTGAGCGCGGTGGCGGGGGAAAGAACGTCATGTTGGAGATGGCCAATGGCTCGATGGCCGCGCATATTTCGGAATTTCCCGTCGGTACTTACAAGAAAGCACATCGCCATGGCCCTGGCTTTAATGTCATCATCATCAAGGGCCAAGGCTTCTCGATGTTTTGGCGCCAGGGTGAGGAGCCCAAACGTTATGATTGGCAGGACGGCAGCGTATTTACTCCGCCGGCGATGATGTGGCACCAGCACTTTAACACCGGAGCTACCGGGGCGCGCTATCTGCCGCCGCGTTTGGGCGGCATCAAGTATAGCCTGGGCGAGGGCTTTGGCGATATCACCAAAGTTGACAAGGATGTAAAAGCGGGTGGCAATCAGATCGAGTATTACGACGAAGATCCAAACATCCGTAAGATGTTCGAAGAAGAACTCGCTAAGTCCGGCACGTCGACCAAGATGAATCTGGATTTTTACAAGAGGCCGGCGTAGATTTAAAGCAAACTTTCGAACTTCTTAGCCCCGCGCGGTGCTGATGCCGCGCGGGGCTTTTTCTTTCGTGGCTACCCCGCTGAAAAATTATTGAGAGTTTGCCAGGGGGTGTGTTAGATTGAGCCGATGTTAGCGGCACCGCGATTTTACCCACCGACGATTATCCTGGTCCTCTCGTTATTGATTGGCAGCCACAGCGCCGCCGCGGCGCCACAAAAAGCGGCGGTTTTCGGGACAGCCACCGCCAATCTGCGAGCCGGGGTCGGCGCCGAACATGCGTTAAAAGCGGTTCTCAAAGAAGGCGATCAGGTGAGCGTAGAACAATTGACTAGGGAATGGTACCTAGTCGTTGCCGCGGACGGGCAGAGGGGTTACCTGCACAAAAATCTGCTGAAACTTGCTGCCGACGTAACGCCGCAACCCATAGTGCCGCAGTCCGCACCGGCAAAAATTAATTCGCCTGAGGCTACAGAGCCCGCTAAGGACGCCGTGCCAACCGCAGTACCAGCTGCCGCCGCGCCGGCGGCGCAGATCAACGAGCCGCCGAAACCAGCGCCGGCGCCCGCACCGGTACCTCGCGTAGAGCCGCCGAAAGCTACGGAAGCAAAGTCGCAGTCGATTCTGCAAATGCTTGAAGGGCACGAGAGCGAAGTAAAGCTCGGCTTGATCATCGCGGCGATTGCCTTCGTGCTAGGTTGGCTTTGCGGCGCCGGTTATCATGCGCGGCGTGAGCGGAAATCGCGCCACAAACTGCGCTTTTAGTGGCAACCGCCGCTTTCCCGATGACGGCGATCGTCGTTCTAATTGTTTTGGCTTACCTGCTCGGCTCGGTGCCGAGCGGTTATGTGCTGGGGAAACTCGCCGGCATCGACGTGCGCAACGTCGGCAGCGGCAACATCGGCGCGACCAATGTTTTACGCGTGGTCGGCAAGTGGCAAGGCGCATTAACGTTAGTCGTTGACACCACGAAAGGATTCCTGCCCGCGTTTATCGCGATTCAGTTGGAGTTAGAGCCGCTCGCGATCGCCGCCACGGCGGTTGCTGCGTTTCTCGGCCATATCTATCCGTTGTTTCTAAAATTTCACGGTGGCAAAGGCGTGGCTACGGCGTTGGGAGCGTTGCTGGCGATCGCGCCGGTGGCGACGTTGGTGTTGCTAGGTTTGTTTGCGTTCGTAGCGTTCTCAAGCCGGATCGTTTCACTGAGCGCCATGGCCGCGGCGGTTGCCGCGCCGGCGGTGCTCTGGCTCTTCTATCAGCCGCTAGCGATCATCGGCATGGGGCTCTTCTTCGCCGCCATGATTGTCCTACGCCATCACGACAACATCGAGCGCCTGCGCGCCGGCACTGAACCACGCTTCGGTAAACACTAATCAGGATTATCATCCTATGAGAAACATGGATGACAGTGCGTCGATCGAGGTGCAACCCCTCCGGAACGAAGGCAATGCAGTTGTGCCTTGAAGATGCCAGCGGGGGGAATTGCTATAAGATCAGCAGCGAAAAGGTCAAACACCATGCCGAGCGCCGAGCACAAAATGTAACATTTGCGCCAGTGCCTTCGCTCCTCCAGGCTTGCACCTCGATGGCAATTTTACCGCGAATAACGCGGCCTAGTTCTCGATAATGACTTCGACCCGGCGGTTTTGCTGGCGGCCGCTTTCGGTGTCGTTGCTGGCGACCGGCGCACGGGTGCCAAGACCCTGTGATGAAACGTTTCGGCCACTCACACCGTTACGCTCAAGCGCGTCGGCCACGGTATTGGCCCTTCGTTCGGATAGCCGCTGATTGTACGCTTCCTGGGCGGCGCTTTCGCGGCTGGCGTGGCCCTCGACGGTGACACGACGATTGGGGGCGTCGCGTTTGATGATGTTGGCGATCTGATCGACTTTGTTTCTGCCGTCGCGGGTAAGGTCGGCGCTGTCGAACTCGAAATTGACGTTGGGCAGGCTCACCATCACGCCACGGCTGGTCTCGCGCGCATCGATGTTGCGTTTCTTTAGCTCATCTATCAACGCGCGGTTTTTGTCGATCTCGGCGCGCTGCTGATCGATCGATTTCTGCTGCTCTTTTTGGCGATTTTCCTGGCCCTGCAATTGGTCACCGATCAATGCTCCAGCGCCCAAACCCAACGCGCCTCCAACAGCGGCACCAACTCCCGGACGGCCCACGGCAGCGCCGATGAGTCCACCCGCCGCGGCCCCGCCCAAAGCACCGATGCCGGCACCCTTTTCACGAGTGGTAATATCGCCACCGGCGCAACCGGCGACGATCAGCGAAACCAGTAGGGATAGGGCATTGTTTTGTTTGATCATTTTCATAAAACCTCCTGAATATGAGGTCTCGAACCGCGCCAAAATGGTTGGCTTCTTCAGTTAGACGTTAAGCAAGGCGGCGAGTTGCGCATGATGCGAAAGATTTTTTACAAGTGAGGTCAAGCTTTCGATGCTTCGTCAATACTCGCCCTGTTTACGGAGTCGTTCCAGTTCGCGCCGTTGGCGTTCCAATTCGGCTTGATTGGCATCGATTTGTTTTTGTTGGTCGGCTTGGCGGTTCTGCTGGCCCTGGAGTTGATCACCGATCAGGGCACCGGTTCCCAATCCCAATGCGCCGCCGATCGCCGCGCCGGCGCCTGGATGGCCAACCGCTGCGCCAATAATACCGCCGATCGCCGCGCCGCCAAATGCCCCAATGCCCGCGCCCTTTTCCCGTGTCGACAGATCGCCACCGGAACATCCAACCATCATGCTAACAACTAAAACAATACTTAGCGCAGAAACCAGCCGCTTCATGGTACCTCCACTCTGGACTGTTAAATCTTTTACAGGATAAGTTATTTTAACAAGCCTGCCAAATTGCATCAAGGTAAGAATTGGCGTTTTGATCATCTGGCGTGAATCCGCGTTGTGCTTAGATGGGTCTGAAGGGTAAAAGATTGCCGAATCGCCGCTGTTGACATCATAGACCTTATAAGTCTAATGTTCTTTCGCATCGAAGGAAAAGACAGACATGGTGAATCAAGAAAACATTCTCGTCGCCCTGAGCAAGGTGCAGGATCCAGAACTGCATCGCGACATCGTTAGTCTCGGAATGGTTAAGAATCTGGGCGTAAATAACGGCCATGTCAGTTTCACCGTCGAGCTCACGACGCCGGCTTGTCCGTTGCGCGAAACCATCGAGAACGATTGTAAGAAGGCATTGTCCGCCGTTCCGGGAATTACCGGTCTGGAAATCAGCTTTGGCGCGCAGGTGCGCGGCAGTAAGGCGGGCGCCGGTCAAACTGATTTATTGCCTTCAGTTAAAAACGTCGTGTTGGTTGCGGCCGGCAAGGGCGGTGTCGGCAAATCCACGGTTGCGGCCAACTTGGCAGTGGCGTTGAAAATGCACGGGGCCAAGACCGGCCTGCTCGACGCCGATATCTACGGTCCATCGGTGCCGATTATCATGGGCGTTAAAGGCGAGCCGACAAAAGTCGATGTCGACGGCGGACAGAAGATCGCGCCAACGATAGCCCATGGTATTCCCGTGATGTCGATCGGTTTTTTTCTCGATCCAGATCAAGCGGTGATTTGGCGCGGGCCGATGCTGGGCAAGGCGCTGCATCAATTGATGGCCGATGTCCATTGGGGCGAACTGGACTATCTGGTCGTCGACATGCCCCCGGGCACCGGCGACGTGCAGATCACGTTCTCGCAGCAGCTCAAAGTGAGCGGCGCCTTGTTAGTAGCGACGCCGCAATTGGTCGCCCTCGCCGACGTGGTGCGGGCGAAAAGCATGTTCGACAAAGTGATGATTCCGATCGTCGGCCTGATCGAAAACATGAGCTACTTCATCTGCGATGGCTGCAATAAGGAACACGATATTTTTTCGCGCGGCGGGGCGAAGCAAGCGGCGGAGCGGTTTCAAATTCCTTTTCTCGGCGAGATACCGATCACGCAGGCGTTGCGCAAAGGCGGCGACGAAGGCATACCGATCTTGATTCAGTATCCGAATTCGCCGGTGAGCAAGAGTTTTCTAGAGATCGCAGCGAAGTTGGCCGGACAGTTGTCGATTGCGTCAGAAAGAGCGAATAAAGGCGGTCCAACGATCATCACGACCTAGAGAAATTCAGCTCTCGGCTTCGATCGGCAGTTTTCAAAAGAGGAGACGCAAATATGATTACTAAAGAACAGGTCTACGAGGCGTTGCACGAATGTTACGATCCGGAGATTCCGGTCAACATCGTCGACCTCGGTTTGGTTTACGATGTCGAAGTGAATGACGACCAGGTCGCCGTCAAGATGACCCTCACCGCGCCAGGGTGCGGCATGGGGACGATGATCGCCGCGGATGCCAAAGAGAAGATTATGGCGATCGATGGCGTCGGCGATGCGACCGTCGATCTGGTCTGGGATCCGCCGTGGAATCCGAGCATGATCGCCGAGGAAGCCAAGCAGCGACTCGGCATTGTTTAGTGGCCTGTCGAAGAAGCGTGGAACATGCTTCGACAAGCTCAGCATGAACGGAATTACTTAAATCCTTTTAAGTCCTTCTCCGTTCGTCCTGAGCCTGTCGAAGGACTCCGAAAGTTTTTTCGAAGACCAGTTAGTTCACTCAAGCTGATTCACTTTCGCTTTTGACTTCGACCATGGACGAAAAGCCGCGAATTCGCCCGATCGAAGCGTTTCCCGTCCAACAAGACGGCAAAACCCTCATTTATCTCAAAGACCCGCTCAATTTCGCCACGCCGATCGGCATCTCGCCCATCGGTTATTTTCTGCTGGCGCATCTCGACGGCCGTCATGCCTTTGTCGATATTCAAGCGGCGTACAATCAAAGGTTCGGCGCTCTGCTGATGAGCGATGATCTCAAAGGCTTCGTCGAGATGCTCGATCAGCATTACTACATGGAGAGCGAACGATTCCAAGAATACCGCAAGGCGGTGGTGTCGGAATTTCGCCGGATGCCGACCCGCGTGCCGGCCCATGTCGGCGGCGGCTATAAGGGCGAGCCGGTGGCATTGACGGCGCAGCTCGATAGTTATTTTGTCGCGCCGAACGGTCCTGGGTTTCCTTCTGCCGTGAATGGCTCTGCGACGCCCAAGGCGCCCAAAGCAATTGTCGCGCCGCACATCGATTTTCACCGCGGCGGCCCGGCCTACGCCTGGGCTTACAAAGCGCTCGTGGAAAGTAGCGGCGCCGATCTCTATATCATTCTCGGCACGTCGCATTGCGGTGGCCAGTCGCCTTACATTCTCACCCATAAAAGCTTTGAAACCCCTCTGGGTTTAGTCGTGACCGATGCCGAGTTTGTCAGCCGCTTGCAGGCCAAGTGCGCCGAGGACTGTTTCACCGACGAGTATCTGCATCGCGGCGAGCATTCCATCGAGTTCCAAGTGCTGTTTTTGAAGTATGTTGCGCAAAAACGCGCGGCATTGACGGGCCAGCCGGAGAAACCGTTCAAGATTGTACCGATCTTGGTTTCATCATTTCACGCGATGATGATGAGCCAAACTTTGCCGGAGCAGACCGAAGCGGTCGGGTCTTTTTTGCGCGCGCTGCGGGAGATCGCGCAGGGCGATTCGCGGCAAATATGTTTTGTCGCCGGTGTTGATCTCGCTCATGTCGGCAGACAGTTTGGCGATACCGAACCGGTCACCGACGAGTTTCTCAAGTGGGTCGAAACGGAAGACCGTCAACTTGTCGAGCGCCTCGCTACGCTGGACGCGCCGGGCTTTTTCAACGACATCGCCAAGGATCAAGACAAGCGAAAAATTTGCGGCTTCGCACCGCTCTATTCACTGATTCACGTGCTCGACGGCGCGCGCGGCAATCATCTCCACTACGGTCAAGCGTTCACCCCGGAGACCGGTTCGGCGGTGACGTTTACGAGCATG
>CAYZJE010000214.1:0-8232 GCA_964478485.1 uncultured Syntrophobacter sp. | reverse complement strand
GGTTACGGCGGATCAACACGCCGATCACCCCGATGGCGAAAATCACCGCGCTGAGAATCAGATAGTAATTGAGCGGCACCATGTTTGATTCAGATTGCAGATTGCAAAGTGCAAAATGCAAAAGTTAAAGTGTCCGGATCTCTTGCCATCTTAAATTTTGCATTCTGCATTCTGCACTTTGACCTTTGCATTGGGCTTGTCATCGCTCCCGCTTGGCCAACACCACCGCGCCGATGATCGCGACCAGCAACAACACCGAAGCGATTTCGAAGGGCAGGACGAAATCGTTGAATAGACTCTTGGCCAGCATCTCCGGACTGCCGAAGATCTCCGTGGCCGCCACCGGGTCGGCCGGGGACTCGTCATTGAGGAACAGGGGGATCAACACGCCCGCCAGCATTAAAGATAAGATCGTGCCGAAGCCCCACCACAGGCCGCGCTGCCGCTCCGGCTCCACGGGATTGAGAAACATGATGACGAACAGGAACAAAACCATGATCGCGCCGGCGTAAACCATGACCTGCAAGATGCCCACCATCGGCGCGTGCAAGGTGACAAACAGCACGGCGATGACTAACAGCGCCGTGACCAATGCCATGGCGCAATGCACGACGTTACGCAGGAACACCACGAGCAGCGCTGAGATCACCAGCAGCGCGGCCAAAAGATAAAATATCAAGTTCGAGATATCCATGCTTTGAAATTTTTACTGCGCGGCAATGATCCAAAGCGCCGTCACGGCGATATTCACCAGCGCCAGCGGCAGCAGCATCTTCCAACCTAAGCGCATCACCTGATCGTAGCGAAAGCGCGGCACGCTCCAGCGCAGCAGGATCTGCAACCAGCAGAAAAACAGCACTTTAATCGTGAACGCGCCCACCTGCAGCGCCACCACGCCTAGATGGGGTAAGAGCCAGATCGCGCCCCAGGGAAAATGAAAACCGTCACGCAGTAAGTAAGGCACTTGCCAAGCGCCAAAGAACAGCGTCGTTACCAAGCCGGCGGCGGTGACGATCTCGGCGAATTCGCCGGCGAAAAACATCAAAAACTTGCCGCCGGAATATTCGACGTGATAGCCGGCGACCAGTTCCGATTCGCCTTCGGGCAAGTCGAACGGTATGCGCTTGGTTTCCGCCACGGCGGCGGTAAAGAAGAGCAGGAACGCCAAAGGTTGCAAAAAAATTCCCCATGCCGGTAGCCAGCCGACCAGCGGGTGCAGAAAGCTTAGCCAATTGGGCAGCAGTTCGCCGATCAGCGTGCCTTGAGCGCGGGCGATGTCTTGCAATTCCAAAGTGCCATAGATCATCAGCACGCCGATCACCGACAACCCCATGGCGAGCTCGTAAGAGATCATTTGCGCCGAGCCGCGCACGCCGCCGAGCAAGGCGAATTTGTTGTTCGACGCCCAGGCGCCGATGACGATGCCGTAAACGCCCAAAGAGCCCATGGCAAAGACGTAAAGAATGCCGATGTTGAGATTGGCGACTTGCAAGTTGATCACCCGGTCGCCCAGGTGGAGCACGTCGCCGAACGGAATGACGGCGAAAGTGACCAGGGCCGGAAACAGCGCCATGCAGGGCGCCAGCGTGTGCAAAAATTTATCCCCCGACGGCGGAATGAAGTCTTCCTTGGTGAGAAATTTTAGCGGGTCGGCGATTAAAGTGTTGACCAGACCAAGACCGGCGAAGCCGAAAATAGACGCGCGATTGGCGCCGATGCGATCTTGAATCAGCGCGCTACCCTTGCGCTCGATCCAGCCGAGAACCCCGGCGAGATTGAGGACCATGAAGAGCACGAGACCGGCTTTGACCGTGATAATCGCGAGATCGACGATCATGACACTGCGCCACCACCGCTTGCCAACTCAGTTCCCAGAGCGCCGATCGAGTCGTAGTTCAAGCCTTGATAGGCGGCGACTTCACGCGTAATCGCGGCAAAAATCTCCGCCGGCGACGCATAGGCTGGCGCCGCGCCCGCGCCGTCCAATAGCCGCAGAAAAATTTCGCTGTCCAGGAGCGCGCCTTCGGGCGCGATCAGCGCGGCGTTTAATCGCTGCACTCGCCCCGCGCGGTTCGTGTAGGTGCCCTCTTTCTCGCCGAAATGAGCCGCCGGCAAAACCACATGGGCCAGTTTCGCGGTCTCAGTCATGCGCGTGTCCTGGACGACCAGAAAAGCGAGCTTTTCAAGCGCGCCGCGGATTTTTTCACTATCGCCATTGGCGCCGACCAGATCTTCACCAACAACGAAGGCCGTGGCAAAACTTCCCGCCACCAGCTTCTGCATCAATGCGTTAAAGCCGCCGCTGTGTGAGCCCACGCCCATTTCCCGCGCGCCGCGAAAGTTGGGCGAGCGGTCCGGACTCATGAGAATCTTTTGCGTCACCGTCAGCGCGCGCTCTTGGTAAAAAACTTCTAGCGCCGCCTCAGCGGAGAATTGCTTGATCATTTTGGCGAACAAAAAGGCTTCTTCATTGGTATTGCGCCCGGAGAGGATCGCCGCCAACGGTTTCGCCGAGCCAAGCCCGGTGTAAACTGCTTGCAACGCTTTCTCCCAAGTCGTTGGCACCAGACCGCCCTCTTGGCGAAGCATCGGCGTGGTCAAGCGCTCGCCGCCGGCAAGTTCGTGGAAACAGTATCGTCCTTCATCGCAAATCCAGTGGCCGTTGACCGCTTCATTAACGCGCGGCTTGAAGCGCGCGATGCGATTTTGATAGGCTTCGACGCTGATGTTGCAGCCGGTGCTGCAGCCGGGGCAAATCGACGGCGTCTTATCGAGATACCAGACGCGCACTTTGAAACGAAAGTCGCGGTCGGTCAGAGCGCCGACCGGACAGAGATCGACGACATTGGCGGCCAAGGGATTATCGAGCACGGCGTCGTCGAATAGCGCGATCGTCGAGTGATCGCCGCGGTTGACCACCGCCAGCTCGTTGGTTTGGGTGATCTCCTGGCAGAAGCGCACGCAGCGCGTGCACTTGATGCAGCGCTCGCCGTCGAAAATCACATTGGGGCCAAAGATAGTTTTCTTGCGGTCGTGGATTTTACCCACCTCGAAGCGGCTCGCTTCGCGGTTATGCTCCATGTAATAATTCTGCAATTGGCACTCGCCGGCTTGATCGCAGATCGGGCAGTCCACCGGGTGGTTGATCAGCAAGAACTCTAGAACCGCCTTGCGCACCGCCAAAACTTTCGGACTCTGCGTCAGCACCGACATGCCTTCCGCCACTTGAGTATTGCAGGCGATCTGCAGCTTGGGCATCTTCTCGATCTCGATCAAACACATGCGGCAATTCCCCGCGATCGAGAGCTTTTCGTGATAGCAGTAGTGCGGAATCGCCACGCCGGCATCCGCCGCCGCCTTGATGACGGTGGTGCCCTTGGTCGTAACGACTTCGCGACCGTCGACGATGATCTTTACTGGGTCCATTGTGAAGATTGGAGTACTGGAGTGATGGAGTAATGGAGTGATGGGTCCGGACCCAATACTCCAACACTCCAGTACTCCATCACTCCATGCCTACCCCCGCACCGTGCATCGCTGTTCGGCAATATGCGCTTCGAACTCCTCGCGATACTTGCGGATAAACGCCGCCGCGGGCATCGCCGCGGCGTCGCCAAACGGACAAATCGTGTTGCCCATGATGTTGCCGCTGATGTTGAGAATCAAATCCAAATCGCTTTTCTGCCCTTCGCCATGCTCGATGCGCTGAAAAATCTTTTCCATCCAGTGACAGCCTTCCCGGCAGGGGCTGCACTGGCCGCACGACTCATGGGCGTAAAAGCGCGCGATATTGGCTGCCGCCCGCACCATGCAGGTGCTCTCGTCCATCACGATGACGCCGCCCGAGCCGAGCAAACTGCCGGCCGCCGCCACCGACTCGTAATCGAGATTTACCTTTTCGATCTCCTCCGGCTTTAGCACCGGCATCGAACCGCCACCGGGAATCACGCCTTTCAATTTTTTACCGTTGGCCACGCCGCCGCAGTCTTCTTCGAGAAATTTTTTGAACGAGTAGCCCATTTCGACTTCGTACACGCCCGGCTTGGTAACATGACCGCTGACGCTGAAAAGTTTCGTGCCCTTGCTCTTCTCCGTGCCCATGGCGGCATAGGCCGCCGCGCCGCGCTCGAGAATCCATGGCAACGCCGCCAGCGTCTCGACGTTGTTCACCACGGTTGGGCAGCCGAACAGGCCATGGGTGGCCGGAAACGGCGGCTTGACCTTGGGCCAGCCCCGCCCGCCTTCCAATGAAGATAGCAAAGCGGTTTCTTCACCGCAGATATACGCGCCGGCGCCGCGGTGCACGATCAACTCTAAATCGTAACCGGAGCCAAAAATATTCTTGCCGATCAAACCAGCCTGGTAGGCTTCTTCGGCGGCGCGCTCCAATTGCTCTGTGCCAAAGACCATCTCGCCGCGGATATAAATGAAAGCCGTATGGGACTGGATCGCGAAGGCGGCAATCAACGTGCCTTCAATGACCGCGTGCGGGTCCTGTTCGATCAGCAAGCGGTCTTTGAACGTCCCCGGCTCGCTCTCGTCGGCGTTACAAACTAAATATTTTGGCTTGGGATTATCCTTCGGCACGAAGCTCCACTTCATGCCGGTGGGAAAGCCCGCGCCACCACGTCCGCGCAGTCCCGAAGCTTTCACTTCATCGATCAACTGCTCCGGCTTCATGCTCTCGACGACCTTGCGCCAAGACGCATAGCCGCCGCGGCCTTGATAAGTCGCCAGCGTGTGCGAGCCGGGCACGCCGATATTGCGCAGCAGCAGCCGTTCCATAAGAGTTTAATGCAAATTGCAGAATGCAGATTGCAAATTGAATATTTTTCCGGAGTCCGTCATTTTGACTTATGCATTCTGCAATCTGCAATATTCATTCAATTCCTACTTCAGCCCATCGAGAATCGCGCTAATCTTCTCCTCGGTAAGATTCTCGTAATAATCATCATTCACCTGCATCATCGGCGCCGTGCCACATGACGCGAGACACTCGACCTCCGACAGTGTGAACCGGCCATCCGCCGTAGTTTGTCCGCACTCAATGCCCAGTCGATGTTTGACAAAGCCGGTAACCTGTTCCGCGCCGCGGAGCGCGCAAGGCAGGGTGCGGCAAACTTGAATATGATGGCGGCCGATGGGCTTCATGTTGAACATCGTGTAGAAGCTAACCACGCCCTGCACCCGCGCCGGCGCTTGCTCCATCAACTTGGCGACGTACTCGATCGCCTCCGGTCCCAGATGGCCAAACTCCTGTTGCGCCAAGTAAAGCACCGGCAGCATCGCCGCTTCCTTCTTCGGATAGCGCGCCGTTGTCGCTTCGAACTTTTTTAGCGTCTCAGATGAAAACTCTAAAGCCATTGTCGATCTCGTCGAGGATAGAAGATCGAGGATAGAGGATCGCGCCCCCCTCCACTCTCATTCGATCCTCAATCCTCCATCCTCAATCCTCGACCCATTTCTCAACGGTCGCATTCCCCGCCGATCATGTTGATCATGCCGAAGGTCGGAATGATGTCCGCGACCATGTAGCCCTTAATCATTTCGTGAAACGCGCCCATGGCGATGAAACAGGGCGGGCGCACGCGCAAACGATAGGGCTTGCCGCCGCCGTCGCTGACGACGTAAAAGCCCAGTTCGCCGTTGCCGCCCTCGACCGCGAAGTAAGTTTCTCCCGCCGGGACGTGAATTCCTTCCATGATGATCTTGAAATGATGCATCAAGCCTTCAATGCTGCCATAAACTTTTTCTTTTTCCGGCAGCACAAAGCGCGGATCGTCGATCCACACCGGCCCGACGGGCAGCTGCTTGAGTGCCTGATCGACGATTTTCATGCTCTGCTCGATTTCCCCCATGCGGCAGAGAAAACGGTCGTAATTGTCGCCGCGGCTACCGAGCGGCACTTCAAAATCCAATTGATCGTAGACCAAATAGGGAAACGCCTTACGCACGTCATAATCGACACCGGATGCGCGCAGGATCGGCCCGGTCAAACTGTAGTTCAGTGCCGTTTCTCGGGAGATGATACCGACGTTCGACATGCGGTCGAGAAAGATTCGATTGCGCGACAATAGCCGGTCGCAATCGCCGAGCAGCTTACGGATGGTCGTGAACGCCGACGTAACGCTTTCGGCAAAATCATCGGGCAGATCATGCTTCAGCCCGCCGATACGCACGTAAGTCACGGTCAACCGCGCGCCGGTGAGATTCTCAATAATGCGGGTAATCAGCTCGCGCGCTTCGATCATGTAGAAGCCCACCGTAATCGCGCCCAACTCGGAGGCGGCCATGCCGCAGCAAGTGAGATGATCGAACAATCGCGCCAGCTCGCTGATGATCACGCGGATATACTGGCAGCGCGGCGGAGTCTCGGCGCCGATCAGTTTTTCCACGGCTAAGGCGTAGCCGACGTTGTTGATCAGCGAGGATGCGTAATTGAGCCGGTCGGTGTAGGGAATCACCTGAGTCCAGGTCGCCTGCTCACAGCTCTTGTCGAAACCGCGGTGCAGAAAGCCCACTTCGACATCGCAATCGAGCACCTTTTCGCCTTCGAGCTTGAGATTGAACTTGATCGTGCCATGGGTCGCCGGATGGGACGGACCCATTTGCAGTTCCATGATTTCCGTCGGCAGCTCTGGAATTTCCGCTTTCATCGGTTAGCTCGAAACTCAGACGGCACTAGCAGGTTGCTGAAAGCCCCCTTCGGAGTCCTTCGACATGCTCAGGACGAACGGAGGCGGACTTGAGTTGACTGGACAAATTCCGTTCATGCTGAGCTTGTCGAAGCATGTTCTGCTTTTTTTCAGCGACCTGCTACCGCTTGCTGCTCAATGACTTTTGCAAGCGCAGCAATTTATTGCGCGAACGTTCGTCGACGAAGGTGCCGTCGACCTGCCGTTCCGGAACTCGCGGCTGGCACAGATTGATCGGATAGTCCTTGCGCAACGGATGGCCCTTGAACTCATCATAGAGCAGTATCCGGCGCAGATCCGGATGATCGGTGAAGCGAATGCCGTAGAGATCCCAGACTTCCCGTTCGAGAAAATTCGCGCCGCGCCATAGCGGCGTCAGCGAATCCACTGTCGCGTCATTTTCTGGCACCGCCACGCGCAGGCGCAAGCGCTGGCGGTCTTTGAGCGAAGCGATTTGATAGACCACTTCGAAACGCGGCTCTTGCTTTTGCCAATAGTCGACCGCGGTGATATCCGAGAGCAGGTTGAAGTTCAATTCATCTTTCAGGCAGCGAAAACTTTCCCGCAGTCCGCTCCGATCGAGCATGACGACGTCGTCGCCCTGCGCCTCCATAGACTGGAGAACTTTCGCGCCGAGTTTGTCGTGAATGTTGGCGAGCTGGGAGCTGGTCTCAGACATGTAAAATCAGTCCCACTCCAGCGCGCCCTTCTTCCAGACGTAAGCGTAACCGATGGCAAGAATTATCAGGAAGATGCCCATTTGCACCAGGCCGAAGATACCCAACTGGCGAAAATAAATCGCCCATGGGTAGAGAAAAACCACTTCCAGATCGAAGATCAGAAACAGCATGGCGACCAGATAGAACTTGATCGAAAAGCGCATGCGGGCGTCGCCTCTGGGCGGATTACCTGATTCGAACGGCTCGGCTTTCGCTGCATTGAAGGATTTGGGCCCGACCTTGGACGCCACTACAAGCAACGCGAGCACCACCACCGCAGCCAGGGCAAAAATTACCACAAGCGGAAAAAACGGATCATCCATAGAATTGCTGCTTATTAAAAAAAACCATACCTTCGCGGAGTGAAAAGGTATGGATTCTTTGCCGCGAAGATCCTTCGATCTAGTGAAATTTGTATTGGAAAAGCGCTATGTTGTCAAGGTAAATTGGCTTGCTGACGAGTCGCGACAGGGATCTGTAATAGTTCTCCAAGCGAGCTGTTCTGGACAAATTAGCGATTGACGCTGGCTCATTGTCGGTGATAATTCTCTCGCGGGATTGGCAATCGGTAGGGAGTAGCTCAATGAGAGTAAAAAATTATTGCTGCTTGGCATTGACGGCTGGTTGGCTTCTCTCGATCGGCGCGGCAGTGTCGGCGCAATCGCTCATCGACGGCGCTAAGAAGGAGGGCCAAGTGGTCTTCTACGCTTCCATGGAAGCCGTCTCGGCGCAGCGCGTCACCGCCGCATTCGAAAAGAAGTATCCGTTCATCAAAGTCGACGCCACGCGCATCGGCTCGGAAAGAATGTCCACCCGGC
>CAYZJE010000213.1:0-13324 GCA_964478485.1 uncultured Syntrophobacter sp. | reverse complement strand
CCTCGTGTCCCCTCGGGATGACGGGCATCGCCCGTCACCTTTGCGCCTTAGCGCCTTTGCGAGAGATAATCCGGCTTTCGGTTGCGGCTGTTCGCCGGAGGCGAACCTCTTTTTCCCAGCGCCGTCTGGGGAAAAGCGTGTGAAGCAATCGCAAAAAGACGGCGCTGTCGAAGCGAAACATTCGATGATCGACGAAATGCCGTGGTAGAAAACGGCGCGGCGGTGTGTTTTAACAGAACTGCAACTCTTCGCGAAGGCCTTGACCGAGTGACGTACGCAACTTGCCGGTTGATCGGTTGGCGGTCGCGGCGCCGCGAACCGTCCTGCAACCTCTTCGGATGAGCGTCTCCAACCCGTGACGTCAACGCCATCGACTCATAGCAGCGATACGGTTCGCCGTCTGGTTCTCGTCAATTCCGTCCTGGGCGTGACCATCGCGGGAATTTCCACGCGGGTGTTCATGATCTCGGTGCCGACTCTGGCAACCGCGCTCCACACCGACATGTTGGGAATTTCCTGGGCGCTGATTGTCTATCAGATGGCCGGTATCGGCCTGGGCGTGATCTGCGGCCGGTTGGGCGATATTCACGGCCACCACAAGACCTACGGCGCCGGCATGTGGGTAATGGCGGTGGCTTCGCTGCTCTGCGGTTTTTCGCAAAATATTTGGCAATTGATTCTGTTTCGCTTCCTGCAGGGCGTCGGCGGCGCGATGATCCAGTCATCGGGCCGCGCGCTGGCTTTTAAAGCCATGCCCACAGGTTCGGAGGGAAAGGCCCAAGGGCTGATGGCGATGTCGCATCAGTTGGGGTTTTTTCTCGGCCCGCCGCTGGGCGGGCTGATCATCGATCTGGTGCATTGGCGCGGTATTTTCTTTTTGCTGTTCGTGCCGAGTCTGGCGGGCGCGGCGATGTCCATGATTACGGGCCGCGCCGCGACTGCCGAGCCGTCGGGCGATCAGGCGATCGATTACCGCGGCGCGTTGCTGTTGTTCGCCATGACAATCCTCGCGACGCTACTCCTCGATCAAAAAGTGGCGCAGATCGTTGGCACCGGCAACCAGCTCTTGTTGGGATTGATCTTGCTCGCCGCGCTGTGGCTTTTCCTCGGACACGAGAAGAGAGCGCCAAGTCCGCTGATCAATCTGTCGGTTTTCTCGGTCAAAGTTTTCGGCTACGGCTCGGTGGGGCTTTTGTTCTGCAACATAAACCAAGGGCTCGCCACCTTCATCACGCCTTTTTACCTCCAGGAGGTGCTCAAAATATCGCCGACTTTCATGGGGACGATTTTTCTTGTGCCGTCACTGTTGAGCCTGGTGCTCTCGCCGGTGAGCGGCGCTGTGTCCGACCGAATCGGTTCTCGCTTGCTTTTGATCCTAGGCGTGCTGGTGCTCATGGCCAGTTTTATCATCGGCGCCTACCTGCGCGTTGATTCTCATTGGCTACTGGCGACGATTTTGCTCGGGCTTACAGGTATCGGCTCGGCGCTTTTCAACACCGCGTCGCAGGCGGCGATGATCCGCGCTTTGCCAAAAGAGCATTGGGGCACGGCGATCGGCATCATCAACGGCGTCTTCGGTCTGGGACATATGCTGGGCATCTCGTTGAGCGGCATTCTTTTGACCTGGGCGTTTCGCTACTACACCGGCATAGCCGGGGCGACTCCCGATCCGGCGAACAGCGGCTTGTTCGTCGCCTCGATGAACTTGACCTATCTATTCGCTTTGGCCATCGCCGTCGTCCCGTTGTTGACGTCGACAAGATTCAAGAAGAGTGAATAGAGGTTTTGTTTCTGGCTCTTGGCTACTTCAAGGCAAAATTGTTTTGCGCCATCTGACAAATTTGCGCACCGATCGCTAGCGACGCGGTGGCGCCGGGGGAGGGGGCGTTGAGGACGTCGATGGCGCGTGGACTTTGTTTAATGATGAAATCGTCGACCAGGGCGCCGCTGGCGGAGACCGCTTGGGCGCGCACGCCGGCGCCGCCGGGGACCAGATCGCTTTTCTGGATTTCCGGCAGGAGTTTTTGCAGGGCGCGGACAAATGCTTTTTTACTTAAAGAACGATACAGCTCGCCGAAACCGGTCTGCCAATATTTTGCCGTGATCGCCCAAAACCCTGTGAATGACAAAGTTCGCCACAGGTCGGCGAGATTGATGTCACTGTGGCGGTAGCCTTCGCGGGCGTAAGCGAAAACCGCGTTCGGGCCGGCTTCAACCCCGCCTCGCGCCATGCGCGTGAAATGCACGCCTAAAAAAGGAAAGGTAGGGTCGGGCACCGGATAGATTAGATTTTTTACCAGGTGTTCGCGCGCCGGCGCGATCTTGTAGTACTCGCCGCGAAACGGAATGATGCGGTGCTCCTCTTCATTGTGCTGCTTGCGTGCGCCGCCCATCATTTGCGCGACGATATCGGACTGAAGCCCGCCGCAGTTGATCAAATATTTGGTCCGATAGTCGCCGCCGGAAGTTTGCAGGACAATCTCATCGCCGCGATCGAGGAGGCCGACGACTCGTTGCGACAATCTAATGTCACCGTTGGCGTCACGCACTGTGTCGGCGTAAGCCGCGGCGACTTTGCGATAATCGACGATGCCCGTCTCGGGCACGAACAGCCCTTTGATGCCGGTGGCGTGGGGTTCGATCTCCTTGAGACGCTCCGGGCCGATGATTTCCAATCCTTTTAGACCGTTCGCTTCGCCGCGCCGCTCTAGCTCCACAAGGCGTGGCAATTCGCCCTCGCTAGTGGCGACGACGACTTTGCCGCAGATTTCATAGGGCACGGCGTTGACGTCGCAGAACGCCATCAGCTCTTTGCGGCCGCTGACGCAGAGCCGCGCTTTGAGTGAACCCGGCCGATAGTAAAGGCCGGAATGGATCACGCCGCTATTGTTGCCGGTCTGATGGTGCGCCAGCTCCGCTTCTTTTTCTAGCAGCAGGAGCTTGATGTTGGGGTGGGCGGCAGTAATCTTGAGCGCCGTTGCCAGGCCCAAAATTCCGCCACCGATAATCGTTAAATCGTACTGCGAGGCCATGAAGGAATGATCTGGTTCAAGTCGTTCAAGTCGTTCAAATCGTTCAAGCCGTTCGAGGAGAACTAAAGATGCAGCAGGCGGCGGGAATTTTTCTCGGTGAAGCGCTTCACCTGTTCGGGATTAGCCTGCAGCGAGATCGCGTTGAACGCTTTGTTGAGCGGCCCCAGCCCACCGCAATAATCGGAACCGAAGACGATATTGTTCTCGCCCATCTTGGCGATCAAGAACGCCAGCGTCGGCGCGTCCGAGCTGGCGCAGTCGATCAAGAAATGTTCGAGAAAAATTTCCGAGTACTTCTGTTCGCCCTGGGGGCCTTTATGTTTCCAGAAAAAGCGATGGAGCAACAACGGGATGCCGCCACCGGAGCTGCGGATGACGATTTTCAATTTTGGGTAACGGTCGAACAAGCCGCTGGCGATCATGCGCAGGCAGCACTCGGCGACCTCGCCGTCGGAAAGCACCGCGTAAGCGACGCCGGCGCCGCCGTCTTCGAGGCGCTTGAGCGACGCACTCTGGGCCGTTCCCGCCCCGTGCAAGAATATTGGCAGATCAAGCTCCGAGATTTTCTTGAAGATCGGGTCCATCACCGGTGTGTCAACGAGCATCTCACCATCAACATGGGGATAGAGCAAGACGGCGCGAAAACCTTGACTGGCAGTGCGCTCGATCTCCTGCACCGAGGCGTCGATGTTCTTGAGTGATAACGCGGTCATGCCGGCTAAGCGTCCATGGTGCGGCGCGACGCGCTCGGCGAGCACGTGGTTGGACTGGCGGACGATTTCCAGTGCCTGCTCGGCGGGCAATTGATCGGCGTAAACGCCGGCGCCTTGACAGACCAGCTGCAAGTCGATACCGACCTCGTCCATTTCTTTGACCCGTTTGGACAGGTCCGGCGAGTCATAGGCGTCGATATGGGGCCGTTTGCCGGTGAGCGCTTGAATCCGATCGGCGACTTCCGGGGCGGTATGGTGGGCATGCCAATCGATCACTGCAGCCATGGCGGTCTCCTTTTTGGGCTCTTCTGGGGTTCCCGTGAAGGCGTATTCACCACAGAGGCACAGAGTTCGCAGAGTTCGCAGAGTTCGGAGGATTTCTCAATCAAAAACTCTTTACTCCGCGCCCTCAGCGCCTCCGCGGTGATTCACCTTATTTTTTCGGCGCGCCGGCAAATTCGCTTTTGTCTTTAAGCCGGCGCACCAACTCTTCATAGGAATCCTTGGAAATCACCCGGGTGAATTGGGAGCGGTAATTGTTCACCAGGCTGACGTTTTCGGCGACGACGTCGTAAACTTTCCATTCGTTGCCAACCAGATGAGCCTTGTAATTGATCGTGTATTCCTGGCCCTTGCCAGTGATGACCTTGCTGTTCACCTCGGCGAACTCGGCGTCGAGCCGTTCGTTCAAGTAGACGATCTTCTCGTCGCCATAGGATTCGATGATGTCGGCATAGGCCCGCTCGAGCACGTCGGTAAACAGACGGACGAACTCTTCTTGCTCCTGCGGCGTGCGCCGGCGCCAGTTGGCGCCGAGGGAACGTTTGGCCATCTCGGTAAAATCGAAGCGGGTAAACAGGATCTGTTTCAATTGCTCGCGCCGTTCTTTGAGCTTCGCCGCCGGCTTCAACTTAGGGTCGCGCAGCACCCCGACGGCTTTATCAACGGTGGTTTTGATCTGTTCGGTGGGTAGGCCGGCGTGGGCCCGTGCCGATAGCAGCAGGATCGATACGACCAGGTTAACGGTGCACACTAGGATGGGCTTACTTCTGCGGCTCAACTTTTTTCTCCCCCTTCGTGGTCAGGTCACCGCCGACGAATTTGCCGATCAAGTCCGGTATATCCGGCGGCGAATCGGTTTCGCGGATCTTGCCCCCCGGCGCGATTATTTTATCCGAAGCACCGGGCGTTACCAAGACAAATTTGTCACCGATCAAGCCGCGCGCCCGCACCGACGCGATAACATCTTCTTGCAGCTTGACTCCTTCGCTCACCCGTAAAGTCAAGCGCGCGCGGTCGTCGGCCAAACTGATGCCTTCGACCTTGCCGATGCGGACTCCGGCGATCTCGATCGGGTCGCCGAGCTTGATGCCGGCCACGGAAACAAAATCGCCAAACACGACATAACCTTGAGTGCCAAACAGCTCAAGTTTGCCGAGCCGGATGGCGAGATAGCCAAGGCAGACGAGCCCAGCCAGGACAAAGACGCCGACGATGATTTCAGTACGTGTATGGTTCACTCTCGCAACTCCTAGAGGACCTGAATGGGGCCTTCGCTTTTTCCTTGGATAAACTGTTGGACGACGGGATTTTGCGACGCGCAAAAAGTTTTGGGCGCGGAAATTTCTTCGATGACACCGTTGGCAAGCATAGCAACGTAATCCGAGATGTCAAAGACTTGGGGAATGGTATGGCTGACGAGAACCCCGGTGAAGCCGAAAGTGGCATGGGTGCGCGCAATCAATTGATGAATGCTGGCTGCCAAGATCGGATCGAGGCCGGTGGTCGGTTCGTCGAAAAGGACGATCTCGGGGTCCATGATCAGCGCGCGCGCCAAGCCGGCGCGTTTCTTCATGCCGCCGCTCAGTTCGGCGGGAAACTTTCCGCCCATGGCGCCCAAGCCGACCTGCTCCAGCCTTTCTTGGACCTTTTTCTTGATATCCGATTCCGTGCTCTGGGTTTTTTCCCGCAGCGGAAAGGCAACGTTGTCGTAGACGGTCATTGAGTCGAGCAGAGCCGCGCCCTGAAACAACACGCCGAATTTACTGCGCATCTCGTAGAGTTCCTTTTGCGGCAGTTTGGTAATATCGACGCCATCGATCAAAACCGCGCCCTCGTCCGGGCGCAGGAGCGCATTTAAGTGTCTGAGCAAAACCGTCTTGCCGCAACCGCTGGTGCCGACGATGGTGGTGATTTTGCCCGAGGCTAACTCCAAGTTCACGCCTTTGAGCACCTGTTGTCCACGAAAACTCTTGCGTAAGTTGGCGATCTGGATCATTGAATCACAACATGACGGCAGTGAGAAAATAGTCCCAGACCAAAATCAGCACGAAGGAGAGCACCACCGACTCGGTGGTGGCTTGGCTCACGCCGGTGGCCATCGGCGGCGCGTGAAATCCTTTGTAGCAGCAGATCCAGGTGATGATTAAGCCGAATGAAATTGACTTGACGAAGCCGCTGTAGACATCGTGGAACACAATGCTGTTTTCCATGCCGGCGAAAAAGCTTCCCGAGCTCACTCCCAACATATGGACACCGACTACATACGAACCGAAAATTCCGATGACATCGAAAATCGCCGTCAGTAACGGCATCGCCAGCAGGCTCGCGATGATCCGCGGCGAGACCAGATATTTGACCGGATTGATCGCCATCGAATCGAGGGCGTCGATTTGTTCGGTGGCCCGCATGGTTCCCAGCTCGGCTGCCATGGCCGAGCCGGTGCGTCCGGTGACCATGAACGCCGAAAGCACCGGACCCAGCTCGCGCAACAGGCCCAAGGCCGTCGCCGAGCCGAGCCAGCTTTCGGCGTTAAATTTTCGCAGGCTGTAATAGCCTTGAAATCCCATCACCATGCCAGTGAAGAAGCCCGACAAAGCGACCACCGAGAGCGAGTCTACGCCGATGGTTTTAATGTGATGGACGATGAGATAGAACTTGGCCGGGCGGCGGAAAGCGAGAAAAAGCGCCGATATGAGAAAGGAAAATAGTTTTCCCATAGCGGCGATCTGTTCGAGGGCAAAACGGCCGGTTTGGCCGAGAAAAGAAACCATTTGTCGAAAGTGTATTGGGAAATGAAATCGTCCCCGTCAAAGTAAAGAAAACTCCGTCACATTGCAAGTAATATGGATAATCATTCGCGCCGAGAAGCATCGGCAGACGTGGCGCCGGCGGATCAGTCAACGCGCCGTCGCGCTCACAACCGACAATCGCAGACGCCAGAGAGCGGCGAAAGCTTGGATGCGCTGTTCGATGGCAAGCTCAAACTTTTCCAGAGCCGCCAGGGCTATCGTTTTTCTCTCGATTCGCTATTGCTGGCTTACTTCGCGACGCCGAAGCGTCATGACAGGGTCATCGATCTCGGCACCGGCAACGGCGTTATTGCGCTAATTTTAGCGAAATTACATCCAGAGGTGACCATCGATGCTGTGGAGTCTCAGGGAGCGATGGTCGAGCGCGCCGCGCGCAACGTCAAGCTCAACCAACTCGACGCGCGAATTTCGCTTCGCCGCGGCGACGTGCGCGCCGCCGGTTCCATCGGATTGGCCGAGAGCTTCGATGTCGTGGTTTGTAATCCGCCCTATCGGCGCGCGGCGAGCGGGCGAATGAGTCCCAACGACGAGAAGCAGATCGCGCGCCATGAAATTTACGGCGAGCTCGGCGACTTTCTCACCGCCGGGGCGTTTTTGTTGCGCGCCAAAGGGCGCATGGCGCTGGTCTATTTGGCCGGCCGCGCGGTGGATTTGCTGTCATCGATGCGCCAGGCGCGGCTCGAACCGAAGCGGCTCCGCATGGTTCATTCGTGCAGAGACAATGAAGCCTCGTTGATTTTAGTCGAAGGCGTCAAACACGGCCGAAGCGGAGTCGAAATCCTGCCGCCGCTGATCGTTTATCGCGCGGGCAAGGAGTATAGCGACGAAGTCGCGGCGATGATCGCCGGAAAAGCTTGTAGGATGCGGTGACCAACGGGAACCGCATCGGTTGATAGCCGCGTTTGGTCGATGCGGTTCGTGGACTCACCGCATCCTACGATGCTCGGATTATCTCCCGCAAAGGCGCAAAGACGCTAAGTTAGGAGAGGAAGACTCCTTGTCATTTCGACCCCTTCGATAAAGCTCAGGACAAGCTCCGGGAGAAATCTGTTTTAGCTCCCTCGCGTTGGTTCGGGATGACGGGCCTCGGCCCGTCACCTTCGCGCCTTTGCGCCTTTGCGGGAGGAATATGCCGAATCCTAGGGTGCTAGCCCTTTGGTTCCCGGCGCGCGAAACTTTTCAGCAGTTTTCTAAAAGCGTCACGAATCGCCGGATCGTCGATCGACTGCAAGAAATTCTCATCCACCGGACGTGAGGGTTGGTTGGCCGGTGTCGCGATGGCTTCCGCCGATTCGATCTGTGGCGCGTCGATCCGGCCGACCATGAAAAAAATCGTCTTCACCACCTCGCCTTTGAGGCGCTGATTGAGCTTTTCGACGATCATCTCTTTCATGAATTGGAGCTGCTGCATCCACACTGGGCTCGACACCTTTACGAAGAGTGTGCCATTGCGGATCTTTTCTGGCTGGGCGTTATTGGCGATGGTTTTGCCGACGACATCGTTCCAGATCGGCCAAACGCCGTACTCGTCTAGCCGCGCCGTGAGATCGAAGCGCTTAAGCGATTGCTCGAGCACCGCGCCGAGGCGCTCAAGTGGTGCGTCCTTTTTAGCCATATTCGCTGAAGTTTCGAACCTAGCAGATGTCGATTGGCGACTCCAGCTTAGGCTTGGGCCGTTGGCGGATTCACGGCGAGCAGCGAAATGCCGCGATAAATCAAGAAATTTGGCGCGCCTAAAAATTTGTATTGACAAAGTTTTAAATTGTCTCTAAAAGTACAAAATCTAGTGCATCTCGAATCAATCAACACCATATATTGCGTGCAGCAAAGGGGAAGGGGAGAAGGGGAAATGGCGAATAATACCTCGCAGGCGGTCGATCTGACGGTAAAACAGGCCCAAGGGCGGGCCAAAACAGGGTTGAAAATCTCGCGCTACTTTAGCCGTGCTGGGGTCCACCCTTACGATGAGGTGGAGTGGGAGCTGCGCAACGCGTCGATCACTAACGAGAAGGGTAAAGTGGTCTTCGAGCAAGCGAACGTCGAGATCCCAAAAGCTTGGTCGCTGATGGCGACCCAGGTGGTGGTCTCCAAGTATTTCCGCGGTCCGCTCGGCACCCCCCAGCGAGAAACCCGCGTGCGCCAAATGATCAGCCGGGTGGTCGACACGATTGCCGCTTGGGGACGGAAAGACGGCTATTTCGCCACCGAAGACGACGCGCAGGCGTTCTCGGATGAATTGACCCATATTTTGCTGCATCAAAAAGCCTGTTTTAACAGCCCGGTGTGGTTTAACTGCGGCATCGAAGCCAAGCCTCAGTGTTCGGCCTGTTTCATCCTGTCGGTCGAAGACACCATGGATTCGATCCTCGATTGGTACCGCAAGGAAGGTTTGATCTTCAAAGGCGGTTCCGGTTCCGGCGTGAACCTGTCGAAGATCCGCTCGGCCAAAGAGCAACTGGCCGGCGGCGGCACGGCCTCGGGCCCAGTCTCTTTCATGAAGGCGGCCGACGCGTCGGCGGGCGTGATCAAATCCGGCGGCAAGACTCGGCGCGCCGCCAAGATGGTGGTGCTCAACATCGATCACCCGGACATCGAAGCTTTCGTCAAGTGTAAAGTCGAAGAAGAGAAAAAAGCTTGGGCGTTGATCGAGGCCGGTTATGACGCCAGTCTCGACGGGCCGGCTTACGGCAGCGTGTTCTTCCAGAACGCCAACAACTCGGTGCGCGTCAGCGACGAGTTCATGCATGCGGTGCAAGACGACCGCGAATGGCATACCAAGTACGTCACCAGCGGTCAGCCCTGTGAAACTTTCAAGGCGCGCGATCTGCTCCGGATGATCGCCGAGAGCACCTATTTTTGCGGCGATCCGGGGATGCAGTACGACACTACGATCAACGATTGGCATACTTGCGCAAACACGGCGCGCATCAACGCGTCCAATCCTTGTTCGGAGTACATGCACCTGGACAATTCGGCGTGCAATCTGGCGTCGCTCAATCTGCTCAAATATCTGCGTGAGGACGGCGTGTTCGACACCGAGTCGTTTCGCCGTGCCGTGGATATTATTATATTAGCGCAGGATATTTTGATCGACAACTCGTCCTATCCGACCGCTGAGATCAGCGCCAACGCCCACGCGTTCCGCGAGCTCGGTTTGGGCTACGCCAATCTCGGCGCGCTGCTCATGAGCTTGGGCTTGCCCTACGATTCCGACGCCGGTCGCAGTTATGCAAGCGCGGTTACCGCCGTGATGTCGGGCGAAGGCTATTTGCAATCGGCGCGCAATGCCGCGGTTACGGGCGCCTTTAGCGGTTACGAGGTCAACCAGCAGCCGATGCTTCGGGTGCTCAACAAACACCGCGCCCAGGCCTACAAAATTTCCTCTTCTCATGTGCCGCTCGATCTGCTCACTGCGGCGCGCGAGTCTTGGGACGAGACCTGCGCTGAAGCGGAGAAGTTCGGCGTCAAAAACTCGCAAATTTCCGTGCTGGCGCCGACCGGCACCATCGCCTTCATGATGGACTGCGACACCACCGGCGTCGAGCCGGATATCGCCCTGATCAAATATAAGAAATTGGTCGGCGGCGGCATGTTGAAAATGATCAATAACACCGTGCCGCGGGCGCTCAAGCGTTTGGGCTACGACGTCAAGCAGAGCCAGGAGATCGTCGAATATATCGAAGAGCAGGGCACCATCGAAGGGGCGCCGCATATCAAGGACGACGACCTGGCCGTGTTCGATTGCGCCTTCAAAGCGGAGAAGGGCAGCCGGACGATTCATTATATGGGCCATGTCAAGATGATGAGCGCGGTCCAGCCGTTTATTTCCGGCGCCATTTCCAAGACCATCAACATGCCCACCGACGCCACAGTGGAAGAGATCATGCACGCCTACACGGAGTCGTGGAAGTTGGGACTCAAGGCGATCGCGATCTACCGGGACGGCTCCAAGCGCACCCAGCCGCTCAACACATCGAAGGACAAAGAGGAAAAGAAGGCCGGTGTAGCGGAAATCAAAGAAACTCGCGCGCTAAGGCGGAGGCTGCCGGACGAGCGCCGCTCGATCACGCACAAGTTCGACATCGCCGGCCACGAGGGCTACATCATCGCCGGCATGTACGAAGACGGCAAGCCGGGGGAAATTTTCATCACCATGTCGAAGGAGGGCTCGACGATCTCCGGTCTGATGGACTCCTTTGCCACGGCGATTTCCATCGCGCTCCAATACGGCGTGCCGTTACAGGGTCTGGTCGACAAGTTCAGCCACATGCGCTTCGAGCCATCCGGTTTTACCAAGAACCCCGATATCCCGATGGCGAAGTCGATCATGGATTATATTTTTCGCTGGCTGGCGAGCAAGTTCCTCGACGGCGAAGCGCAACAAGAAGCGGGCATCATCAAACCGGAACCGTCGGAAGACGCCCATCAAAATAAGCTCGTGTCGATCGCGCCTAATACGCCGCGCGGCGGTGCGCCGGTGACGACTATCAGCAGCATCACCAGCTTGTATCAACAAGACGCCCCACCCTGCCCCGACTGCGGCGCGATCATGATCCGCAGCGGCGCCTGCTACAAGTGCATGAACTGCGGCGCGGTGAGCGGGTGCTCTTAGGTTACGCGAGGTTACGGTTGCTGGGCTGGTCGGGTGCTACCGATTTGCTACCCTTTAATTCGAGCTGGTCATCCAGGCGGTCCACCGCCGAACGGTTGGACCCCGGCACGAGGTGGCCGTAAACATCGACGGTCATCGCGATGGACGAATGGCCGAGCTGGTCGCGGATGTACGGAAGGCTCTCCCCCTGCGCGATGAGCAAACTCGCAAACGAATGCCGAAGGTCGTGAAACCTGACCCGCCGAATCCCGGCTGAGTCCAACACACGGTAGAGGATTTGCCTACGAAGATCGTTCGGGTCGAGGCGCGACGGGTGCGATTGGTAGCGGACGGTGCGGTGAAACACGAAGCTTTCGGCTACAGCGTCTACATCTTGGCCGGCTCGTAGGGCTTCGGCTTTACGAATAGCGTACAGCTCGTCGAGACAGTTGGTCAATTGGAGGCTCATATCCACGCGGCGAGTTTTGCCATTCTTGGGCGAACCGAGCTGACCACGGGAAAGGTTCCGCTGAACCTGGATAAACCGGGAGTTGAAGTCTACGTCTCCCCATTGAAGAGCGGCCAATTCGCCAGCTCGCATACCCGTTCGAACAGCCGTTAGAAGCAGCGGGAGGTGGGCCGGGAATTTCTCACGAGCAGTTTCGAGAAGCAACTGAATCTCTATTCGCGTCAAAGGGTCGATTTTCCTGCTCGCTGAATCCCGCTTCGTGTTAAACCGACCGATACGACTCACTGGGTTGGCCGTGGTGACTGCGCCGTCGTCGATTGCGTGATTGAACATTTCCCGAAGCGGCACGACGATGTTTCTGACGTGCGACCGCGAGTACCCGGCTTGAACCTTTTCAGCAATAAGGGTCTTCACTGCCTCGCGATTAATTTTAGCAAATGGAAGGCTGCCGAACGCCGGAACCAGATGATTGCGAATCGTGGATTCGTACTCATAGTAGGTTGATGGTTTGGTGTGGTTCTTTGCATAGGTTTCCAGCCATGAAAGTGCGCGTTCTTCAAAGGTCTGTTTACCGGTCGAGTTTGACTGATATCCAGTGTTGGTAATCTTTGCCAGTTCGGCTTCAGCCTGCTTTCGATTCCCCTTCGTGGTCAACCATCGGCGAACCCCACTGGAGTCCCGGTAGTCGATTGTCCACTTTCCTCGGCGTTTGCGAATGCAGCTCATTGTGACCTCCATCACAGCGAAGCGAGCGAAGCGTTAAGCCTTCTGGAATTTCTTTTTAGCCAACGAACCTTGAAGCGTTATCCGTTGACTCTCTCAACGCTTCGCTTGGCTGGCGATTACATCCGCTGGGTTAAACCGAACATACCTACCGACTCGAACCGTTGGAATTCCACCGACCCTTGACTGCTCATACACCCAACTGATGGGCACCTTCAACCGTTGGGCCAATTCGACGGCTGTAAGCAATTCCGCGCTGGCCGACGCAGGAGCACGTAAGGCAGCAGCCATTATTTCTTCCCGAACCAACTGCCGCAGCTCGTCGATTGAAAGTTGGAAGGCGAACCGTTCACCTGGCTCAACCTTAAGGCGTTCCGCCGAAACGTAAGCCCAGATAGTCCTGGACCTAAGAAATGAAGGTAGAAAATGGTTTTGACTTATAGAACAAAGGTTGAAAATGGAGTTCGCCATGTTTTCACCCCCTTGGCATGAATTTTGCCCCAATTTGGTTACGACCATCTCGGCCCCGGTTGGCGAACCTCCTGGTGCTGATAGGTGCGTGCCGAGACCCAAAGGTCTTCAGCCACCCGGCCACCTGGCGCCAGTCAAACCGCCTGACGGAGTTGATGCACAGGTGGGGAAGGCCACGTTGAACAAGCCGGGTGAGGGTTTTGTTACTAATCTGAAGTTTCCCGCGTAACTGC
>CAYZJE010000212.1:0-4368 GCA_964478485.1 uncultured Syntrophobacter sp. | reverse complement strand
CGCACGCCGCCTCGCCGTGGCCGCACTCGCGCAAGGTGATCGCCGAGGAGCTCGGCCACTTGCCCAAAGACGTGCTGCGCAAAGTGGTGCGCGAAAACGTCATCAAGCTCTACGATCTCAAGATCGACGGGATCAACAATTAATTGCCGCTTGCGCAAATTTTCCGGTGATCCGGAATACTCGAACGCGGGGAATTGACTCCCGCCAAGGCGCAAAGCACGCGAAGTTCGGAAAGGAATTTTGTTTCTTAAACCCTTTGCGCCTTAGCGCCTTTGCGG
Source organism: uncultured Syntrophobacter sp. (assembly GCA_964478485.1). Classification (GTDB taxonomy): domain Bacteria; phylum Desulfobacterota; class Binatia; order UBA9968; family UBA9968; genus DP-20. Next base: position 4,090 of record CAYZJE010000212.1, on the reverse strand, counting down.
GAGATATTCCGATTTTCGGTTGCGGCGCAGCCGCGCTAAGCTCTTTGTGGTTAATCTCCCCAAATCAGAGGTGTGCCATGCCGATCATCGATGCCGACACTCATATCGATGAAACCGAAGCGACCTGGGAATATCTGCGCGATTTCGAGCAGGATTTCAAACCGATCACGCAATATCCTAGCCGCGTCGACCCTTCTAAGACGGCATCGCGCTACTGGCTGGTCGACGGTCACCGCCAGATGCGTTTTGTCCGCGACGACGGCAATACCCGCACCACGGTCGAAACTCGGGAACTACTAGACGTACAAGCGCGGCTGCGCGACATGCACGCCATGGGCACCGAGGTGCAGGTGCTCTATCCGACTTTGTTTTTAATGGAAGCCACCGAGCGCCCGGAAGTTGCCACTGCGCTCAGGCGCAGCTATAACCGCTGGCTCGCCGATCGTTGCGCCGAGTCCCACGGCCGCCTGCGTTGGGTCTGTCTGCCGCCGCTGATGAACTTGGAAGAGACGATCAAAGAATTGCAATTCGCCAAAGATCACGGCGCGTGCGGCATTCTCAAGAAAGGCGATCTCGAAGCCGGCAAGTGGCCCGCCGATCAATATTTCAATCCGCTCTATGAAGAGGCGAATCGCTTGGACCTGCCGATCTGCGTGCACATCGGCTCGGGCACGCCCGACTTCGTGCCGGCGCGAGAATTTTCTCTGGGCTCGTTCATGCGTTCGCAGTTGCCGACCGTGCACGCTTTTCACACGATCATCCGCCATCAATTGCCGGTGAAATATCCCAAGCTTCGCTTCGGCATCATCGAAGCCGGCTGCTCGTGGATTCCCTTTATCGCCTGGGAACTCAAACGGCGCATGGAGAAAGCCGCCGATGGCGCCGGCAGCTTCAGTCAGTTTGCCCGCTACACGCTGTCATCCGATTTGCTCAAGGCCAACCGCGTGTATGTCACCTGCCAAGTCGACGAGGACTTGCCGTATATTCTCAAAGTCGCCGGCGAAGACAGCCTGATGGTCGGCTCCGACTACACCCACCGGGATTCATCGATGGAATACGAATTTCCGCGCCTGCTCAAGGAACGCGCCGACAAGGGCGAGATCTCGCAAACGGCGGTGCAAAAGATTCTCTACGACAACGCCAAGCGGTTTTACGGGCTGTAGAACAGCCAAAGGGAACCAGCCCACTGCTGTTCCTTTTTTGCAGAGCTGTCACTGCTTCCGCGTTGCCGCAAGCTTCTGATAATTCCAGGTGCCGGCGCGCTGCGGCGCGCGGCCTTTGAGGACGTCTTTAAAATGCGGGTGCTCGTAAAGCGGCGTGCGATTCGACATCTCGTCGACTAAATTGTCCGGCAAACAATTGTAATCCTTACCCTGCGCCGAGTACGCGAGATAATTCAGCCGCGCCTGCTCTTCCAAGTGCGCCATGCCCATGACTGCTTCTCGAAGATTCTTTCCCGTCGTTACCGCGCCATGGCCATAAAGCAGCATCGCCTGGCTCTCACCCAACAGATTTGCCACCTCCATACCTTCAGCGTCACTCTGAATAGTTTTCACATGCGGATAAATTGGCAGCGCCCGCCGCACCAACTGCGCCCCTTCCTGACACATTGGCTTTAGCGAGCCCGTCAAGATGCTCATGAGAATCGTGTAACGCGGATGCACATGCACAACCGCCTGAACGGTCGGATGCGTCTTGTAGATGCAGGCGTGAATTTTAACTTCCGAGCACTGCGTCAGTCCGGTGCGCCCACCGATGAGAAATCCCTCGGTGTCGCACATCACCATGTCATCCGGCTCCATCACCGCCAGGGCGTCGAACTCATACTCGCGCCCCTTGACGAAAAAATGGTTAGGCTCCGCGGGAACGCGCATACTGGCGTGCCCAAGCGCAGCGGTCAACCCGGTCGCTAAGCCAAGGTTGGCAAGCACCCGGTTCGCCGCCGCGACTTCGTGCTTTACGTCTTCGAGATCTGAGTTCATTTTTAGCCGCTCCTTTACTAAGTCTTGTTACTGACGAACGCTCTAAATCGAACGCGACCGGTTTCTAGCCCGGATTATTCGCGGTAAAGCTGCGATCGAGGTGTAACCCTTCCGGAACGAAGGCAAAGCAGTTGTGCCTTGAAGCTGCCAGCGGGGCGAGTTGCTCATGAAATCAGCAGCGAAAAGGTCAAACATCGTGCCGAGAGCCGAGCACAAAATGAAACATTCGCGCTGATGCCTTCGTTCCTCCAGGTTTACACCTCGATCGAGAGCGTGTCGTCAGGTTTCCTTGTAGCAAAAATCCGGGCTAGAACCCAGTCCGGCACCGCCGTCTGGTTGTGCATCTCGACGACAGGGCACTCCCGCGCCAGCTGCATGAAACATTTGAGATTTTTAGTTCGCGAGCGCTTTGATCAATCGTAGCGCCGATGCCTTGCCGCGCGGAAATGGCGCGACAATGACGCGCGTGCAGCCGGCGGAAAAATAATCGTTGATCGTCCGCCAGATATCTTTACCGGTTCCCGCGCCAACGAAGGACGTTGCCAGTTCTTCGCTCACCTGCTCTTGAGCCCGCTCTTTTCCCCCACGCTCGAGCAAATCTTTTAGCGCCAGCAACTCATCGCGAAATTCCGGCGCTTGGGTGTCGATCATGCGCGCCGGATTGCTGCTAAATCGCTGCATAAAGGTTGCGCGGGCGTAACCTAGGGCGTCCGCGCGACTATCCGCCGCGCAACAAGTGGCGATCGCGGTCAACTCCAAGCTGTCGAGCTTGCGTCCGGCTCTGCGCGCGGCGTCACGAAATTGCTGGGCCGTATGATTCGCCACATAATAAGGCGAGACGACGTTCGTGAGCAATCCGTCGGCGACTTCCCCCGCTAACGCGACCATGCGCGGCCGAGTGGCGCCGATGAAGATGGGAAGATCGGCGCGGCGTGGGCGTAAACCCAGCTTGCTATCAACGCCCGAGAAAAAACGACCGTTATGGGTAAAGCGCTCGCCGGCGAGCGCCTTGCGGATGAACTGCACATACTCGCGCAAGCGCGCCAGTGGCGCTTCGATGGGAATACCATGGGCTAGATCGTTCCACGGGTGATGACCAACGCTTAATCCAAGGCGCGCACGGCCACCGGATATCTCGTCAAGCGTTGCCGCTGCCATGGCGATCTGAAACGCAGAGCGGGTATAGACGTTGACGATTGCCGTGCCAATGCCGATGGACTTAGTCGCCATCGAAATTGCCGCGAGCATCGCGATCGCATCTCTGCCGATGTCTTCGTTAAGCCAGACACTCTCAAAACCGCTCGGTTCGGCTTGCCGCGCGAGATCGAGGATATCCTGCGCAGTCAACTCACTACCGGTTCCCTCGTCCTTGAAATCGATGCCTATGCACTGCTTAGAGTTCATGATGATATCCTTTGGGAATAATCCGGGCTAGTATTGTGTCCCTGGATTCGTTCACATCGTCGACTCACGCTCACCTGAGAAACTCCTTCTCGAAATAATCCGACCACTCGTCGCTTTTATCGAACAGAATTTCCGGTCCCAGATAGTTGGCCTTCTTGAAGCGCACGCCGGGTTTTAAGTCGGCTTGCAGAGCGGGAACATCGGGATGGGCGGGTAAATAATTAGCCGCTTGAAATACCCGTTGCCCTTTCCTGGAAAGCACGAAGTCCATAAACAACATCGAAGCATGCGGGTGGGGCGCGTTCTTGGCGAGGCCGATGGAATTGTTGGTCGCCGTCACTGGCTCCAACGGCTGCCACTCCACCGGCGCGCCGGCTGTCTTGCTGATGTAAGCGTGATGATTGAAGATCTGAATCGACAGTGGATATTCGCCGGCGATGACCAGGTCGAGAATCTGCCGCGCACTCGCCGTGCTCTTGGCGATATTCTGCTGCTTCAACTTTTGCAGATACGCCTTGCCTGCCTCCTGGCCCATGGAGATGAAAATGTTGCCGATAAACTGTGGCGCGCCCGAGCCGCGGCTGGTCGACCACATCATCTGCCCGCGCCAGCGCGGATTGAGCAAGTCTTCATAGCTCTTCGGCAGTTCGCTAGATTTGATCATGCGCGTGTTGTAACCGAGCGTCATGAAGTAAATATTTGTG
>CAYZJE010000211.1:0-2835 GCA_964478485.1 uncultured Syntrophobacter sp. | reverse complement strand
ACTCCCTGGCGCTAGGAGAATTTCCGTTCCCAAGGGTGTTACAAACAAACCACCTTTAACTTGAATTCCCTCGCCGACAGGGATCGTGGTGGTAATATAGGACTCGCGCAGCTCGGCTGAAGGTTCCTTGTGCAAGCTTTTCCCCCATAATGTCGCTTCCCTCAACAGCTCACCCGTGCGGCCGAAATCACCGGAGAGGTGAAACCCTACGCCCCAATCCTTCTCGGGCTTGTCCAACGCTATATGAAAATTGTTAAATTCAATTTTATTTTGGTCCTTATCAAAATATCGACCGCTGATGCTGGCGGGATTTTTCGGATGGTTAGAACTCCAAGTGTAACTCGTGTCAAAGTACCCGCTAATGCCAATGCCTAATGCTTTCTCTACCGCACCCTTACCAGTGGCAATTCCGTTGTCGATAGCACCAACGCTGCTATCCAAGCTCAACCAGCCCCGCGCCAATGGTTTATCTTCTTCGGAGTACACCCCCGAGGAATACCCACCCAACGCGAAAATAGCCGCTAGCGCGACAAAGCTTTTTTTCATCACCCCAATACCTCCTCATTACATTACATTCGCTAAATTTAGGTAGCCCTCAGTTTAACACGACCCGCCGGTAATTCAACGCAATTTGGGTGCCAGAACCTTGGGCGTCTACTACTTGTAGCAGACTATCGGAAAATGAGCATTAAGGTTAATCTCGATACAGCACAAGCCGAGTCCTGCCCAATATTTGGACAGGCTGCTGACTATTTTTGTAGCAACGGCCGGACAACGCTCACTTAGATCAGAACCGCGCCATCATGCTCAATATATTGCGCTAACGACCGCATCTCGCCCATGCCCGTATCAAACCAACCCAATTGCTCTCTCATTCGAACCACTTCGCCGACGACGATAAGCGCCGGCGATCGGAAGCTTGCATTGGCGGCAAGCGCGCCGATCGTCGCCACGGTTCCACCCAGCACGCGCTGCTCTTTGCTTGTCCCCGACTGAATCAGCGCCACCGGCCGCTCGGGCTCGCAGCCGCCGGCGATCAGTTTGTTCATGATCGCATCGAGATTATGCAGACCCATCAGAATCACCAAGGTATCCGCCGATCGCGCAAGATCGCCCCATTTCACCTCATCCCCGGAAGCCTTGTGACCGGTGACCACCGCGAAACTCGACGCACAGGAGCGGTGCGTCACGGGAATGCCTGCGTAGGCCGGCGCGGCGAGGGCCGAACTGATTCCGGGAACGATTTCGAATGGAATGCCGGCCGCGCGCAAAGCCAGTGCCTCCTCACCGCCGCGGCCGAAAACAAACGGATCGCCGCCCTTCAAGCGCACAACCGTTTTGCCCTGGCGCGCATGGCGAATCAGCAGCGCTTCGATCTCGCGTTGATCGGCGCAATGCTTGCCAGGCTTCTTGCCGACGTAGATCAACTCGGTGTCAGACGAAGCGAATTCCAACAGCTCATGATTCGCCAGCTCATCGAAAAGAATCACGTCCGACGTTTCGAGACAGCGCTTGCCCTTCAGCGTGATCAGCTCGGGATCGCCCGGCCCGGCGCCAACTAAAAATACTTTGCCGATGGCCGTCGCGGTCATCGCTAATTGTCCTCTAGTGGAAAGTCCAAAACCTTGCGCACGCGCACGGCGCAAGCTTTAAGTTCCGGCTGGCGCGACACTGGATCGCGCGCGCTGATCGTCAGATTATTCGCTGCTTTAAAAAATCCCCGATCTCGGCCCCAGTGAAACGGCAAGAAGCAGGTGCCGCTGGTAATTTCTTCAGTAACCCGACACTGCACCATCACCTTGCCGCGGCGGGAGGATTCATGGTCGTCGATGACCAGGACTCTTCTCATGCCGGGGCTTGGCCTCGATCCCTCGGTTGACGGCGCGTGCGGGCAATGCGCCGGACAAATTCAGTGAGAAACCGTTCGCCGTAGTATTTTAGCGTGGGCGCGTAATTTTGCGTGTCCGCCAAAATCTTGTCAGGAATAATGTAAGGGGCAAGCGCAAGATCTTTCGATCGTTCGTCAATCCATCGCTCGATCATAGTCGGCGTCACCTCCAGATGAAATTGCAAGCCATAAATCGATTTGCCGAGACGAAAAGCTTGGTTTTTATAATTGATCGACGAAGCGAGATGGATCGCGCCGTTGGGCAACTCAAAGCCATCGCCATGCCACTGAAATACCGTGGCGCTCTCCGGCAGATAGCCGAGCAAAGAATCCACCTGTCCATGGGGCGTGATCGAGATCTGGCTCCAACCGATTTCTTTGACCGGACCGTGAAAAATTTTCGCTCCGAGGGTTTCGGCAATCAACTGCGCGCCCAAACAAACGCCGAGCATCGGCACCGCCTCATCGATGGCGGCTCGGATAATGCGTTTTTCCCAACGCAAGAAGGGAAAGCGATCCTCTTCGCCCGTGTTCATCGGACCGCCGAGAATAATCAGCGCGCCGATATGTTGCCAATCGTCGGCGGGCATCTCGCCGTGAAACAAGCGCAGGACGCGATAATCCGCACGTTGCTTGTCCAACACTTCGGCGAAAAATCCCAGGTCCTCGAAGGGATCGTGCTGAAAAACTAGCACCTCTGCCATCGGGTCCCCATTCATGGTTAGGACTGAGACATGAATGCCTAAGCCTGCGGTTTGCGCTTTGAATTTTCTCCGCAATGCCTCGGCGCCGCTCAGTCCGGCAAGTTAGATATCGAAGTACAGAGCGAACTCCCAAGGATGGGGGCGCAGCCGGATGGCGTCGACCTCATTCTTGCGCTTGTACTCCAGCCAGGTCTCGATCACGTCCTTGGTGAACACATCGCCTCTGAGCAGGAACTCATGATC
>CAYZJE010000210.1:0-2830 GCA_964478485.1 uncultured Syntrophobacter sp. | reverse complement strand
ACAAGTAAAAATTACCGAAGGCAGAATGTTTCGCTGGGGCGCCCGCGAAGTGATCGCCGGCGCCGGCATTACCAAACGCTTTGCCGGCGCGCAGTTGGGCGAGAAGATCAAGTTCGGCGGCGATGTTTGGAGCGTCGTTGGACTATTCGACGCGGACGGCAGTGGTTTTGATTCCGAGCTGTGGGGCGATTTGAATCAGATCGCCGCTGCGTTTAGACGCTCGTCGTTCTCGACGGTAACCGTCAGGCTTAAAGATCCGACCGATCTTGCGACCGTTGTGGCTGCCTTCGAAGGAGATAATCGGTTGCAGTACTTCGCCGCCAAGCGGGAAAAGCAGTTCTTCGAAGAACAGTCCGAAATGATGGCCAAGTTTATCCGCATTCTCGGTATCTTCATCACGGTCATTTTCAGCACCGGCGCGACCATCGGCGCCATGATCACGATGTACGGCTCGGTGGCGAACCGCACGACTGAGATCGGCACGCTGCGCGCGTTGGGCTTTTTTCGGCGCAGCATTTTGTTAGCTTTCTTGATCGAGTCGTTTGTGCTGTCCTTCGGCGGTGGCTTGCTGGGTCTGGGATTCGCCTCGATCCTTCAGTTTTTTTCGATATCGACGTTGAATTTCGGCTCGTTCTCCGAGCTGGCGTTTTCATTCGCCTTGTCGCCGTCGATTATTTTCACCTCGCTCGGCTTTTCTCTCTTGATGGGTTTGATCGGCGGCTTCCTGCCGGCGGTGCGGGCTTCGCGATTAAACATCGTTCAGGCGTTGCGAGCGGTGTGAGAAAGTAAGGAAAGAATCAGCAGATCCCGTATGGACTCCGCTTAAACTTTCACGCTTAAACTTTCTCTTGGCACACCCGGCCCTTTGGACTATTATTTCAGGACGCGCCGATCCGGGATGTTGTGACTTCGACCGTGCCGGTTTTCCGAGCGCAAAACCCGACTTTTACCCAGCCGGAATTTTAGCAATTTCATTGTGGGCGAGTTTGGGGAAACTAGCCTCTATCCGAAACGGCGGTAGTGAAACGAAGCTGGAATGGATAATCCATTTTTCGACCACCCAATCCTAAACTCACCATACGAATATCCCGCACGGCACTGGGAGCTTGATGCGCAAGGTCAGCCGACGCAACAAATTATCGAACGTTGTCGGCGTGCCGAGTTCATCACACCCATACCCAAGCCGAAGAAGCGGAAGAAATCAGCGCAGCAGGACGAGTTGGTCTTCGACGAGGGGAAAGGCCTCTCGACCAAGGAGCAGCAATACGATTCCACTTCCCGCATCAACGAGGTGCGCCAGAACGTGGATGCGTGGCGGGCCTTGCCGAATCCCAGCCAATGGCAAGTCACCGCGGAGACGGCGCGTCTGCTCCAGCACTGGCGCCACCACAAGTTCGGCGGCATTCGTCCGTTCTTCTGCCAGGTGGAAGCGGTCGAAACCGCTATCTGGCTGACCGAGGTCGCGCCCCAATCCGTGAGTGGCAAGCGATTGCTCGACCACCTGGCGAGCGCCAACGAGGACGCCAACCCAGCACTCATGCGATTCGCGCTGAAGCTGGCCACCGGCGCGGGCAAGACCACCGTCATGGCGATGATCATCGCGTGGCAAACCATCAACGCCGTGCGCCGCCCTGGCAGCAAACATTTCAGCCGCGGCTTCCTCGTGGTCGCACCCGGTCTGCCTATCAAGGATCGTCTGCGTGTGCTCCAGCCGAACGACCCGGACAGCTACTACAAGGACCGCGAATTGGTGCCGACCGACATGCTCGACGACGTGAACCGCGCCAAGATCGTCATCACCAACTACCACGCCTTCAAGCTGCGTGATCGCATCGAACTCTCCAAAGGCGGACGCCAGCTTCTCAAAGGCCGCACCGGCGATGAGCTGCAAACCGCGGAGACCGAAGGCCAGATGATTCAGCGCGTCATGCCTGATCTTATGGGCATGAAAAACATCCTCGTGCTCAATGACGAGGCGCACCATTGCTACCGGGAAAAACCCGACGCGGACGAAGACGAGGATCTGAAAGGTGAAGAAAGAAAGGAAGCGGAGAAGAACAACGAAGCCGCTCGCCTTTGGATTTCCGGCCTGGAAGCGGTGAATCGCAAGCTTGGCCTCGCCCGCGTGATAGATCTTTCGGCTACGCCGTTTTTTTTAAGCGGTTCTGGATACGTTGAAGGCACCTTGTTCCCGTGGACGATGAGCGATTTTTCACTCATGGACGCCATCGAGTGCGGCATCGTAAAATTGCCGCGCGTTCCCGTCGCGGAAAACATTCCTGGCGATGAGTTGCCTGTCTACCGCAACCTGTGGGAGAACATCCGCAAGGACATGCCGAAGAAGGGTCGCGGCAAAGGAGAAGAGCTTGACCCGCTCAAACTTCCCACCCGCCTGCAAACGGCTCTCGAAGCGCTCTACGGCCACTACGAAAAGACCTTCAAACTATGGGCGGACAAAGGCATCAAGGTTCCACCGTGTTTCATCATTGTTTGCCAAAACACCTCGATCTCGAAGCTGGTCTATGACTTCGTTTCCGGCTTCCACCGAAAGAATGAAGACGGCACCACAACGCTGAACAACGGTCGTCACGCTCTTTTCCGCAACTTCGACGAAACCACGGGCAACCCGTTCCCGCGTCCCAACACTTTCTTGATTGACTCGGAGCAACTCGAATCCGATGACGCCCTCGACGACAACTTTCGCAGCATGGCCGCCGATGAGATCGAACGCTTTCGCCGCGAGATGGTCGAGCGCAGCGGGGACGCCCGCTCAGCCGACAACATCACCGATCAGGAGTTGCTGCGCGAAGTCATGAACACGGTTGGCAAG
>CAYZJE010000209.1:0-5834 GCA_964478485.1 uncultured Syntrophobacter sp. | reverse complement strand
AGAATTTGCAGCCGGTCCGGCGGGAGGCCCGGCGGCGCGGCAAATGGCCGCTCGAAATCGGTGTAAGCCATCATCACCGACATCAGATCGACGGTCGGCTTGGCTTCGGCCGGCGCCAATTCGTAGACCGTCGGAACCGGCGGTACTAAATGGCTCTTCTCCGGCCCCTGCTGCAGAATGAACGTGATGAATTTATCTTTCATCCAGCGGTCCCACGGCGGCCGCAAAACGACCACGTCGGTGGCGGCGCGGCAATCCGCTTCGCCGCGCTCAATACCCAAGTCGGTTTCACGCGCGGATTGGAAACCGCTCACATGCTTCATCTTCAGGTCGAAAATCTTGCCGACCAAGCTGGCGAACACGTAACTCACGCTGCCCGTGCCGGACTGGCCGAAGCGCGGCGGAATCTTTGCCGAGCGAATCGCCGCCAGAGTTTTGTAAGGGCTATCGCTGCGGCATGCCACCATCATCGGCGATCGGTTGAAGCTGCCGATCCAACCGAACTTGCGAAAATCGGCTTGCACTTCGGGCCGTCCGGCCAGCTGTTCCAAATAGTTTGCCCGGCTCACCGCTAAGATCGTCAAGCCGTCAGGCTTGGCGATGCTGTAAAGATAATTGGCGCTGACGAGCCCGCCACCGCCAGGCATGTTGCGCACGATCACCGTCGGGCTCCCCGGCACATGCTTGCCGAGATAACGCGCCACCAAACGGGCGGCGATATCGGTTGCCACCCCTGGGCCGCTGGAGACAATCATCTGGATAGTCTTGCCGCTGTAAAATTGCTCCGCCCCTTGGGCCTCCCGCGAGCTGGGAAAAATACTCGCAACGATCAACGAAAGAGCAAAACATCCGGCCGTGGCTTGGCAATTATTTTTGCGTAGTGTCATTGGTAATTTGGCTTGCGCTTGTACCGATACAATCCCCTGCGAGCTTTGCGAACGAATCCTAAACCTACTTTTTGCCGCTTGCAATCGATTGGCTGCGCTTGACCGCTGGCCTCGAACTTTCCTTTATGCTAAGCGACATAACACAATCAGGGCAATTTCGCTTGTGTGTTACGGCGCAATTGTTGTAAGTAATTTCTTGCATAAGCAACACTGAAGACCCAGGAGGATTGATCATGAAGACAGAAGATTGCGATATCGTCGTCGTTGGCCTCGGCAACGCCGCGCAAGCGGCCGCCGTGGCGGCCCATGTTGCCGGCGCCAAAGTGCTGGTATTGGAGAAAGCGCCGGAGAAAAAGAAGGGCGGCAATACTTGGTTTAGCCACGGCGCCCAGTTCCGCCATGTGCACAACGGCATCCCCGACGAAAAGCCGCTGCTGCCCCACATCCAGGAAAGCGAGTGGGCGAAGATCGATTTGCCGGCCTATACCAAAGACGATTTTTATTCCGACATCATGCGCGTGACGCGCGGTCGCTCGGTTCCGGAGTTGGCTGAATTGCTGGTGAACGACTCCTATCCCACCGTCAAATGGATGCGCGAGATGGGCATTCAATGGGAGATTCTCTACAATTTGTCCAAGCCCGTCGGCGATCGCTTTGCTTGGCATCACGGCAGCAGCTTCATCAATTCAAAGGATGGCGGCGGCGGTCTGGTCGAGATGTGGTATCAGATCGTCAAATCTAGAGGCATCCCGGTGCGTTTCGAAACTGCCGCCACAGCGATCGTCACCGATGACCGCGGCCGGGTCACCGGCATCGGCGTCGAGAGCCCCGATGGCAAGAGCACGATCAATTGCAAAGGACTGGTATTGGCCAGCGGCGGCTTTTCCGCCAATCCGGCGATGCGCGCGCAGTTTCTCGGCGTTGGCTGGGATCTCGCCAAGGTGCGCGGCACGAAATACAACACCGGCGATGGCATCCAGATGGCGCTCGATATCGGCGCCCAGTCTTTCGGCCACTGGAGCGGCGGCCACGCCACGCCGATCGATGCCGACGCCGGCGATTATGAAGCCGGCTTTCTCGATCCGGCCAATCGCCGCAATCGCACTCATCGCTACGCCTGGACCCTCGGTATCATGGTTAACACCGAGGGGCGGCGCTTCATCGACGAAGGCGAAGACTTCCACGCTTACACTTATGCCAAGACCGGCAGCGAAATTCTCAAGCAGCCGGGCGGCATCGCCTACCAAATATTTGACCAGAAACTTGCCGCCTCGGTGGCGCGTTACCTTTATGAAGGCGCCGCGGTGGTGAGCGCAAACACGATCAAAGAATTGGCCGAGATGCTCGAAATCAATCCCGACGCGCTGCAAAAAACCGTCGACGATTTTAACCGGGCCGTGGTCGAAGACCGTCCCATCGACGAAGTGATCCGCGATGGTCGGCATACCGAAGGCATTTACCCGCCAAAGACTAACTGGGCGCAGAAACTGGACACGCCGCCGTACACCGCGTACGCCGCTGCCTGCGGCTTGACGTTCACCTACGGCGGCTTGAAGATCAACACCAGTTGCCAAGTGCTCAACAAGTTCGACCGGCCGATTCCCGGCCTCTACGCCGCCGGCGAATTGACCGCGGGCTTTTTCTATTACAATTATCCGAGCGGTTCGGGACTGCTGCGCGGCGCCGTCACCGGAAAAATCGCCGGCACCAACGCGGCGAGACGAGAGTAAGAATGGAGTGATGGAGCACTGGAGTATTGGAGTAATGGGTTTCCGAAATTCCCAACACTCCACTACTCCATCACTCCGCTATCCCGATCGGCAACGGCTTGAACGTTTTGAACTACTTGAACGGCTTGAACCAGCGCACGAAGTGAGCCTTATGAACATCGTCGTTTGTTGCAAATCGGTGCCGGGGCTGGTGACCAATTTGAACGTTAGCCCCGATGGCAAATCGCTGCAGTACCAAGGGCAGCTGCTGGCGATCAATGAATGCGATGAGTATGCCCTTGAAGAAGCGCTGGTGCTCAAGAAAGCCCACGGCGGCCAAATCACCGCCGTCTCCATGGGCGGCATCAAATCGCAAGACGTCCTGTACTACGCGTTGGCGAAAGGCGCTGACAAAGCCGTGCGCGTCGACTGCGAAAGCCAAGACCCGCAGGTAGCGAGTAAGGTTTTGGCGGCAGCGCTAAAAAAACTTGAATTCGATCTCGTGCTCACCGGCACCCAAGCGCGCGACACGCTCAGTGGCCAAGTCGGCATCAGCGCGGCGAGCCGCTTGGGCCTGCCATTCGCCTACGCGGTAGTGGCGGTTGAAGTGCAAGACGACAAAACGATCTGCGTACGCAAAGAGCTCGGCGGCGGCCGCCATGCGGACGTGGAATTGAGCTTGCCCGCGCTGCTATGTATCCAAACTGGAATCCAACCGCTCACTTTTGTGCCGCCGGCCCGGCGCATTCGCGCCCGCCAGCAACCGGTCCGGTCTTTTTCATTGCCTGATCTGGGCCTGCAAGACGATGAGCTGTTGCCACAAGGCTACCGCATCGTCAGCGTGCGGCCGCCCGAACGCGAGCATCAAGTTGAGTTGCTGCAGGGCAGCGCCCAAGACATCGCTGCCGCATTGCTCAGAAGAATTCAGGAGAGCCGCTGATGGCCCGCGATATTCTCGTACTCGTCGAACACGCCGACGGCAAAGTCGACTCGGTGACGCTGCAACTGCTGACGGCGGGCCGCGCCTTGGCAACCCACTTGAAGACGCAACTGATCGCACTCGCGGTTGGACATCAACTGGAATCTGTAACCGCCGCGATTCAAGGCCATGGCATGGATCAAATCGTTATCGTCGACCATCCCGCGTTAGCTCTGGCGGCCGGCGAAGTGCAAGCGCAATTGATCGCCCAAGTCGCGCGCAAAATCGATCCGCGCTTTCTGCTCATCAGTTACAGCTTGGTTGGCATGGAGCTAACACCGGCCGTGGCCACGCTGCTCGGCATCAATGCCATGACCAACTGCGTCAACGTCGAAATCCGCGACGGCGCGGTGACCGTCACCCGGCCGGTTTTCGACAGCACACAGCATGCCCATGTTGTGCTGGATGAAAGTGCGCGCGCCGTCATCGCGCTGCAAAAAGGTTCTTTCGCACCGATCGAAGCGACCTCGACACAAGCGCCGGTTGAATTAGTCTCCATCGACGTTGCCAGCATTCCGGCGCGCAGCAAAGTCCTGGCGATCGCCGAAGCGCCCGCCGGCGACGTCGACATCACTAAAGCGGAAATCGTCGTTTCAGTCGGCCGCGGCATCGGCACGGCGGAAAAAATCTCGCTCATCGCCGAGTTGGCGGAAGCGCTCGGTGGGGTTCTCGCCTGTTCGCGCCCGGTGGTCGATGTCGGCTGGTTGCCGCGCGAACGCCAGGTCGGCGCCTCCGGCAGAACGGTCACGCCGAAAATCTACATCGCCTGCGGCATCTCCGGCGCCATCCAGCATTTGACCGGCATGCGCGACTCCAACCGCATTATCGCCATCAACAAAGACCCCGACGCGCCAATCTTCGGCGTCGCTCACCTGGGCGTGGTCGGCGATCTCTTTGAAATCGTCCCGGCGCTCACGAAAGCCGCGAAGGAAGCGAAAGGGTAGCGGGATTAGGTGGTGCAAGCTGCTTGAAATTTGAAGCCATCAAGCAACTGAATCTCGGAAATTCGAATTGGAATAGAGCCTTTGTTGTTCTACGAGGGTATTGTAACGGGCACAGGTAGACCAACGCGCATGAAAAACCTAGCGAATGCCTGCGAGAGATGTTCTCTATACGGTGGATTTAGGCGAAGTCGAGCCTGACCACGTTGATTAAGAAGTGACTCAAGAAAACTGCGAGGAATTGTATAGACATCATGAAAGTCCACAATACGATGTTCAGTTTTTAGGTCACCGCTTTCGCCCGAGTTAAGAATTGTTAAGTTCCATATGTAGCCATCACGGATGTCATTGTATAGACTTCCCCAGGCCTTTTTCGTGGGATTCTCGTTCAATTTTTTTCTCTCTTCTTCCCACGCCTTTCGATACTCACTAATGGAGATATGCGGGCACAAGATGACGTTATCAACTTTGTTGTTTTCTAAATCGCATGCTTGGGTCATAACCACTACGTCGGCCTGAATGGCGATCGTAGCGCCTTTTAAGACTTCAACTTCATCGGATCCGCTCAAATTCAGAGGGCCGGCAGCCCAAGCAATGACCGGACAATCAGAGATTAGGTCGCCCTGAGTCAATGGGGTTTGTGCTTCTACGCGGTTGTACCAGCTATCACTCATCAACTCTTTAAGGCCTGTACCGATCAATTATAACGCGGGGTTTCCATCGCGGCAGATCAGAAGTTTTGAATTCCACATCCTGCGAAAAAAGTATTTCCTGCCTATGTGGGAGGCAATAAGTACCGCGGGAGGGCGAGGTCTCAGCGGCGGTTTCGCGAATTGGTCCTCCAGAGGAAGAGATGGCTTCAGGAACAGTTTCAACGTCAGGCGAGTCCTCCACGACCGGGGCTTTTTCGTCGTCCGAGAAATATCTGCTTGGTTTATCGGCCATATGCGTTAGCTGTAGAATACTCTATCACATGGCAGTTATAAGGAACAACGTGATGCGTTGAGCGGCGCATAAGCCAAACGGCTAATCACGCCCTCAATCGCCAACGATTGTTAGCTTACCCTGCTCCGCCAACCCCTTGATCAACGCATCCCGCGGATCGCTGTAGTAAAAGAGCGTGACTTTCGTCAGCACGTCGTCGGGCAAGTCGTTCAGTTGTTTGCGCGCACTAATTGGCATCAGGACATGCGCCGCGCCTTTTTCGACGGCGATTTCAACTAAAGTGGCGGCGTTGAACACGGGTTCGATGGAACCGCCGAGATTCAATCCGCCTACCACGACCATCCCGCCCTTCAGGCTCTTTTCGAGCAGCGCG
>CAYZJE010000208.1:0-2069 GCA_964478485.1 uncultured Syntrophobacter sp. | reverse complement strand
GCGGCTACTTTTTGGCCGGTGCCACACCTGCGGGCCGGGTTTTTTCGTCGTAGTATTCCTCGTCAAATTGTGGTTTGCGCCGCTGGGTGAAGGCCGCTGAACCTTCGTCGTAGGCTTTGCTGTCACGCAGGTGGGCGTAGAAGTCGCGGTGCACCTCGAAGCCTTTCTCCCAGCCCTGAATCCCATAGAGCAGCTTGTCTTCGATAAACTCCATGGTGTGCTGGGCGATCAGCCGGCCGTTGCGATTGATCGTCGTGGCGAGCTCGATGCAGTCGCTGAGCAACTTGTCGGGCTCGCAGATCTTCTGCACCAGGCCGATGCGGAAGGCGGTCTCGGCGTCGACCATTTGACCGGTGAGCGCGAACCAATAACCCCAACCCGTTGGCAATTGGCAGACATAACTCGGCCAGGCCGCCAAATGTGACCAGCGCACTTCGGCGCAGGCGAATTTCGCTGCCGGCACGCAATAACGGATATGGCATGCGAGCGCTAAGCCAAAGCCGCCGCCGACGGCGTAGCCGTTGATCGCGGCGATGATCGGCTTGTGCATCTGCAGCATGCGCGTGTTCGAGTAGGGTCGCGGCCCGGAGCGCGGGCCGGTCATCTCGCCCTTGGCGAAAGCGAGATTTTCTTTAAGATCGCCGCCGGAGCAAAAAGAGTCGGCGGTGCCGGTGAGAATGATCGACCAAACGTCGTCATCGTCCTTGGCCTTGTGCCACGCCTCATCGAGCGCCCAATACAGATCGCGGCTAATCGAGTTTTTCTTCTCCGGCCGGTTAAGCCGAATGATCGCGATATGGGGATCGCGTTTTTCGTATACGCACAGTGGTCCTGGTTCTGCCATGGTTCCTCCTTTGTTTATAACCAGAGTTCAGAGGTCAGAAATCAGAGGTCAGAACTCACAGCATACAATTTCGCATGCTGACGTCTGATCTCCGACTTCTGACCTCGGGTTAGTACAATACTTTCTCCTCATCCAACTTTTTGATCTCGTCGTCGCTTAAACCGAGCAGATTGCGCGCGATCTCGTGGGTGTGCTCGCCCATGAGAGGCGCGACGCCGCGCACTTTCCCCGGCGTCAATGACATGCGCATGGGCACGTTTTCCGTGACCATGTCGCCGCCTTCGGGCTCGTTCATGTGCACCAGGAAGCCCGTGGCCGCATACTGCTTGTCGTTCTTAAATTGGTCTTCAACATCTTGCACCACGGCGGCGCAGACATCGACGCTTTGGACCAACTCCATTACTTCGTAAGGGTCGTGCCGCATCGTCCAGCTCGTCACCCATTTGTCGAGCTCTTCTTTGTGACGCACGCGCTGGAGATGGGTGGCAAACTTTTCGTCGCGTTTAGAGCCTGATTTTTCTATCAAGGCGGCGAAGCGTCGCCATTCCTCTTCGTTATAAACCGCGATCACGCACCAGCGGTCGTTGCCTTTGCACTGGTACGGCCCGTAGGGCGCGGCGATGAGACTGCGATTGCCTTCGGGTTTCGGTTCCCGCTTGTTGACGTTGTATTCGAGATATTTGGGGCCGAGGATCGACGCGCCGATTTCTTGTTGCGCGCTGTCGATCCATTGGCCACGGCCGGTTTTCTTTCGCTCCATCAGCGCCAGCACGACGCCAAATGCGCCGGTGACGCCGCCCATGAAGTCGGGATGCTGCGTGCGCGGCTCGGCGGTAGCCGTGGTGGCGCCGGGATAATTCCATAAATAAGTCGTCGCCATGGTATTGCCGACGTTCGGTCCGTAAGTAAGGTCGGCGGCGTGCGGGCCGGTGCAGCCCATGCCTTTGACGCGGATCAAAATAATCCGCGGATTGATCAACTGCAAGTCCGGCCAGTCGAGGCCCCATTTTTCTAAAATGCCCAAGCCGAAGTTCTCTACCAATACGTCGGATTTTTTCGCCAGCTCTTTTACCAGCTCGCGGCCTTTCGGCGTCTGCATGTTGACCGTGAACGATTTCTTACCGCGCTGGAGCTTCATGAAGTCGGGCTTCTTGTTCCACAGCTTGGGATCTTCGCCGCGATGGCCGTCGCCGCGCAAACGAGTTTCGCAACGAATCACTTCAGC
>CAYZJE010000207.1:0-5774 GCA_964478485.1 uncultured Syntrophobacter sp. | reverse complement strand
GCAAGGAATCTTCAAACCCACCGGGCGGATCATCGCCTATGGTCTAGGCGGCAACGACGACATCGAGGTGGCGGGCAGCATCAGCCTTGCCGCGATGCTCCAGGGCGATGCTGGCAATGACCGTCTCAAGGGCGGAGCTGGCGCCAGCGTGCTGTGCGGCGGCGACGGCGATGATTTGCTGATCGGTGGCAGCGGGCGGAGCATACTGATCGGGGACAGAGGCGCTGACCGGTTGGTTGGCAACGGCGGCGACGACATTTTGATCGGCGGATTCACTTCTTACGGCTGCGACCATGAAGCGCTGTGCAGTATTCTCGACACGTGGACGCGGCCGAACTCTACCTACGCGGACAGAATCAGCACCCTCAGCACCGGACGGTTTGGCTTGAATCGCTCGACGGTGTTCGACGACGGCGCGGTTGATCTACTGACCGGCGCCAGCGGAGTTGATTGGTTCTTCGCTGGAGCCAACGACAAGATCACCGACCGCAAGAACTTCGAGATCGTCGCATCGATCTAGGCATCGACAGGGCAACATTACCCTCCTTCGCAGAAGGCCACGGGTGTAAACCCGTGGATGAATGCGAGGTGGGTACCCTCCGTAGCCTTGGCGAAGGAGGGTGCGCTTCGGAGGGTTCCGCCCTACGAAGCGTGTGGAGAGGTGCCACGGCCGTAAGGCCGTGGGGCTCCACATTCTTGGCGGGAGCATAATCCCCCATAAACCTTCTCTTAGGCAACGCAGGAGCAAATACGATCCGCATTGTATGGAATCCAAACGTAGTGTATAAAGCAATTTGACTTACTTTTTAGAAAAAGAAGGACTTCCATGCATAAGACCAGCGTTACGCGTAAGGGTCAGACGGTGGTTCCGGCGGCTCTGCGGAAAAAGTTTAACATCGGTCCAAGTTCTCAGCTGGTATGGTCTACGGACGGCAAGGTGATTCAAGTAACTCCTCTCCCTGCCGAGCCGATTAAGGCTCTTAGAGGCTTTTCGGAAAAGCATCCTTTACGCGGGGCGTTACTCAAAAAGAGGCGGGAGGACAAGGCGCTTGAGTAAAGCCTATCTCTTGGATACCTCCGCGATCTTCGCCTTCACGGATAATGAGGCGGGGGCGGATCTGGTGGAAGAACTTCTGGAGAAAGGCAAGAGGGGGCAGATCACGCTGCACATTTCGGCGATGACAGCCATGGAGGTTTATTATGTTTCCTCTATGGAGAGAGGGGAGGAGGACGCTAATCAACTTCTCCTGCTCGTGCGGGCTCTTCCCGTGAAGGAGTTGCCACTCGTGGACGCGGCCATTGTGCCGGCGGCGCGATTTAAAGCCCGTTATAAAATCTCTGTAGCTGACGCGTGGATCGCAGCGACAGCCGTAGTCCACAACCTCACCCTGGTTCACAAGGATCCTGAATTCGAGCCATTGGACGGAGTCTCGCTATTGCCCCTTCCGTACAAGGGGAAAAAACGGAAATAGCAATGGCAGGTAGGAGCGCTTTTACACCCGGGGATGGCGACCCGCACCAGGGCATGGGCTCAGACACAACAATCTTGACGATCTGCGGCTGGCCACAATGGTGAAACCGAAAACCGGGATCGCACTCTAGTTTCAACCCGAGGTTTCAATCTCAATTCGCTTGTTCAGATTGATTTCATGAGATTGAACTGACGACTATCGAAGCGAAGCATTCGACTCATTTCGAGCGATGTTCTCGCCAATTACGTCCGCCGATCCAAACTTCGATACTGAATCGCTTCGGCGCTGTGCATGGCTTCGATATTTTCCACTGCCGCGAGATCGGCAATAATGCGGCCGACTTTGAGCATTCTAGCGCCGCTCTCTGTTTCGGTTTGAACCGCGCGGCAATATTGAGTAGTTATTAGCTTGCCATGATTTTTCGCATCGGTCGCCGGCGAATTTGCCTGGCGGCGATACTCATCCTCATATGGATCGCCCTTTCATCGCCGCCTACGCCGGCCGTGACCAGCGCTCCGGTCAAGCGTATTAACTTCACTGGAAATATCATTCCGCGATGGCATGAGGCGAGTCCTGCGGTTTATGATTGGCGCGAATTGAAACGTTGGGGGATCAGCGAAACTCGACTTTCTCCGGGCAGCGTCGTCCAGTTTAGAGATCCGACCCTGTGGGAGGAGTATCGCTGGTACATTATCATTTCACTCGTGATCTTTTTGCTGCAAGCCGGTTTGATTGCCGGCTTGGTCGTCAGTCGATTAAGACGGCGCCGGGCTGAAATCGAGCTTCGGGAAACCAAGGAATTGATGGAGATGGCTGCCAGTGTGGGCGGGTTGGGCTGGTGGGCGCGCGATCTGAAAACGGGTGACTTCTCGGCCAATTCGCGGCTACGTTCTCTGTTCGGCTTTGGTCCGCAGGATGTGCTGCGGTTCGAAGATGTTGTTGGCCGCGTTCATCCCGACGACCGGGCACAGATGGTGTCAGCCGTCGAACGCGCCCGGCAGGCCGACGAGCCCGTTGATCTCGAATATCGCGCGATACTGCCGGACGGCAAAGAGCGTTGGTTGGCAGCTAGAGGAAGCACGATTCTAGATCGCGAAGGTTGTGCCCTGCGCAGGGTGGGCAACGTGATCGATATCAGCGCGCGCAAGCAAGCCGAGGAGGCGTTGGAGAAGGAACGGGCCTTTCTGCGGCAAGTCATCGACATCGACCCCAATTTTATTTTTGCCAAGGACCGCGAAGGACGATTCACCCTGGTCAATCAAGCCGTGGCCGAGGCGTACGGCACGACGGTGGCGGGTTTGATCGGCAAAACCGATGCGGATTTCAATTCGAACCTCGATGAAGTCGCCTACTTCCACCGCATGGACCTGGAGGTGATCGACAACCTGCAAGAGCGCTTCATAGATGAGGAACAATTAACTGACGCGCGCGGCCAGATTCGTTGGTTGCAGACCGTTAAACGGCCGATCGTTGGAAAGGGTGGCGTCGCAGATCAGGTTTTGGGCGCGTCGACGGACATTACCCGGCACAAGCACGCGGAAACCGAACTACAGCGGCAGCGCGAAGAGTTGGCGCACGTCACACGCGTCTCTCTGATGGGTGAATTAGCAGCTTCTTTGGCGCACGAGCTCAACCAGCCGCTCACGGCGATCTTGAGCAATGCCCAAGCGGCGCAAAGATTTCTTATGGCCAAAGCTGTTAATCTCGACGAGGTGCGCGAAATTCTCAAAGACATCGTCGACGATAACAATCGGGCTGGCGAAATTATTCGCAAAATACGGGCGCTGGTGAGGAAGGAAGATATCGCGATGACGCGCTTGGATCTAACCGCGGTCATCCGCGATGTCGTATCGTTAGTGCGCAGCGACGCGATCTTGCGAAACGTTAAGTTGGATTACCAAGCCAGTGAAAGCGTCGCCGCAGTCCGTGGCGATCGGATACAGTTGCAACAGGTCATGCTCAATCTCTTGCTCAATGCCTTTGATGCGATGAAAGAATGCGGCGCCGACGAACGCCAAGCGTTGGTGCGCGTCAACTGTGACGATGTTGGCTTTGTCGAGGTATCGGTTCGCGACCGTGGCATCGGTTTTACGAGAGATAAGCTCGACAGAATGTTTGAGCCTTTCTTTACCACGAAGAAAGAAGGGTTGGGAATGGGATTGTCAATCAGCCGGTCGATTGTTGAAGCCCATGGCGGGCGCTTGTGGGCGGAGAATAATCAATATCTTGGCGTGACATTCTACATGGTGTTGCCGGCGTCCCCCGACGCTGAGAAGGAGTGTGAAATTCCCGCATGACAGTCTTCTTGGTCGACGACGACGATTCGGTGCGCAAAGCGCTGGTGCGGCTGATTCGCTCTGCGGGCTATGAAGTCAAAGGCTTCGCATCGGCCCAGGAGTTTATCGGGTCCAAGCCCGAAGACACGGCGGGCGCCTGCCTTGTGCTCGACGTGCGGATGCCGGGCATCAACGGTTTGGATCTTCAGAATGCGCTGCGCGCGGCGAATGTCCCGATTCCGGTCATTTTCATCACCGGGCATGGCGATATTCCGATGAGCGTCCAGGCGATGAAAGCCGGCGCCGTGGATTTTCTGTCCAAGCCGGTTCAGGCCAAGGCGCTGCTGCGCGCCATCGATCATGCTTTGGCGCGCGCGGCGCTCGAGGGCAGGGGTTTTGCGGAAAAAAAACAACTGCAGAAAGACTTCGCTACGTTGACTCCGCGCGAGCAAGAAGTTATGGCGCTGGTGGTCACGGGATTGCTCAACAAGCAAATCGCTCGCGAACTCGGCACCGTAGAAAAAACCGTCAAAGTGCACCGCGCCCGGGTCATGGACAAGATGGGAGCGGCGTCCCTTGCGGAGCTAGTACGCTTCGCTGAAAAGCTCGGCATCCCATCCAGAAAACCGTAGCAGGGTGCTGAAAACCCCCTCGGAGTCCTTCGACGCGCTCAGGACGAACGGAATAGGAGTTGAAATCATTGATTAAAATCCGTTCATGCTGAGGCTCTCGAAGCATGAGTACCTTTTTTCAGCACCCTGGTAGTCGATGATCCGCCATCTGGGATCGATGGATATTGCCTAGCTCGCCGTATATTGGACCAAGGTCCAATATACAGTTCGTTTCTGTTCCGATAGGTTTGTCCAACTAAAAGGAATTCTCGACATCAAACCGCTCTTCATGAGTTTCGAGATAGCGACGGTTCATGGACCAACCCAAACCTCTGATCGCGATCGTGGACGACGATCTATCGGTCTGTCGCGCCATCAAGCGGCTGGTGCGCGCGCTGAACATGAACGCCGAAACGTTCACTTCGGGCGCGGAATTTATAAAAGTCATCGAAGCGATTCCATCGTTTCACGCCGATTGCGTGATCCTGGATGTGCAAATGCCGGGTATGACCGGATTGGAGGTGCAGGCGTGGCTGGCGCGCGCCGGGAAACCTCTGCCGATCATTTTTATCACAGCTCATGACGAGGACGGCGTGCGCGAGCGCGCGTTAGCGATGGGCGCCGTGGCATTTCTGCCCAAGCCGTGCAATGACGAATTGTTCATCAAAACTTTAAACACCGCGCTCAAGACTGAAACCGAGGAGGCATGAAATCTCGCGCGGGTCTACGGCGTTGGCCCAAAGTCCAATTGCCGATGCCAATCATTTTCATTAGGTTTGCGGTAAAAATCGGGCGCAGGTCAAGCAATGAAATTGGCCAGCGCGGCTCTAGGATGAGATAGGGGAAGCGAGGATGATGGGCAAATTTATCACGCCTGGTTTAATTATGGCGGCTACTGCGCTATTTTCTAGCCGAGTCAAGGATAGTCTTCACCACAGACTCCAGACGCGAAGAGCATGAAGATAAGAATATTTAAAAACGGGGGATTGCACATGATTACAAACATCGCCAGGTCAATTTTAGCGTGGCTCATGGTGATCTTTCTCGCGGCGCCGCCCAATCTCTTTGGGCAGCAGGCCGGAGCGCCGGCGGCGTTCAAGCAAGAGGAGCTGGAGCAAGTGCTGGCGACGATCGCGCTTTATCCTGACTCGTTGGTGTCGCAGATTTTGATGGCGTCGACTTATCCGCTCGAAGTCGTCAGCGCCGACCGTTTCGCCAAGCAGAACGCAAGTCTCAAGGGCGACGCTTTGACGAAGGCCCTTGAGCAACAAGACTGGGACCCCAGCGTCAAGTCGCTGGTCAATTTTCCTCAGGTGCTGACGATGATGAACGAGAAGCTCGACTGGACGCAAAAACTCGGCGATGCTTTCTTGGCCGACCAAAAAGCGGTTTTGGACGCCATCCAACGCCTTCGG
>CAYZJE010000206.1:0-2756 GCA_964478485.1 uncultured Syntrophobacter sp. | reverse complement strand
ACGCCGGAACTGAAGGAGCAATTCGACGCCGCCCAAAAGCGTATGGGATTTGTCCCCAACAGCGTTCTGATCATGCAGCGCAAGCCCAAGATGGTGCGTGCATTCACTCAGATGAGTGCGGCGATCTGGGACCCGGAAGGCAAGGTCGATCTCAAGCTGAAGCGGCTGATCTCGCACGTCGCAAGCCGCTCCGCCGGCTGCAGATACTGCATGGCGCACACAGCCGAAGGCGCGGCGAAACTCGGAGTCGACCAGCAGAAGCTGGATGCGGTCTGGAACTACCAGACAAGCCCGCTGTTCAGCTCCGCCGAGCGAGCAGCCTTGGACGTCGCTGTCGCTGCCGGCTGCGTGCCGAATGCGGTGACCGACGAGATGTTTATGGAACTGCGCAAGCACTGGACCGAAGATGAAGTCGTCGAGATCGTCGGCGTCATTGCAATGTTCGGCTTCCTCAATCGCTGGAACGATACTCTCGCGACGCCGCTCGAAGACGATCCGCTGGAATTCGGCGAGAAGCATCTTGCGGCACACGGTTGGGACGCAGGCAAGCATCTGCGTTGAGGGGAAGAATCGAACATCATCCCAGTCTCGCGGCCAGCGAGATGGATTGCAGAGAGGCACGTGATGCAAAACCCGTTGAAAGATTGCGGCAAGCCGCTTTTCTTCAAAGTTGCGAATCCGGCGCAAGTCGGTTTGGGGGCGCCGAAGAACCGCAAGGGCCAGTCGGTGCGGCTGGTAGTTCGCTCGCTCAGCGTCATGCAGAAGGAAGCGCTGGTCGCCTCAAGCCTGACCGGTGAGGTTTGGCGCGTCGCCAGTGACGAAGGTGCTTATCTTGCCGGGCTCGATGAAGCGCCGTGTCCGCTCTCGTTTCTAACGACCGGCATGGTCTCGTCTTACATGGAGGAGACCCTCGCACTCGCAAAGCAGCGGGGCATCGCGATTTATGGCATTAAGCTCGTTCAGGACAACTACTACACGATGAAGGGCTCGGCGCTGAACGGCACTATGACCGGCGGCGCGAAAGACATCGAACTCGAAGCTCAAATTGATTCCACCTCGGATGCGGGGACATTGCAGGCGCTAGTGCTCGACGCGGTAGCCGCTTCGCCGCTCAACGGGTTGATGCGCGGCCGCAAGGACAGCAAGTTCACGCTTACCCACAACGGAAGCGAGATCAAGGTCGGCAACGCGCTTCCGATCGGCTCGGCCGCATTTCCCGATCCGAAAGACATGTTCGAGCGGGCCAATCCGGTGTCAGAGGACTGGTCGGGTCTCATTGTCCGCAAGGGTATGACGCCGCGATCGGAGGAAACCGTCACGCTGGCGGGCGACAGCCTGAAGGACGAGCAGGACCGCATCTTGCACGTGCGCGGCATCTGCACGTTGCGGCCGGACGGTCTCAAGCACATCGAACAACATCTCTACAATCCGCACGGCTCGATCTTTCATTATCTTTGCGAGGAAGGGCCCGAGAATGGCGGCAAAGGTCGCGCCCCGGATGCCGCGAGCTACATCTCGGCGGGCATCGGCTTCTGCTTCCTGACCCAGCTCGGCCGCTATGCAAAGATCGCCAAGAAGAAGCTCGGCGATTACCGCGTCATCCAGGACACACATTTCTCGCTCGGCGGTGCGTCGTGCGGTACCGGCAAGCCGGGCGACGCCGACCCGGTTGAAACGCATCTTTATATTGAGAGCGAAGAGGATGACGAATTCGCGCGCGTTGCGCTGGATATGTCGGAGCGCACCTGCTTCCTGCACGCGTTCTGCAGGACCGATCTCAAAGCCAGAGTGAAGGTCATGCCGATCCGTACGGCGGCCTGATCGGAGAATAAACCATCAACTATGTATTTCAGGTCGAATGCGTTCTCATTTGTCGGTTACCCTTGATAGATGCCCATGTCTGAGTCGGGTCAGTTTCTACCGATTCCCCATGTCCGCGCCTGGTCCGGTCCTCCCCTGATCGCGTCCAGAATAGCCGACCTCGCCGGCCCCGATCCATGCCGGAATCTGGGGGCAGAGACGTTCCGCGCGCAATTCCCGACGCTCGGCATTGTTGGCGACACCGCCGTCACGTCGATCAGCCGTCGCAGGATATAGCAGGACGTACGCGCTTCCCGCTGTGCGTCAATTTGGCTTCGACTTCTCAACGATCCGCGAGCCCTGCCGAAGCTCAATCCATTCGCGAGGGAGAAGTTCTACGGCAAGGCCGTAGACCGCGCGAGCAATCAGGGGATTGGCATCAAGAGTGAGCACTTCATCGATCTTGCCCGCCCTGACCACCTTGAATGGGAGTTCTTGTTTCATTGTGTAATGAACCACATTGCGTGAACGCCGCTGACGAGCGCCAGCAGGCAGGGATGCAAACGCAACGGACAATGGCATCAGAGCGAATCAGCTCAATGCTGATTCACGATCTCATCGCGACAGTGATCTGGCAAAGGTGCGCGCAGACCCTGTGGACAATATGCCGGTCAGCTCAAATCGTGGCGCGTCCTGGTTGGCATGAAGTCAGTTTCATCAATTTCGCGATGTCCGCGCCACTTCTGCTTATCCCTCAACAGCGATCGAATAGCGGACGTGCCGGATTGGTAGCGAGGTGTTATTCGAGTTTTGCTGGTCGTCAGCGTTGGACCTTAAGATTCTCGGCGGACGTTTTGCCCTTATTGGGGACTTCTTCGTATTCAACAATTTGGCCCTCATTCAGAGTGCTGAGGCCGGCTTTCTCCACGGCTGAGATATGGACAAACACATCCTTT
>CAYZJE010000205.1:0-3393 GCA_964478485.1 uncultured Syntrophobacter sp. | reverse complement strand
TCGCGGTGCCGGGCAAAGCCGAATTGACCATCAGCCTGACCCGCATCATGATTCCATTCCTGTTGTTGATCGCGCTGGCGGCGCAGGCGATGGGCATGCTCAACGCGTTTAATATCTACGGCATGCCTGCCCTGGCCTCGGGGTTTTTCAACATCGGCATTATTGTCGGCGGATTGCTGTTGGGTTTTCTTCTCGGTCCAGCCTTCGGCATCTCGCCCATCGCCGGTATGGCCTACGGCGTCCTCATCGGCGGATTTCTCGAATTGGTGGTCCAGTGGCCGAGCCTCAAGCGCTGTGGCGTAAGCTTTCATCCCGATCTGACAGTTAATGATTCAGGCGTGCGGCAAATCATTCGGCTCATGGGCCCAGCGATCATCGGCACCGCCGCGGTGCAGATCAATGTTTTTGTCAACACCAATTTTGCCTCGGCGATCATCGATCCCGCCACCGGCGCCGTCGCCAATGGTCCGGTGTCGTGGCTGAACTACGCCTTTCGCTTCATGCAGTTTCCTATCGGTGTCTTCGGCGTCGCCATCGCGACCGCAACTCTACCCTCGTTGTCGCGCAGCTCGGCGAATCCTGACTACACTGCGTTTCGCCAGACTTTGGTTCATTCATTGGCGCTGGTATTTCTCCTGTGCATTCCCTCGGCATTGGGCCTCGCCGTCTTAGCGCAACCGATCGTCGCGCTGATCTTCGAGCATGGCAAATTCACCGCCTTCGACACCATGCAAACCGCCCACGCCTTGGCGGCTTATGGCATCGGCCTGGCCGGTTACGGCGCGATCAAAGTGCTCTCGCCGGCGTTCTACGCCTTAAACGACGCGCGCACGCCGATGTTGATCAGCCTGGGCTCCGTCGCGGTCAATTATCTGATGAACTCCCTGCTGGTCGGTCCCTTCGGCCACGTCGGCCTCGCTTGCTCGACTTCCGCGGTCGCGTTGGTCAACTTTCTGCTGTTGGCGCTGTTTATGCGCCATCGCTTGGGCCGTCTCGACGGACGCCGCTTGAGCGCGACCATCCTGCGCATTTGCGCCGCGTCGCTGCCGATGGCGCTGACCGCCTGGATGGTCAGCACAGCCGTAGCGATGCTGCCGCTTGGTGGATTTTTGCTCCACTTGTTCCAAGTCAGCGCCGCGATCGGCTGCGCGACGCTAGCTTTTTATTTTACCTGCCGGCTCCTGCGGATTGAAGAATTCAACGATGCCATCGACGCTATTGGCAGCAAACTGCTCAGCCGTTTCGCGCGCCGGTAAAAGTTGACTTCCTCACGCAGACCGAATAACTATCCAAGCACCTACGGAGGCCTTATGCCCAAAGTCACATCCCTCGGCCACATCGGGTTTTTTGTGCGCGACATCGAGCGCTCGGTAGCTTTCTACCGCGACGTTCTTGGACTCAAAGTCAGCGACCGCAGCCCGCGCGGCGCGGTGTTCATGACCGCCCAAGACCGCTTGGCCGAACACCACGAGCTTTATTTGGCGCCAGGCCGAAACGACGACGGCAAGGCGAATGTCTTGCAGCAAATCTCCTTCCACTGCGCCAGTGTCGCCGACGTCAAAGAGTTCTACCGCATCTTTGTCGAGAACAAGGTGCCAATTAACCGCTGCGTCAGCCATGGCAACACGGTGAGCATCTACGCCGAGGACCCCGACGGCAACCCGGTCGAAGTGTACTGGCCCAACGGCGTCGACGTGCCACAGCCGTTCGGCAAGCCGATGGATTTATCGAAAAGCGAAACCGAAATCATGGCGCAACTTGAACAGATCCTCGCCGAATGGCGCGCCAGCCAGACGGGAACAGCAAGCTAGAGATTCAAGTTCGAGAGCGCTCCCTGTGCCCTTCTCCATCTCTTTATTTTTGTGGTTCTTCCGGGTTGACTGTGACGATGTTTTCACCACGAAGGACCTGGTTCGACTATGCTCACCACTGGCTACGAGCACGAAGTTGTAGGGGAGCAGCATGCTGCGCCCTCACACTACCCTTCGTGTCCGGAGCCTGGCCTGAGCGACGTCGAAGAGTGCCTCCTTCGTGGTGAAAACGAATTTGAGGTAAAGCCAATATGCTAGTCGATATCCACAGTCACACGGCGCCGGCGAAATATATAGACGCGATCCGGCGCGATCCCAAAAACATGGGCTGCCGAATCGAGAAAGACGCACAAGGACGCGAAGCGATCCGACAGGATAACGGCCGCTCAACGCTGCTGCGCACTAACTTGATCGATCCGGAACTTCGGCTCCGTGAGATGGCCGCCGAGCAAGTGGACGTGATCGTCGAATCGCTCTTGCCGCCGCTGTTGCCGCTGTGGGCGCCCACGGCGATTGGCGTCAGGGTCTGCCAAGTGGTTAACGATGCCGTAGCCAATGACGCTGCGCGCTTTCCCGGACGCATGGTGGCCATGGGCATCGTGCCGTTTCAAGATGTTGGCGAAGCGGTGCGCGAGCTTGACCGGATCGTCAACGAGCACCGCATGGCCGCGGTGCTCATTCCCGCCAGCCATGCCGGCAAAAATCTCGACGAGCCGGAATATTTTCCATTCTTTGAGCGCGCCCAGCAACTTGGCGTGCTGGTTTTTATCCATCCCCACGAAATCGCCGCCGCCGACCGGCTGAAAAAATACGCCCTGGGAAATTTGATCGGCAATCCGCTGGAAACCACCATCGCTCAGGCCAGTTTAATTTTCGGCGGCGTGCTCGAACGTTTGCCGGAGCTAAAAGTTTGCTGCGCCCATGGCGGCGGCTACTCGCCGTGGATTCGCGGCCGCTGGCGTCACGGCCACGCTAGCCGTCACGAAGCGCGCGACGTGATCACCAAACCGATCTACGAGTACTTGAGCCGAATGTATTTCGACAGCTGCGTTTTCGATCCGGCGTCGCTCGAGTTTCTGATCAAAACCATGGGCGCCGACCACGTCCTCCTTGGCACCGACTATCCGACGCCGATGATCGATGCCGGTCAAATTTCGGCGATCGACAAAATAACTGGTCTCAGCGCCGCGGACAAAAACAATGTCATGGGCGGCAACGCCGCGAGACTGCTCGGATTGCAGTGACAGTGCTAGCCTATTGAGATGAGCGAGGTTAACGAATCGAAGAATTATCTCTCGCCAAGACGCAAAGACGCTAAGTTCGGAAGAAAAAAACGATCCTCAAACGAGTTCACTTCTTCTTATCCGACCTTTGCGCCTTGGCGTCCCTTCGACTTCGCTCAGGACATGCTTTGCGGGAGACAGTCCGATTTCTTTTTTTACGTACTTTGCACTACTAAAGCTCGAAATTTGCGCGGCCTGCGCAAAACTTCTGCGTCGCCGATCCGAAGGGCGACCAGCCGGTCGCCCCTACGTCCCTTTTGTGGCCTTTGCGTTCTTTGCGGCCAATCTTCTTCGGTTGC
>CAYZJE010000204.1:0-2837 GCA_964478485.1 uncultured Syntrophobacter sp. | reverse complement strand
ACGACCTCAGGTGCCGCGTGAAATGGATGCTTCCCGCCCGCAGGTAACGCGAGATGCATGATCAAAATATTGGCTCCCTTGGCAAACGGCACGAACCTTGGATTGGTCCCGTTCTGATCGGAACTGAACACGATTGTTTTGTCTCGTGTTTGTACGCGGTAAGCCAAGTTCGGAACGTTTTCTGGAAAGTTTCCGTGCGGGATGCCCAACGCGGTTACTCTTATTCCTTGCTGGTCGAACACCGTTGATGGTTCTGCTTTCGTGACATCGACGACGCCGATATCAAGACGAACGCCGCCACCGTGTTCGCCCGGCGGCGGTCCCATCGTTGAGCCAAGCACTTGGAATGCGCCGGTTTTCTCGTCGAACAGGCGACTGAGAAAAGTTGGAAAGGGCGGGAACAAGTTGTTTCCAGATGGGCCAACGATGGGCAAAGGATCCTTTCGAGATCGGTGGCTCAACCACAGAAGTGCAGGCAGATCGGAAACATGATCTGGATGAAGATGGCTTATGGCGACCATCGCCAGGTGATCAAGCTTGGCTTGGACCTGGCCAAAGCGGTGGAAACTTCCGCCGCCCATGTCGACCAGAATTTTTGCTTGCGAATCGACCCAGAGCAGGTAGCTCGTTGACGAGCGAAACGGATTGATTGCGGGTCCGCCGGAACCAAGAATCTGAACAGCTGCCGGAGTCCCGACGCAGCCCTGCGCAAAAGCGAATGACGGAATTGAGAGAAGCGCCAGTGAGCAAGCAGCTACAAGTCGGTTCATGAATACACCCCTGTTTCCTTGTTTTTCATTCCGTCTTTTGCCGACATTATCTTAGTTGAGGGTTGGCAGCGCGACTAGCCTCGCGGGCAATGTACTTCGCGCGTGAGCGAACGGTCTCGAGGTCCGAGTTGGGTCATCTTCGACCGATTCCGCATTGCAGCGCCACTTCCGCTTTCCACCCCATCGCGACCGGGATAACGACCGCAGAAATTTTGCGCTAGGAAAAAATCCCCGGAGATGTCGGCTATACATCGGATATCGACCAAACAGCGGACTTCGCTGATGTCGGCTTCGTGCCAGTAGCGTCAATTTTACAGTACAAGACGCCGGTTCTCTCTTGCCCGACGTCTTTGTTATTAGCCCTGCCAAATATCAGCGAATTGTGCAGCGGCGGTCTGCTCGTAAGCCAACGGCCGGTCCAGCAGGCCATTCGAAATAGCGAATTTATTCAATCCATCGATCGCCTGTGGCGTAATCGTCGCATTATAGAACGGCGCGTCACGGCCGATGAGGATCGGCATCAGTTCGGCCACTTCTCCGGGAAATAACTCGTCGCCTACTCTCTTCGTCAGCGAAGGATCAGCCTTCAAGGCCTTCTGCGTCGCGACAATAGCGCGGACAGCAGCCGCAGCGACTTCTGGTTCTTTTCTGATCAGCGCATCGGTCATCGTCAGCGCAGCAAAGTTGTAATGAAGCGCGCCAGCCGGCCCGTCGCCTCGACGCAGATCAAGATGCAACTTGCCGATGCCCGCTTTCTCGGCAAGGGCCACACGCATACCGTTGCCCCAAAAGCCGTCAGCGACATTTTCCTGCAGGGCGCGGATGCCGTCGTAGCTGTGTGATTCAGATTTCGACGGAAGATTCTGGACGATACGCACGTCACGATCTACGTCCAATCCGCCTTCACGTAGCATGTGAAGTAACCCTAGCCGGGGAAACGCGAACGACGTCGCGATGCGTAGCCCTTTTAGGGCCTTGATATTGCCGCGAGGAATATCGAGGTCTTTGCGCACGCCCATGAACCAGTAGGAATGCTGCCCCAGTGCAGCCACGAGTTTGACGCCCTTCCAAGCCGGAAAGGCGCGTACCGCGGCAAAGGCTGGACCGCCAAGAAAATGAATGGCGCCGTCGCGCAGCATTTCGGGTCCGTGCTTTGCGCCGTACTCGGCAATGAATTCCACATCAATGCCTTCTTGTTTGAAGAAGCCTAGCTTCACGGCAGCGCTTGCCACGAAATACGAAGGGGAATCGTAATCCACCACCATCATTCGGTACATGACTGTTCCTAATCACTTCGTTGAAAGGTGATACGGTCCGCGGTCTCTACACCACGCATCAACGCGTTGCCAGCAGGTTTAGGCAGATCAAATCGATTAGGAACATTTACCGCGCGATGGCGGCTTTGCATCCGATATCTGCCATGGCATTACGCCGCACAATCAGTCGCTAAGTGCACACAGGACGCCGGTCGTCGGAGCACGTGGATGGCGCCGTCATGCCGGCATCCGAAAACCTGCACATAAGCGGGCGTGGTGCCCTTGAGTTCAATGCGGCGTGTTTTTATTGTGAACGGAAAGCAGTTAGTGCACGGGAGGACAACATGCGACTCGGCTCATTGTTCGCGACCTTGATTGCGGCGTTCACCATACTGCATGTGGGCGACGGTGTGGCAGCCGAAATCCGGGTGTTGAGCATTCCGCCCAAAGCGCCAATAGATGAAATCGCTCCCACGTTCGAGACCGCAATGGGTCACAAGCTCATGATCAAGTATGCTCCTTCCAGTCCGTTGCTGAAGCAGATCGATGCGGGGGAGCCGTTCGACGTTATCCTGATCTTCCCGAACTTAGTTGATGAACTGATTAAACAGGGCAAGGTCGCTGCCGGTACGCGTGTCAACGGCGGAGCAAAAATGTGCCTGCGGGCGGCGTGATTGTGTACCAGTCAGGTTAAGAGAAAAGGGCTGTGAAGCCCTGGTTTATTGTTGTGCTGGCGCGCGCATTGAGGCGCGCGTAGCGTAGCGAAGCGCGGCTCAATGCGCGCGGCGTCGATTTAGATTTTGGTATCGGC
>CAYZJE010000203.1:0-14315 GCA_964478485.1 uncultured Syntrophobacter sp. | reverse complement strand
CCGACGCCGCAGACAACGATTCCAAGAGCCATGAGAATTTACAGTAAACCGAAATCGCTCATCGCTTGTCGAAGCTTTTTCACGTTGTCCTCGGTCATCGGCGTCATCGGCAGTCGCAAATCG
The DNA here is from genome assembly GCA_964478485.1 of uncultured Syntrophobacter sp. Classification (GTDB taxonomy): domain Bacteria; phylum Desulfobacterota; class Binatia; order UBA9968; family UBA9968; genus DP-20. The sequence continues at coordinate 14,192 of CAYZJE010000203.1, read as the reverse complement.
CCGCTGCATCTGCCCATGAGCGCGAGCGCGGTCTTGACCGGTATCGGGTTGGTCTCGATGAACAGGGCGCGAATCAGCGGGATCAGTTTGAATTGAATCTCGCGCCCTTGCTCCCAGTTGCCCTTCAAGCATGCGTCGGTCAGTTGCGCGGTTTCCTTGGGCGCGACGTTGGCGACCGTCGAAATCACGCCTTTGCCACCCAACGCCATCAGTGAATAGATCAACGAATCTTCGCCCGAGTAAACCGCCAAGCGGTCGCCACACAAACGAATCACATCGATCGCCTGATCCACCGAGCCGGTCGCTTCCTTCACGCCGGCAATGTTTTTAATCTCGGCGAGTCGCGCCAGCGTCTCCGGCTCGATCTTCGAGCCGGTGCGGCCGGGAATATTGTAAATAATGATCGGAATCCCGACTTCAGACGCAACCTTCTTGTAATGCTGATAGATGCCCTCTTGGGTCGGCCGGTTGTAATAGGGCGAGATCATCAGCGCGCCGGCGGCGCCAGACTTTTCTGCTTCCCGCGTCAAACGGACAGCCTCATCGGTGGAATTGGAACCGGTTCCGGCGATGACCGGAACCCGCTTGTTAACCGATTTAATGACCGAGCGGATAACCTCGTCATGCTCTTGGTGGCTAAGCGTCGCCGATTCCCCCGTGGTGCCGCACGGCACGATGCCGTGGGTGCCGTTTTGAATGTGAAACTCGACCAGCGCCTCGAGACTTGGCCAATCCACTTGGCCATTCTTGAAAGGCGTCACTAGCGCGACCATCGATCCGGTAAACATATCGAATACTCCTAAGCAACTTTAACCGTGCCGTGAAACACTTCCGCCGCGCCACCGGTCATGTAGACGCGATTGTCGGCGCGCCATTCGATCAAGAGATCGCCGCCCTTCAAGTGAATCGTCACCCTGCGCGCCGTGCGGCCGGTCAACACGCCCGCTACGCCCACCGCGCTGGCACCGGTGCCGCAGGCCCAGGTCTCGCCGGCGCCGCGCTCCCATGTCCGCTGGCGCACTTCCGACGGACTGATGATTTTGACGAACTCGGTGTTGACCCGCTTGGGAAAAAACTTGTGATGCTCGAAATGCGGCCCGATCTTCGCCAGATCTAACGAATCGATGTCGTCCAAATAAAGCACGCAATGGGGATTGCCCATCGACACGCAGGTGACTTCGTAAGTCTTGCCATCCACCGCCAGCGGCCGGTTTTTGATCTCGCCGTCGGCATCGACGGGAATCTTGCGTCCTTCGAGAATCGGCTCGCCCATGTCGACTTCGACCAGATCGCCGACGATCTTGGGGCGAATGATGCCGGCCAGGGTTTCGACCGTTAATTCTTTCTTCTGCGTGATGCCGTGGTCGTAGACATACTTGGCAAAGCAGCGGATGCCGTTGCCACACATCTCCACCTGGCTGCCGTCGGCGTTGTAGATTTCCATCTTAAAGTCGGCGACCTGCGACGGATGAACCGTTAGCAATTGATCGGCGCCGATGCCAAAGCGCCGGTCACAGAGTTTCTTCGCGATCGATTCTAAATCATCGATATTTCTTTTAAGGCAATCGAGGAAAACAAAATCATTGCCCGCGCCATGCATCTTGGTGAATGAGATCTCCATTCTTGATCGCTCTAACCGTCTCGCTTTCGATCCATTGCAAAATGAATAATGCAAAGTGCAAAAGTCAAATTTTAGAAGTCCGCAATTCTGAATTTTGCAATTTGCATTCTGCATTCTGCAATTTGCATTGCCCCTCGATCCCTATTGCAGCGTCGCCGGAATGACCTCGCCGTTGATCAGATCGTCCAAGCTTTCCCGTTTGCGCACGATGTAATACTTATCGCCATCGACCAGCACTTCCGGCGGCTTCGGATGGGAATTGTAGTTCGACGCCATGGTAAAGCCATAGGCGCCGGCGCTCATCACCGCCAGCAAGTCGCCGCGCTTGGGCCGAGCGATGTCACGGTCTTTAGCGAAGAAGTCGCCGCTCTCGCAAATCGGACCGACCACGTCGGCGTTGATCGTTTCCGCCTTGGTCTCCACCACCGGACGGATCGCTTGATAGGAACCGTACAGCGCCGGCCGGATCAGATCGTTCATGCCGCTGTCGACAATGACGAATTTCTTCGTGTCGGTTTCCTTGACGTACTGCACCTCGGTGAGCAGAATGCCGGCGTTGCCGACGATGACTCGGCCGGGCTCGAGAATCAGCGTGACGTCCAGACCTTCTAATCCTTGCATGATCGCTTTGGCATAAGCATCCGGCGGCGGGGGCGTTTCATCGTTGTAGTTGATGCCCAAGCCGCCGCCGAGATCGAGATAGCGAATTTGCGCGCCCTCTTTTTTCAGCTCGCCGGCTAATACGCGGTCCAAATACTCGCGCACTTTGGCCAACGCGTCGACGAACGGTGTCAGCGACGTCAGCTGCGAACCGATATGACAATCGACGCCGACCACTTCGAGATTTTTCAGCGACACCGCTCTCTTGTATATGTCGATGGAGTTTTTGATATCGACGCCGAACTTCGCCTTCTTCATGCCGGTGGAGATATACGGATGAGTCTGCGGATCGACATCCGGATTGACGCGCAGGCTGACCGGCGCCTTCTTGCCGCTGGCGGCGGCGATCTCGTTGAGCACGGTTAACTCCTGCTCCGATTCCACGTTGAACATCAGGATGCCCGCATCGAGCGCGGCTTCGATTTCTTGCTGCTTCTTGCCGACGCCGGAAAAAACGATCTTCTTCGGATCGCCGCCCGCTTTGAGCGCGCGAAACAATTCGCCGCTAGAAACAATATCGAAGCCGCTCCCGAGTTTGGCGAAGGCCCTGAGCAGCGCTAGATTCGAATTGGCTTTTACCGAGTAGCAGACGATATGGGGCACCTTGGCGAACGCCTGGTCAAAGACGCTGAAGTGACGCCTGAGCGTCGCCAGGCTGTAAACATAGGCCGGCGTGCCGACCTCTTGGGCGATGCGCTTGAGCGGCACCGCTTCCGCGAACATTTCTCCGTTGCGATACTCAAAATGGTTCATGACCAGCCCCTTAATTCGATTCAAACCCGCCTCCTGCGGCGGGCACAAAGTAAATGGGGTTTCCAAAGGGGGCGAGCATCCCCTTTGGTCGCGAGCGGGGTTCAAACCCCGCTCGCGATTTCAATTGATTAACGACTAATTTCCACTTCGTTGGACGGCGCGCTGAGCGAACCGTCGAAGAGCTGCGCCGACACACGATAGCGATAAACCGCGGTGGCAGACACCTCTAGATCGTCGTAGCGATATTGTTTTTGCTTGACGAATTTTTCCCGATCCTCGACGTTGACGATTCGCAGTTGCCGGTAAGGCACCGGGCAATCGAGACAACTCGGCGAAATTTCCTTGCGAAAAATCACGAAGCTCGCCAAATCTTTGATCTCATTGCCGTCTATATACTCGGTGGGGCGGTTCCACGTCAGCGTGACTCCATCGGGTACCGGCCGCGCGCTTAGATTATTGATCGGTTTCGGCGCCACCAGCTCCGGCGCGCGCAGGTCGCTTTTCTTGCCGCAAGCCGCGGCGCTCGCCACCAGTAACAACGCTAGTAAAATAATTCGCTTCATGAGCGCACCCGCAAATCTAAACTCTCAACTCTTTCAGCCGGCGCACTACGTTTTGTCGCGCCGTACCGCCGAGAGCGCGGCGCCGGCCCACCACCGCTTCGACTGAAAGATAGTCATAAACGTCTTTGCCGAGCTTATTCGAGAAGCGCCTAAGCTCGACCATCGACAACTCTTCGATACGTTTACCTTGACCGATGGAGAATTGCACCACCCGCCCCGCGACTTCGTGGGCGTCGCGAAACGGCATGCCGCGCTCGACCAGGTAGTCCGCCAGGTCCGTGGCGTTCATATAGCCGTCTTGCGCCGCGCTGAGCATGCGCTCGCGCTTCACTTTCATGCCTGCAACAATCTCACCCATGATTTGGACGCTCGCCTTGACGGTGTCCGCGCTGTCGAATAGCGGCAGCTTGTCTTCTTGCAAATCGCGGTTGTAAGCCAGCGGTAGCCCTTTCATGATCGTCAGCAACGCGAGCAGGTGGCCGAACACCCGGCCACTCTTGCCGCGGATCAGCTCCGGCACGTCGGGATTTTTCTTCTGCGGCATCATCGAGCTGCCGGTGCAATAACCGTCGGGCAGCTCGACGAAAGCGAACTCCTGGCTCGACCATAGGACGAACTCGTCGGCCAAACGGCTCAGGTGGACGAACAGAATCGCCGCGGCGGCAAGAAATTCCAAGAGAAAATCCCGGTCGCTCACCGCGTCTATACTATTCTTCGAAACACGCGGAAAGCCGAGCAGTTTGGCGACATAGGCCCGGTCGATCGGAAACGTCGTGCCGGCGATGGCGCCGGAGCCCAAGGGCAACACGTTGATCCGCTCGAGGCCACCGGCGAAGCGCTCGCGGTCGCGCCCGAACATATCGTAGTAGGCGAGCAGATGATGCGACAATAATACCGGCTGAGCCCGCTGCAAGTGGGTGTAGCCCGGCATGATCACGTCGAGATGTTTTTGTGCCGCCTTGGCGAGCGTCGCTTGCAAGGTCCGCAAACTCTCGATGATGATCGCGACTTCGTCGCGCAGATAGAGCCGCATGTCGAGCGCCACCTGATCGTTGCGGCTGCGCGCCGTGTGCAGCTTGCCACCGGCAGGGCCGATTTTTTCCGTTAAGCGCCGCTCGATGTTCATATGAATATCTTCATCGGCTGGAGAAAAAGCGAACTTGCCGGCATCGATCTCGCGCCGAATAGTTTCCAGGCCGCGCACGATTTTCGCCGCGTCGCGGCCCGAAATAATGCCTTGCTTGCCCAGCATCTTGGCGTGGGCGATACTGCCCAGGATATCGTGGCGGTAAAGCCGGCAGTCGATGTCAATTGACGCGGTGAACGCCTCCACCGACGCGGCCGTGCTGCCGGTAAACCGGCCGCCCCAGAGCTTTTTGTTCGACTTCTTCAAAACCATTCTTGCCAAGTAAAAATCAATGTATATTGGAGAATGCAAATTGCAGAATGCATAAGTTCAGAATCCGAAATTCTCCATTCTGCAATATGCATTCTCCAATATGCATTCTGCCTTCTTCCCGTCACTTCGCCTTTGCCAGTTTGCGCAACCGCAAACGCAGCGCATTTAATCGAATAAATCCTTCGGCATCGGCTTGGCGGTAGACCTGATCGGCTTCAAAGGTTGCCACGTCGGGATCGTAGAGCGAGCGATCCGATTTGCGCCCGGTGACGATGACATTACCTTTGTAAAGCTTGAGGCGCACACGGCCGCTGACATTCGCCTGGGCAGCGTCGATGGATTTTTGCAACATTTCCCTCTCCGGCGCGAACCAGTAGCCATAGTAAATCATTTCGGCGTAGCGCGGCATCAGCGAGTCCCTGAGCCGCAGCACTTCTCGGTCCATCGTAATCGATTCCAAACCGCGGTGCGCCGCGTGTAAAATTGTCCCGCCGGGGGTTTCATAAACCCCGCGCGACTTCATGCCGACGTAACGGTTTTCGACCAGATCGACCCGGCCGATGCCATGCTTGGCGCCGATGTCGTTCAAGCGCGCCAGCAAATTCGCCGGCGACAACTTTCGGCCGTTGACGGCCACCGGATCGCCGCGCAGGTAATCGAGCTCGACATACTCAGCCCGGTTGGGCGCTTTTTCCACCGGCCGGCACCAGAGGTACATGTCGGACGGCGGCTCCTTCCAGGGATCCTCGAGGATGCCGCCTTCGTAACTGATGTGAAAGAGATTCCGGTCAGTGCTGTAAGGCTTGGCCTTGGTTACGGGGACGGGAATGGCGTGCTTGCGCGCGTAATCGATCAAGGTCGAGCGCGCGTTCAAATCCCACTCGCGCCAGGGCGCGATCACTTTGATGCCGGGTTTGAGCGCGTAGTAGGTCAACTCAAAGCGCACCTGATCGTTGCCCTTGCCGGTGGCGCCGTGCGACACCGCGTCGGCTTTTTCTTTCACCGCGACGTCGATCTGGCCCTTGGCGATCAGCGGCCGTGCGATCGACGTGCCGAGCAGATAAGAACCTTCATAGACCGCGTTGGCGCGCAGCATCGGAAAAACGTAATTCTTGACAAAGATTTCGCGCAGATCGCCGATCACGACCTTGCTCGCGCCGGTCTTCAATGCCTTCTGCTTGATCGCCTGCAAGTCTTCGCCCTGGCCCAGGTCGGCGCAAAAGGCGATTACTTCACAGCCATAGGTTTCCTTTAACCAACGGAGAATAACCGAGGTATCCAAACCACCGGAGTAGGCCAGCACGACTTTCTTGACGTTGATCACTTTATCCTAAATCCTCTGCTTCCTAACTTTATTCTCAAAGCTTTTCTCTTTCCGACTGTCGGGGCGAAGCCGCGAAGCAGCCAAACCATCACGGCCTTTTGCGCGTGTAAGCGGTTTTCCGCCTGATCGAAGGCGACGCACTGCGGGCTTTCGAGCACCTCATGGGTGATCTCTTCACCTCGGTGCGCTGGCAAACAGTGCATGACCACGGCATCTTTTTTGGCCAGCGCGACCACCCGTCCGTTCACTTGATAGGCGCGAAACGCATGCAGACGCGCCTGCGCTTCTTTCTCCTGCCCCATGCTGGTCCACACGTCGGTGTAAATCGCGTCAGCGCCCGTGACCGCAGCTTCGACGGATTGGGTCACGGTAATCCGCGCACCGGTAGTCTTCGCTTTTGCCAAGATGGCTCGGTCCGGTTCGTAACCTTTTGGGCACGCCAGGCTAAATGAAAATGGCACGATCGCCGCGGCCTCCAGCCACGAGTGGACCATATTGTTGCCGTCGCCCACGAACGCAATCTTTAATCCGACCAGATTACCCTTATGTTCGATCAGTGTCTGGCAGTCTGCTAACACCTGGCAGGGATGGTAAGCATCGGTCAGCGCATTGATCACGGGCGCTGACGAATGCTGAGCCATCTCTTCGATGACTTCGTGTCCAAAGGTCCGCACCGTTATCAGGTCGAACCAACGGTCCAGATTGCGCGCGCAGTCCGACGGCGTTTCTCTCGTGCCCAAACCGACTTCGGCGGGGCCTAGATAAATCGCCGTGCCGCCCAACTGCCACATGCCAACGGCAAAGGTCGCGCGCGTGCGCAAGCTCGGCTTTTCGAAGACCAACGCCATCGCCCTGCCCGCTAAGAGCCGATGTGGAATGCCGCGCTTCTGCTTGTTCTTGAGCTCGGCGGCCAGTTGTAAAATGCCCTCGAACTCGCGCCGGCTCATGCCGTCGAAATTAAGCAGATCCCGTTTACTCATGGAACTAATGGTGGACTGATCAAGGGGTGAGGGCGGGTTTTAAATCCGCCCCGACAATTCGAAAATTTTTTGCGCTCTTTGCGCGCCGATCGCCCTGAGCACTGTCGAAGGGTGCGGTTAATTCCTCCGATTCCGAATCTTTGGTTGCCGCCCGGTCACTAACCAACGCGGGGAGCGGTCTCGTTCACATGCCGAGCCAAAACCTTTTCCAGGATCGCCAAGGCGCGATCGATCTCTTTTTTGGTGATCGTCAGCGGCGGCACGAAGCGCAGCACTTTGGCCGCGGTGCAGTTGAGCAGCAGCCCCTCCTGCAGGCAGCCGTCGGCGATCTTGCCGCCGTCGATTTCTAATTCAACGCCGATGATCAAACCCTTGCCGCGAATTTGGCGAATAAAGGAGAAACGTTTCTTCAGCCCTTCGAGCCCTCGGGCAAAATATTTGCCCATCTGCACGCAGTTCTTGAGCACGCCGCCTTTGACTAAAGCGTGCATCACCGCCAATCCGGCGGCGCAACAAACCGGGTTGCCGCCAAATGTTGACGCGTGGCTGCCCGGCCCAAAACTATTGGCGACCTCTTCCCGCGCCAGCATGGCGCCCAACGGCAAACCGCCGCCCAGCGCTTTCGCCAATGTCATGATGTCGGGCTTGACGCCAAAATGTTCATAGCCGAAGAGCTTTCCCGTGCGTCCCAGGCCGGTCTGCACTTCATCGAAGATCAACAGCAAACCACGCTGATCGCAGAGCTCGCGGATGCCGAGCATGTAGATCTCATTGGGCACGATGACGCCGCCCTCGGCCTGGATCGGTTCGACCATGATCGCAATGGTTTTCTGTTCATCGACGGCCGCTTCCATGGCGCCGAGATCATTGTAGGCCACCTGGCGAAATCCGGCGGGCAGCGGATCATAGCCGGCGCGGACTTTTTCCTGCCCCGTCGCAGTCAAGGTCGCCAATGTCCGGCCGTGAAAAGAGTTATGAGTCGAAATGATCTCGTAGCGGCCGCCGCGTTTTTCCAAACCGTAGCGGCGCGCCAATTTGATCGCCGCCTCGTTGGCCTCGGCGCCGCTGTTGCAAAAAAACACCCGGTCGGCAAACGAGTGGCGGCACAGCTCGCGCGCCAGTTCCGACTGCGCTTTGATGTGATAAAGATTGGAGACGTGGAGCAGCTGCTGCGCCTGTTGTTTGATCGCCCTGACGATCGCCGGATTGCAGTGGCCCAAGCTGTTGACCGCGATGCCGGCAAGAAAATCGAGATACTCCTTGCCGTTGGCGTCCCAAACCTTGCTGCCCCGGCCTTTGACCAGCGCGATCGGCGTGCGCGTGTAGGTTTTCGCCACGTACTTGTCGGTCAGGGCCGCGATCTCCCGGTTGGTCATTTGCGCACCACCTCAGTTCCCACGCCTTCCTTGGTAAAGATTTCCAGCAGCACGGCATGTTTAACCCGGCCGTCGATGATGTGAGTTTTCTCGACGCCCCCTTTGAGCGCGTTGATGCAGCACTCGACTTTGGGAATCATGCCGGAGCCGACCACGCCGTCTTGGATCATTTTGCGCGCTTGTTTCTCGGTCAAGTGGCTGAGCAATTCGCCTTTCTTGTCTTTCACGCCTTCGACATCGGTCATGAGCAACAGTTTCTCGGCGTGCAGCGCCTCGGCCACCTCGCCGGCCACCAGATCGGCGTTGATGTTATAGGTCTCGCCCGCTTTACCCACGCCCACCGGCGCGATCACCGGAATGAACTTGTTTGCATCTAATGAATCGATAATCAGCGGATTGATACCGATAATCTCGCCGACCATGCCGATGTCAATGATCTCCGGCGACTCGCCGTTGCCCGACGCCACCGTAACGCTCATTTTTTTTGCTAGAATCAGCTGGCCGTCTTTGCCGCTCAGTCCCACCGCCATGCCACCATGCTGATTGATCATGTTGACGATCTCTTTATTGACCTTGCCGACCAGAACCATCTCAACAATGTCCAAGGTCTCCTGATCGGTAACCCGCATGCCGCGCACGTAACTGCTTTTAACCCCCATCTTGTCGAGCGCGGCGTCGATCTGCGGCCCGCCGCCGTGGACGACCACCGGATTGATGCCGACTTGCTTGAGCAGCACGATATCCTGCGCGAAGCTCGCCTTGAGCTCGTCGTTTTCCATGGCGTGGCCGCCATATTTGATGACGAAGGTCTTGCCGTAGAAGCGCTGGAAATAGGGCAGCGCCTCCATCAACACTTCAGCCTTGCCGATAAAATCGTCCATCGATGTTGCCTAGAATTAAATTAAAGAATATAACGCGACAAATCTTCGTTTTTCAAAATTGGCTCGAGCCGCTCGCGCACATAGTTGGCGTCGATGGCGACCTCCTGGCCATGCATCTCCGGCGCCGCGAAAGAAACTTCGTCGAGCAGACGCTCGAGTATCGTGTGCAAACGGCGCGCGCCGATGTTTTCCGTCCGCTCGTTGACGTCCGAAGCGATTTGCGCGATCTCTTCGATCGCATCCGCGGCAAATTTTAAGTGCACTCCCTCGGTTTCCAGCAACGCTTCGTACTGTTTAATCAGCGCGTTCTTCGGCTCGGTGAGGATCCGGACAAAATCCTCTTTGCTGAGCGAGCTCAACTCGACCCGGATCGGGAATCGGCCCTGAAACTCAGGAATCAAGTCTGAAGGCTTCGCGCTATGAAACGCCCCCGAGGCGACAAAGAGAATATGGTCGGTCTTGACCATGCCGTACTTGGTATTGACCGTCGAGCCTTCGACGAGCGGCAACAGATCGCGCTGCACGCCCTGACGTGAGACATCGGGCCCCTGAACCGATTCGCGTCCGGCGATCTTGTCGATCTCGTCCAAAAAGACGATCCCAGACTGCTCGACCCGGCGCACCGCCTCGCCGATCACTTTGTCCATGTCGACCAGCTTGCCGGCCTCTTCCTGAGTGAGAATTTCCAACGCCTCGGGAATCTTCACCGTCTTCTTTTTGGTTTTTTTCGGCATCAGGTTGGAAAACATTTCTTTTAAATTGAATTCCATCCCTTCCATGCCCTGCGGCGTCAAGACTTCGATCATCGGCATCGCCGACTGGGTCATCTCGATCTCGACGAAGCGATCGTCCATCTTGCCATCGCGCAGCATCTTCTTAAGCTTGTCGCGGGTGCCTTGCAGGCGCGCCGCATCGACCGCTTCGCCGTCCCCTTCGCCGGCCGTCGCCGGCAGCAGCAAATCCAACACCCGCTCCTCGGCAACCTCCCGGGCTCTGATTTCGACCTTCTGTTTTTCTTCTTCCTTGACCATATTCACAGCCAGATCGGTCAAGTCGCGAATGATCGATTCGACGTCGCGGCCGACGTAACCGACTTCAGTGAACTTCGAGGCCTCGACCTTGATGAACGGCGCCTGCGCCAACTTCGCCAAGCGGCGCGAGATTTCAGTTTTACCCACACCCGTGGGGCCGATCATGATGATATTTTTCGGCGCAATTTCCTCGCGCAAGTCATCGGGCACCAGTTGGCGGCGCCAACGGTTGCGCAGCGCGATCGCCACCGCCCGCTTGGCGTCCCGCTGGCCGACGATGTAGCGGTCGAGCTCCGAAACGATCTCGCGCGGCGTCATCACCGGCGCTGGCGAAGAACTTGAGTCGGAGAGCGCGGTTTTTGCGTTATCTTTCATGGGAATATTAACTCCTAGCAATTTCGCCACGAAATGCAATCATTCAGGAAATTTGGGATGTTGGAGCGATGGAGTATTGGAGTATTGGGCTTTAAACCCATTACTCCATCACTCCAGTACTCCAATGTTGGTAACGTGCAGGAAAGCCGCCCAGCGTAAACCAGCAGCCGGATTGTTTCCGCGCTGTCTAGGGAAGTTCTTCAAAGGTGAGCTGCTCGTTCGTGTAGACGCAAATCCCCGCCGCCACGCGCATCGCCTCTTCGGCGATCACCCGGGCGTCCAGCTGCGTATGCTTGACCAGCACGCGGGCGGCGGCCAAAGCATAATTGCCGCCCGAACCGATGGCGATCACGCCATCGTCAGGCTCGATCACGTCACCGGCGCCGGAAATAACCAGCAGATCATTGACGTCAGCGATAATCAGCAAAGCCTCGAGCCGCCTGAGCACTCGGTCGGTGCGCCAGTCCTTGGCCAGCTCCACCGCAGCCCGTTTGAGGTTGCCGTTGAACTGTTCCAGTTTGGCTTCGAACTTCTCGAACAGCGTGAAGGCATCCGCGGTCGCGCCAGCGAAACCGGCGATGACTCGGTCGTGATGCAGCTTGCGCACCTTGCGCGCGCTATGCTTCATCACCGTCTGGCCTAAACTGACCTGCCCGTCGCCGACAACGACAACTTTGCCGCCATGGCGAATCGCGAGTATCGTCGTACCATGCATCATCATTACACTCAGGTCGAGGATAGAGGATCGAGAATTGAGAATCGCGATCTTCTATCCTCCATCTTCCATCCTCGACTTCTTCTTCTCACGCTCTCGGATGCGCCTTGTCGTAGACCGCGGTCAATTGATCTAAATTCAAGTGGGTATAACGCTGCGTCGTCGACAAGCTCGAGTGGCCGAGCAATTCCTGAATCACCCTCAGATCGGCGCCGCTGTTGAGCAAATGGGTCGCGAAACTATGACGCAACCCATGGGGTCCCATCTTGATCTGAATGCCCGCCAACTTTAAATGCTTTTCCACGATTCGCGCCACGCTCCGGGTCGTGATCCGCCCGCCCCGGTTGTTGAGAAACACGGCGCATTCGCCCTTGCAGGCAAGATTCCAGCGTTTGCGCTGCGCGTCACTGTATTGTTCCAGCGCGCCCAGCGCAACCTTGCCGATCGGCACGATCCGCTCTTTCGAGCCTTTGCCAACGACCCGGATAATTCCCAATTGCACGTCGATGTCCGCCCAATTGAGCCCTACCAACTCGCTCACGCGAATACCGGTGGAATAAAAAACTTCCAACACCGCCAGGTCGCGGGCATCGAGGCCAGTGGTAACTTTGATAGCGCCGAGTAGATGGAAGGCGTCGTCGACGGACAAAAAGGTCGGCAGCGGCTTGTCCTGCTTGGGCGATTGAATTAACCGGAGCGGATCTTTGTCGATCCACTTAGTCGCCAGCAAAAAACCAAAGAACCCTTTCAGCACCGCGATCTTCCGGCCGATGGAGCTTTTCTTGCGCTGCTGCGTCAACCAAGCCAGGAAAGCGCGCACGGCGTAAAGCTCGATCTTTTTCACATCGACTACGCGGTTCGCATCGAGGCACAATTCACGATCCAGCAAAAACGCTTGGAGCTGCGCCAAGTCGCTCAAATAATTGCGCAACGTATGCGCCGAAGCGTTACGCTCATGGCGCAGATGGTCGGCGTACTGTCGGATTAAATCGTCCATGCCTAAATCACTGGCTGCCGGCAACTTTATCACAGACGCTTGACCACCCCAAGCCGGCGACGGAGCGATACTCAGCTTGAGTGAAGTTCACCAGCGTCATCCGCTTCAATTTACGTTGACAATTTCTACCGGCGGGTGCTATCAGGCAAAGTTATTGTCGCGAGCTTTAATGCTTTACCAAAGTTCCGCACGGTCACAGTGCAATACAGGAGGATCCGATGGCACAGCAGGCGAAAATCATTGACGGTGACGGCCATATTTTTGAGGACGGCGAAGCCATCGCCCGTCATTTTCCCTACAGCTCGGTTGGCGCACGACTGCGCAGCGGCGTGTTCCCGCTCAACAGCCATATCCAATATTCACTGACTCGCACTCCTCCCGGCGCTTTCGCGACCAATTCTGAAGGTCGCTTTCAAAACCCCGGACCGGAAGGATGGATTGAGTTCATGGATCAGGTCGGGTTCGACTATGCCGTCCTGTTTCCCACCGCGGGCCAACGCATCGGCCGCATCGTTGACCGCGACTACGCTTGCGGCGCGGCCCGGGCTTACAACGATTGGTTAGCCGAGACTTATCTCCGGCGCGATTCCCGCTTCAAAGGCATCGCCTTGCTGCCAATGCATGATGCCGATGCGGCGTTGGCGGAGTTGCAACACGCTCATGCAGAACTGGCCATGTCGGGCGTGCTGTTCCCGGCCACTGGAGTGCATTTGAACCTCGGCGCCAAGCCCTACTGGCCGGTGTACGCCGAAGCGGCTCGCTTGGGCTGTGCTATTGTCGTTCACGGCGGCGGCCATTGGGATTTGGGCATGGACACGATGAACGTTTCCACTGGCGCCAACGCCATCGGTCATCCAATGTCTCTGGCGATTGCACTGGCGGAAATGCTGTTCAACAATCTATTCGAGCGCTTTCCCGGTCTGCGCGTGGCGTATCTCGAGGGCGGTCCGCTCTGGTTTCTCATGGCGCTCGAGCGATTTTCGCGATCTTACGAGGCGGGCATTCCGATCAATCCGCGCGGCGAGCTGCTGCACTTACCGGAAGGACAAACAGTTGCTGACTATCTCCGCGCGCTCATTCAAGCAGGCCGCCTGGTAGTGGGCATCGAAGGCGGCGAGACGGACCTCGCCTATGCGATCAAGGTCGCAGGCGAACAAGCGTTCATGTTCTCCTCCGACTTCCCGCACGAAGTGAACCTACAGACAATCAACAAAGAGATTCGCGAACTGCGCGAGCGCGAGGAGATCAGCGAAGCGGCTAAGCAGGCGATCCTGCGCGGCAACGCCGAGCGGTTCTACAAGTTAGGGTCGGAGGCAATTTAGCCGGAGGAATCCATTATCTGAATTGGAAGAACGTGACAATAATTTCATGGTCATCGAGGGCTCGATGGATTGCATCAGCGTCAACGGGTTGGCAAAGCAAATGCGCGCGAAAGCGACTCGAAAAAACCTCCATGCGGAAGTCGATTTCGGTCCGTCGGGCGGACGTGAGATTTGGCAATGGTCCGCCGCTACGTT
>CAYZJE010000202.1:0-10864 GCA_964478485.1 uncultured Syntrophobacter sp. | reverse complement strand
TGTTGGCCTTGAATATGTTGTCGCGCCGCTTCGCCGCGACCAGCGGCAGCGCGGCGTGAGTCGCGAGCGAAGATTCGGATTCGGAAATTGGCCGCAAAGCTTGTCCTGAGCGAATGCGAAGGAACTGGAGCCGCGCAAAAGGCGCAAAAAAAATTCCGAAGCGTAGGGGCGGGTTTCAAACCCGCCCTCTTGGCTTTCAAGGATAGTCGTACGGACACCGCTTTGCTCGAAGTTAAGAATCTTTGCACGCAGTTCAACACTGCCAACGGGGTCTTGCGCGCCGTTGACGGCGTTTCGTTCGCGCTCCACAATCGCGCGGCGATCGGCGTCGTCGGCGAAAGCGGCAGCGGCAAGAGCGTCACCGCGCTGAGCATTCTGCGTCTGTTCGGACCGCTGGATAAAGTCGTCATCAGCGGCGAAATTTTGTTCGACGGCGTCGATCTGCTCAAACTTTCCGAAGCTGAGCTACGCTATGTCCGCGGCAGCAAAATCGCCATGGTGTTTCAGGACCCGCTGACTTCGCTAAATCCGATGATGCCGGTCGGCGAGCAGATCGCCGAGACTCTGCGTTTTCATCGAAGCTTAAAGAAACCGGCGGCAAAAGCGCGCACGCAGGAATTGATGGAGCTGGTCGGCATCGGCGAGCCGGCGCGCCGTTACGACGATCTGCCGGAGCAGTTTAGCGGCGGCATGCGCCAACGCATCATGATCGCCATCGCGATCGCCTGTGAGCCGAAGCTGTTGATCGCCGACGAGCCGACCACCGCGTTGGATGTCACGGTGCAGTCGCAGGTGCTGATGCTGCTTAACCGGCTGCGTGATGAATTGGGCATGGCGCTGCTCATGATCAGCCACGATCTCGGCGTGATCGCGGCGACTTGCGACTTCGCCCAGGTGATGTATGGCGGGCGGGTGGTGGAAAGAGGTCATATTCAAGAAATTCTTTCCCGTCCTAATCATCCCTATACCGCCGCGCTGTTGCGTCTGGTACCGCGCGTCCATGGACTAGTTGAACGTAGGCCCGCACCGATTCCGGGACAACCCGCGCCGATTTTCGGCGCGGCGCCCGGCTGCCGCTTTAGCGCGCGCTGCGAGTTCGCCAACGAACGCTGTCACAGCGACGATCCACCGGTGCATGATTTTGGCAACCATCACGTGAGCGCCTGTTGGCTGGCGCAAGAGCGGTTTGCGGCAACGGCAAAGGATTGAAGATTCTTTTCACCACGAAGGCACGAAGGACACGAAGGTAAGAAAAGGATATTTAACCACAAAGGGCCTAGAGCGGCAGAGCCGCAACCAAATCTCGGAATATCTCTCGCAAAGGCGCAAAGGCGCAAAGGTGACGGGCGATGCCCGTCATCCCGAGGGAACACGAGGGATCTAAGAAAGATTTCTCCCTTCGGTCGAAATGATATCAATTCCGAACTTGGCGCCCCTTCGACGAGACTCAGGACATGCTTGGCGAGAGGAATAGCCGAGTCCGAGTTGTTTTCGATGCCGGAAAATTTGCGCGAGTCACGCAAATTTTGAGTTATAGTAGTACAAAGACCACAAAGTAGGGGCCGGTCGCGACCGGCCCTTACTCGGAATCGGAGAATTAGCCGCAGAGGACGCAATGCACGCAAAAATCTTATCCGGCGCGTTTCGCGCCCTATGTGTTCTTTGCGCCCTCCTTTGAAAATACGGTGTAGGATGCGGTGACCAACGGGAACCGCATCGGTTGTGACCCGCATGCGCTCGATGCGGTTCGTGAACTCACCGCATCCTACAAAGCTGAAGAGCTGATTCACCACGAAGGACACGAAGGTACGGAAAAGAAGTTTAACCACAAAGGGCACAAAGATCACAAAGTAGAAGATTCGGATTCGGAAAATTAGCCGCAAAGAACGCAAAGGGCGCAAAAAAGAAATTTGATTTGTAGGGGCACGGCGTGCCGTGCCCTGCTTCTAAACCCTTCGTGCTCTTCGTGTCCTTCGTGGTGAAAATTCCGCTTGCAACCATGAGTGACGCAATTCCGATTACAGGTTCAGCCAAGGGTGAGCCGCTGCTTTCGGTGAAAAATCTTGAAGTGAGCTATGCGCTCGGTCCCGGCCGCATGCTCACGGCGGTGGACAAGGTTTCTTTTGAACTTTATCCCGGTGAGACGCTCGGTCTGGTCGGTGAAAGCGGCTGCGGCAAGTCCAGCTTGGGGCGCGCCATCCTGCAACTGATTCGCCCGGCCTCCGGCAAGGTCAGCTTTCTTGGCCAAGACTTAACCCAACTCACCGGCGCCGCGCTCCGTTCGATGCGCCGGCAGATGCAGATCGTCTTTCAAGATCCGCGCGGTTCGCTCAACCCGCGCTGGACCGTGGGCCGGATCGTCGAAGAACCGCTGCGCGTGCACCGCTTGGCTGAGCGCGCAGAGCGGCAACGCATGGCACGCGCGATGCTCGACCAGGTCGGCTTGGCGGCAAGCTATTTCAATCAGCGGCCGGCGCAACTGAGCGGCGGACAGCAGCAACGGGTCGGCATCGCACGGGCGCTGGTGACGCGGCCGAAGTTGGTGGTTTGTGACGAACCGGTTTCGTCGCTCGATGTTTCCATTCAAGCGCAGATTCTCAATCTCCTACAGGAACTGAAGGAGAGTCTGGGCGTCGCTTATCTCTTCGTTGCGCACAACTTGGGCGTGGTGCGCTCGCTCAGCGATCGAGTGGTGGTGATGTATCTCGGCCAGTTCGTCGAGAGCGCGCCGGCGGCGGAGCTTTTCGATCGTCCGCTGCATCCTTACACTAAAGGCTTGATCGCTTCGGTGCTTCGTCCCGACCAGACCGCGCGCGCGCAACTCAATGCGGCGGCGAGTTTTGCCGCGGGTGATATTCCCGGCCTGCTCAATGCGCCGCCCGGTTGCCGCTATCATACCCGCTGTCCCTACGCGCAGCAGCGTTGCCGCGAAGAACGCCCAGTATTAGAGAACGCCGGTAATCTGGGCGATGGACATAGAGTAGCCTGTCACCTTTGGCGCGAGATCGCGAGCATTGCTCAAGCTGCTTCGTTATGAGGGTCGCGCCAGATTGGCTAGTCAACGTATCCAGCCGTTTGACTTCTTTCGCTGCTTCTCAGCATAATTTGCCAGCCCGGATAATTCGCGGTAAAACTGCGATCGAGGTGCAACCCTTCCGGAACGAAGGCAATGCAGTTGTGCCTTGAAGAGGCAAGCGGGGCAAGTTACCTCTGAAATCGCCTGTGGGAAGTTCAAGCATCGTGCCGAGCGTCGAGTGTACGATGAAATTTTTGCGCTGGTGCCTTCGTTCGGTGTTTTAGTTCTTTGGGGTCGCACCTCGATCGACACGGTGTAGTGAGTTTCCCTCGTTGCATGACTGATCCGGGCTAGCAGATTCGCGCTGAGTGGCTGCGGGTAAATTTTTAGCGGCATTTTACAGGAGGTGAGTCGGTGCGTTTTTTTACCGTAGTTAAGACACTGTCTTTGGTCTTGGTTCTATCCGCGCCGTTAGTCCGCGCGGTCGACGGCGCTGAGCCCAGGGCGTCAGCCCAGGCGGTATGGGAGGAGACCGTCCGTGCCGCGCGCAAAGAAGGCGCGGTTTCAGTCTACTTTTGGCAAGGCGGCAATCTCGACAAAGTCCTGCAAGTATTTCAACAGAAATATCCTGACATTCGGCTCGCCGCGGTGGGCGGGCGCGGCTCGGGATTCATCACCCGCATCGTCACCGAGATGCGCGCTAACAAACACTTGGTCGACGTTTGCATTTGCGGCGTCACTTCGCCTTACGACGTACTGCACAAGCGCGCCGAGGCGCTCGAATCGATCAAGTCGGCGTTGATATTGGCCGACGTTACCGACCCCTCCAAGTGGTGGCAAGCTAAGCATCACTATCAGGATCCCGAGGGGCGATATATTTTTGTTTATTGGGGACGGGCCGCGGCGACCCGCGTATCGTTCAACTCCAAGGCCGTCAATCCGGCGGAATTTTCCTCCTACTGGGATCTGCTGAATCCCAAGTGGAAAGGCAAAATCGTCGCCATCGAGCCCACCGAATCGGCCGGCGGCTGGCGCGCGCTCTACTACAAGCCGGGCGTCGGCGCGGAATTTTTGCAACGGCTGTTTGGCGAGATGAACGTCATGTTCAGCCGGGAGGACCGCCAAGCCGGCGATTGGCTGGCGGTCGGCAAAGCGGCTTTGGGTTTATTTTTATCGGCGATCCCCGAAGCCAAGGGGCAGGGCTTGCCGGTCGATGAATTTAGAGACTCGAGCTTCAAAGAGCCGCCGAGCTTAGACAGCGGACCGAACGGGACCATCGCGCTGATGAAACAGGCACCCCATCCCAATGGCGCGAAGGTTTTCATCAACTGGTTTTTGTCGCGCGAGGGTCAGACGATCTATCAAGAGATCATGAATTCACCCACCGATCAGGTGGAGTCGATGCGCGAAGACATTCCCAAGGAGCCGATTCCGGCGGCCTTCCGCCGCCGCACCGGCGTCGAGTATGTGCCCATGTTCCTGCCGGAGCGGATGGATCCGGCGCCGATCGTCAAGCTTTTCAAAGAAACCGTGAAGCGCTAGAAGAATTGCTGGAGGAGGGCCGCTTATGCTGAGCAAGAAGGAAAATGAAAAATTATCACAGGTCGGTCCTGGAACCCCGGCGGGAAAATTGCTGCGGCGCTATTGGCACCCGATTGCGGTGGCCGCCGAGCTGGAGAAAAAGAGCGTCAAGCGCTTGCGCATCCTGGGCGAAGAGCTGGTGCTCTACCGCGGCGAAGACGGGAGCTACGGTTTGGTGGTCGAACGCTGCGCCCATCGCGGTGCATCGCTGGCCTACGGCAGTATCGAAGGCTGCAATATCCGCTGCGCCTATCACGGTTGGCTCTACGGTCCGGACGGGAAGTGCGTCGAACAACCTGCTGAACCTTCGGATAGCACTTACAAAAATCGGGTAACCCAAATAGCTTACCCAGTCCAGATAATTGCCGGACTGGTTTTTACCTACATGGGGCCGCGGCCGGCACCGCTCTTGCCGAGCTACGATGTGTTTACTCGAACCGACGGAAACCGGCGTGTGGTGGTCTTGCCGCAGTTGAACTGCAATTGGCTGCAGCCGATGGAGAACTCAGTGGATCCGACCCATGTCCACTATCTGCACGGTCCCGGCAAAGGCAAGCCGGTGCATGGCGACGGCAAAGCGGAAATCAAAAAGTACCAGTTCGAGCCCTTTGAATATGGCATCATGAAAAAACGCTTGGCCGCCAACGGCAACGGCAAGCTTGAAGTCGTCAATCAACATCCGTTGGTTTTTCCCAACATGCTGCGCCAGCATCACGGCCGGGAACACTACCTGCAATACCGCGTGCCGGTCGACGATAGCCATACGCTGTTCTTTGAAATTTACTTTCTCGAGGGCAAAGACAACGCGGCGGTTGCCGATGCAAACGAAACACCGGTGGACTACGCGCCCTCCGCCATGACCGACGACGGCCGGTATAAAATGGACCGGGTTTGGATGCAGGACTACATGGCGTGGGAAACCGCCGGCGCGGTCTTTGACCGGACCAAAGAACACCTGGCCTCGGCGGATCGCGGCATTTTAGTTTTTCGCAAAATGCTCAAGAGTGAAATAGACAAGGTTAAACGGGGCAAGGATCCCATGGGCGTGATCCGCGATCCGGCGCGCAACCGGCTGATCGCGTTTAATACCATTACCGATAGCAAACGCGAAGTCGGCAAGGGGCGCTAAATTTTTTAGGTTTTTTCGGGATTCCCGTGAGGACTCATTCACCACAGAGGCACAGAGTTCACAGAGTCCGGAGTTTTTCTCAATCAAGAACTCTTTCCTTAGCGTCCTCCGCGCCTCTGCGGTGAGATTTCTTCCCGACCGATGCAGCGGAATTGCCAAATTTATTAACGGGGATTGCGATCAACTCATGTCACAACAGCTCAAGATCGGTATTGCGGGATTGGGAAATGCCGGACAGGCGGTGCTGCGCGATCTTGGCGCGGTTTCCGAAGTGGTGCTCGGCGCCGTTGCCGATGTCCGGCAAGAGGCGCTGGAGGCATGTCGGGCGAAAAATCCACGGGTGGAAGTTCATGCCAGCGTCGAAGCGATGTGCCAGAGCAAGACTATTGACGCGGTGTGGATCGCCACGCCCAATGAGTTTCACGTCGCCCATGCGGAGGCCGCGGCCAATGGCGGCAAGCATGTGGTCTGTGAAAAGCCGATGGCCTTGAGCCTCGCGGAGTGCGACCGCATGATCGAGGCGGCGGCGAAAAACCGGGTTCAATTGCTGATGCACTCGAAGGCTGGCGATCCGCCGATCCGCAAGATGCGCGAAGTGATTACGAGCGGGCGATTAGGGCGCCCGATTCAGATCAATTCATGGAATTACAAAGGCTGGCTCAATTATCCTCGCTTGCCCGCCGAGCTCGATAGCGCCAAGGGCGGCGGCATCGTTTTTCGCCAAGGATCGCATCAGGTCGATATCGTGCGCTGTATCGGCGGCGGCTTGATCAAGAGCGTGCGCGCGGTCACCGGCCGATGGCATCCGCGCTTCGACACCGAGGGTAACTATACCGCCTTTGTCGAGTTTGCCGACGGTACGCCGGCGACGCTGGTTTTTAACGGCTATGGCGGCTTCGATATGACCGAGCTAACCTGGGGCATTGGCGAAGGCGGCTACCCGGCGTCGGAAAGATCACCGAAGGAAGCTTCAGTCGAAGCTCCGGTGAGCGCGGTGGCCAAATATGCCGAGCCAGCGCGCGCCGAACGGCGCAAGCGTGAGGGTGGGCGCCGCCAGCCGTTCTTCGGCCTGACCCTGGTGAGCTGCGAAAAGGGCGACATTCGTCAGTCGCCCGACGGGCTTTATCTCTACACCGACCAAGGCCGCGAAGAGCTTACCTGCGCGCCGTTTATGGATCGCGCCGGCGAGCTGCGTCGGCTCTACGAGGCGGTAACCCAAGGCCGGCCCGAATTCGCCGATGGTAAATGGGGCAAGGCAACCCTGGAGGTGCTGCTCGCGATAATTCAATCATCGAAGCAGCGCCGCGAGATCGCCCTGGCGCATCAAGTGCCGTGCACGCTATGATCGGACTCGGAAGTTGGCCGCAAAGAACGCAAAGGGCGCAAAGTAAAAAGATTCGGATTCGGAAGTTGGCCGCACCCTTCGACAGGCTCAGGGCGATCGGAACGCAAAGGGCGCAAAAGAAGAAGTCGGAATATCTCCCGCAAAGGCGCTAAGGCGCAAAGGTTTTAAGAAAAAAATTCTTTTCCGAACTTGGCGTCTTTGCGACTTGGCGAGAGGTATATCCGAGTCCGATCGGAAAATTTGCACGAGCCGCGCAACGATTCCGAACTTGGCGCCCTTGGCGTCTTTGCGCGAGATGAGATATGAGAAAACTTTGGTTAACAGAAAGCGAGCTTAATCGAGATGGCAAAGCAAACTGAGAGTGCGGTGGTCAAGCAGCTCAGACAGAAAGTGATGTACTCGTGCCGAATTATGGGCGACCGCGGCGTGACCCGAGGCTCCTTCGGTCATGTCAGCGCGAGAATTCCCGGCACCGATAAGATTCTGATCAAATCCAAGGGCCCCGACGAGGCGGCGCTGGAGTTTACCACCGAGAAGGACATCATCACCATCGATATTCACGGCAAGGTTTTACAAGCGCCCAAGGGCCTTGGTGCGCCCAACGAAACTGCCATGCACCTGGCGGTTTATCGGGCGCGGCCCGAGGTCATGAGCGTTATCCATGCCCACCCCGATTGGGTGGTCGCCTTGACCGCAAGCGAAAAACCGTTGCTGCCGATCTATGCCGCCTACAACCCGCCGGGCTTACGCTTGGTGCTGGAAGGCATTCCGCTCTACCCGCGCAGCGTGACGATCGTCGACGATGAGTTGGGCGCGGATTTCATCAAAGTCATGGGCGATAAGAACGTCTGTCTGCTGATCGGCCACGGCATCACCACTGCCGGACGGAGCGTTGAAGAAGTGACCTTGACGACGCTCAATCTATTCGAATTGGCGCGCTTGAACTATCTCGCCTATGCGATCGGCAATCCGAAGCCGATTCCCGCGCAGGATATAGAGGAGTACACTCGGCGCTGGAAACGCAATCCAGGGAGAACCCAGGTATCAACGGACCGGGAGCACCCGGACTGGCGTTATTTTAAGAAACTGCTCGGTAAGAAGTAACGAACGAAAAGTAGCTCGCAAAGTTAACGAAAGGGAAAGTAAGCGATGTTATCGACGGAAGAAAATCAGCTTCTCACACAAGTTGGCCCAGGCACGCCCATGGGAGAATTGATGCGACGCTATTGGATGCCGGCGCTACTTTCGTCGGAGATTCCCACACCGGATTGTCCACCCGTGCGCGTCAAGCTGCTCGGTGAAGAGCTGGTCGCCTTTCGTGACACGCAGGGGCGGGTCGGCTTGCTGGAAGAGTTTTGCCCGCATCGGTTGGCCTCGCTGTTTCTTGGGCGCAACGAGGAATGCGGTTTGCGCTGTGTTTATCATGGTTGGAAATTCGACGTGGCCGGGACCTGTGTGGATATGCCGAACGAACCGGCGGAAAATAATTTTAAAGATAAAATTCGGATTACCGCCTATCCTATCCTAGAGCAGGGCGGCGTAATTTGGGCCTATATGGGTCCGGCGGGCAAGCAGCCGGAATCGCCGGGAATGGAGTGGAGCCGGGCGCCCGAGCAATATCGCTATGTGTCCAAGACCCATGAGTTTGCCAACTATGCTCAAGCCGTCGAGGGCGGCATCGATACGGTCCACTCGTCGTTTTTGCACAACAATGATTTATCCAACGAGCGCCACTTCAAACGCATCGACACCGCGCCGAAATTGGAAGTCGAACGGACCAGTTATGGTTTTCGCTATGCCGGTATTCGGAATCTCGGCGAGATCGGCAACTACGTGCGCATCTATCAGTTCGTCTTGCCGTTTCACCAGTTCCGTTCCCATCAAGTCGACTTCGGCGGCAGCGGCAAGCGGGAGGCGATGCCGATGATCCAGGGCCATATGTGGGTGCCCATGGACGATCAGAACACCATGGTGTTTAACTGGATGCTGTCGGTGGACGAAGACAAACCGTTGTCGCCGGAATTCATTCAGAAACGCGAGACTTCCGCCGGCCGCGGCCCCAATGGCGAGGGCACCATACGCCATCAAACGAAATCGAACGATTGGCTCATCGACCGCGAGCTGCAGCGCAACAAAACCTTCACCGGCATCCGCGGGCTCAACACTCAAGATTTGGCGGTGCAAGAGAGCATGGGGCCGGTTATCGATCGTTCGCGTGAACATCTGGGCACGACCGATAAAGCGATCATCCAGTTCCGCCGCTCTTTACTCGACGCCGCGCACGATCTGCAAAACGGCATCGATCCGCCGGGCGCTGATTCCAAAGCTTATCGCAATCTGCGCGCGACCGATGTGACGATCGCGAAGGATGTGCGCTGGCAAGAGGCGGCGAAAGACAAACTGGTGGCGCACTGGTAGGGGAAGTGATTGGCCGCAAAGAACGCAAAGGGTCATGTAGGGGCGCGATTCATCGCGCCCTCGATCATAAGACGAAGAATTGTTTAACCGCACCCTTCGACGGGCTCAGGGCGATCGGGACGCAAAGGGCGCAAAAAAATATTTTCGAATTGTAGGGGCGGGTTTTAAACCCGCCCTCTTGGCTTCTTCGTAGTGGTGAGAAAAAATTGAAATCTATTGCTAAAGTTCGCATGCACACCGCATGCGGGAAAGAGGGTTAGTCATATGGCCGGAAAAGTAACGGCAGCGGTAAAGATTGGGCCGAAGCAGACCGAGGTGCGGGAGTTCGATTTGCCGGAGGTGCCGATCGACGGCGGGCTCTTGAAAGTCGAAGCGGCGGGTATTTGCGGCAGCGACGTGCGTTCTTATCCACGCGCGGTGAAGAACGGGCCGCATATCATGGGGCATGAAAACATCGGCATCATCGCCAAAGTGGGACGCATCGCGTCGCGTCTATGGGGTGTCAAAGAAGGCGACCGGGTCGCGTTGGAAGAATATCTGCCGTGCGGCCACTGCGAGTATTGCCGCGCCGGTGATTTTCGCATGTGTTATGAGACTGACATTCACAATACCCCCAACGCGGCGCGCTATGGTTCGACGCCGCTGACGGTCGCGCCCGCCTTGTGGGGCGGCTTCAGCCAGTATCTCTATCTCCATCCCAATTCGGTTTTTCATAAAGTGCCGAGCCATATTCCGGCCGAGCAAGCGGCGATGGCGCTGCCCCTCGGCAACGGCTGGGAGTGGGCCTATGTCGAAGGCGGCGCGAGTCCGGGCAAGAGCGTGTTGGTTCAAGGACCAGGGCAGCAGGGATTAGGTTGCGTGATTGCCGCCAAAGAAGCCGGCGCGTCGTGCGTTATCGTTTCAGGATTGTCACGCGACACCAGTCGGCTTGAGCTGGCCAAGCGGTTGGGCGCCGATTTTACCATCAATGTCGAGAAAGAAGATTTGCGCGAGCGGGTGCGCCAGATCACCGGCGGGCGCGGCGTCGACATCGCGATCGACGTGGCGGCGGCGACCGAGCAAACGATTCTGCCGGCAATGGATATTCTAAACATGAAGCGCAGCACCTTGGTGATCGCTGCCGGCAATATGAATCAAACGATTGACAAATTTCCGCTAGGCATTATCAAGCTTAAATACATGGCGATTAAAGCCGCGCGCGGCCATAGCTACCATTCGGTCGAAATGGCGCTGCGCACGATTGCCTCCGGTAAGTTTCCGCTCGGCGCCATGTGCAGCCACCAGTTCGACTTGAGCCACGTCGACGAAGCGCTGCGCACCGCCAGCGGCGAAGGCTTGCCCGACCCGGTCCACGTTAGCGTGGTGCCGCAACATT
>CAYZJE010000201.1:0-13040 GCA_964478485.1 uncultured Syntrophobacter sp. | reverse complement strand
GGATCACCGCCGGGCGCGGGTAACGACATTAGGACGCGGCTTTTTGCCAGACATGCTCCAAAGCACTTGCCCGGCACGCCAGACATCGTCGTCGAAAACATGGGTAGCGCTGGCGGACAAATAGCGCGAAACTATCTTTACAACGTTGCCAAGGCCGACGGTTTAACAATCGCGCAGATTATCAGGGGCACAGCGTTTCAAGAAGCCATCGGAGCCCCAGAGGTCAAATATAAGGCAGATAGGTTTCATTGGCTTGGCAACTTAACTGCAGACGCAGCCATCTGTATGGTTCGAATTGACCGCGGTGGTAGAACTCTAAAGGAAACGATTCAGCGCTCTGTCGACAACCAATTGCGAAATGCAGAGTCTAGTAGCTCGAGCCCTGGTGCCGTCATAGCCTTGCTGCTGAAGGAGTTCACCGGACTTAACCTAAAGGTTGTAACGGGCTACGCTGGAGGGTCAGCAATCGATCTCGCCATTGAGCGAGGTGAAGCAGACATGCGCTGTGGGCTCGTCTGGAGTTCTGCACGGGCCAGGCACGCCAGCTGGCTTAAAGAACTGGGAAGCAAAAACCCGTTTGCAGCCGTGATCGCGCAAATCGCCGAAAAGCGACTCTCTGATTTGCCGGATGTATCTACGCTCATCGAGCTTGCCCCTGATCCTTCGTGGCGCGCCGTTGCTGAAGCCGTCACTTTTACCTATGAGAATGCGTATCCGATGCTTGCCCCTCCGGGCATACCGGATGGATTGGTTAAGATTTTGCGGAAGGCGTTCTGGGATACCGTTCACGATCCGCAGTATGTGAGTGAGGCGAAGAAGACAGGATTTGTCGATGACGAACCTGTGCCAGGAGAGAAGGTTCAGAGCACTGTTAAGCAAATACTCAACATTTCAGACGAGGCCAAAACCCGCTTGCGCAAGCTCTTGGGACTCACATGAGCGTTGCCGAAGGCAGTGCTTGCCAAGCAAGAAAGAGAGCTTACGGCGCATCGAATAAAATGGTCATTGGGAGCCTTTATTTGTCACCCTGGCGGCGCCAAGCGCAAAGAGTTTTTTGAGGTGATTCATGAGCGATTCCTTGGATAAATCAGTTGACGGTCTGTCGCGCAAACTTGCTAAGTTCACTCAGGACTTTGACCTCACGCAGGCACCGGCAGGGGTCGTCAATAACGCCAAGCTGGCAATTCTCGACTGTCTCGGCGTCTCCGTATTGGCGACTCGGCAAGAGATCGGTGAGTGTTTGGATAGATTTGCCAAGGCCAATGTCGGCGCCGGCGACTGCACGGTATGGGGCATGGCGCTCAAAGCCAGCGCACGTGACGCGGCGTTTCTCAACGGCACGCTGGCGCACGGTCTCGACTACGACGACCGCAATCATTCGACCACTTACACTCTCGCGGCTTCAATCGCCACAGCGGAAAGCGTTGAGGCCTCGGGACGCCAAACCTTGGAAGCTTTCATCGTCGGCCGCGAAGTGCGCGCAACGTTGGATCGGATTTTCTCTTCGCGCTCCAGCGGCATCGGCCCGGGCGCGCGCGGATGGCATTCGAATGGAATTCTCGGTTCCATCGCCGCGGCTTGCTCGGCGAGCCGAATCTATCGCCTGAATCCGCAGCAAACGCTCGCCGCCATCGGTCTTTCGGCAGGCGCATGCGGCGCGCTCACGCGCGACGGCGGCACCATGGCAAAACCATTTCGCTGCGGCCACGCCGCGGCCACCGGCGTAACCTCGGCATTGCTCGCGCAAGCCGGCTTCTCCAGCGACGAAACCGTTCTCGAAGGCCGCTACGGGCTGTTAGAAGCGGTCGGTCCGTTGAATGAAGACATTCTCGAATCGCTCGGCAAAAACCTTGGCGTCGAGTGGGATCTCGCTCATAGTTTGAGAATCAAACCCTTTGCATCGTGCACCGCAACTCAAAGCGGGCTTGAAGCCATGCTGCGATTGCGCCAACGGGAAAATTTCTCGCCGGACGACGTCGAAGCGATCGAATGCGATTTACGCCCCTACCCACTGGTACGCGCACGGCCAACGCGCGGCTATGAAGGCCGCTTCAGCATGCCCTTTTGCTTGGCGATGACGCTGGTGCACGGAACGGTCAAGCCGGATGATTTTATCAACGAACGGTTAGCAGACCCGCGCATACAGAATTTGCTTCAACGCACGCGCCACATCAAAGAAGAAGTGCTCACGGTGATTTTGAAAAACGGCAAAAGATTCTCCGAGCCGTTCCAAGCGATTTCCAATCTTACCGAATGGCCGCCGGTACGCGATAAGTTCATGCAGTCTGTAAGCAGCGCTTTCTTGCAACCGCGGGCCGAGCAGATCGTCGACCGCGTCAGTCATTTGGAAGAGCTGACCGCCGTCGGCCAGTTGACCCAGTCGCTGCAAGCCGGCGCGAACGGGTAATCATGAGATTCAACTCTCGACGCAAGATGTAACCGAGATACACGGTGCGATAGCAACCCATGGAGGACAGAATGGCTCTGAACTCGATTCGTTCGGCTTTCTTCATTTTGTTTCATTTTGTCATTGTGCTTTTCTCTGCCAATGTAAATGCCGCTGTCGCTAATTGGTATGACGCAGCCAAGAGCGAAAAACAGGTGCTCTGGTACACCTCGCTCAATGTCGAGGATGCCGAAAAAGTTATCGCGCCGTTCGCGAAGAAATATCCCGGCGTCGAGGTAACGGTTAATCGTCAGAGCGCCAACAGTGTACTGCAAAAGGTAATGACCGAGCGTCGCTCCGGCAAAGACATCGCCGACGTCGTCATGGTGGGCGCCGAGTATCTCGATCTGTTGCAAAACCGCGGCTACTTCCAGAAATACAGCTCATCGGAGTGGAAACCCGAGAAAGGCGAATTCTGGACCGCCACCTACATGAGCGTGCACAGCATCGCCTTTAACAAAAACCTCGTCAGCGCCGACGTCGCGCCGCGCCGCTATCAGGATTTGCTCCAAGAACGGTGGCGCGGCAAGCTTGCCGTCAATCTTGGTAACCCGACATGGATCTATTCCATGATGGATTTTCTCGGCGTCGACAACGGGATGAGCTTTCTCAAGAAATTAGCCGCGACAAGCCCACGCGCTTATCGCGGGACCACCCAGCTCATGCAGAGCGTGATCGCCGGCGACGCGGAAGTCGGAATCGCCCTGAATCACGATGGGGTAATCGCATTTATCAACAAGGGAGCGCCGGTAGCATTGTCAACGGTCCAAGACCCGGTGTATGCGGATGTGCACGGTATTGCCATCTTGGGAAATGCCCCTCGTCCCAACGCGGCGCGGTTGTTCGTCGATTTTGTCGTCTCGAAGGAAGGCCAAACTATACTGGTTAGCCTGGATAAATTCACGGTGCGAAATGACGTAGCGGCAAAATTGCAAATCGATCGCAAAACTCTTCGAATCGTTGGCCCGGAAGCGCGCGCCAAGGTCGAAGAATACGACAAGATGATGGTCGATCTGTTTACTAAATAGTCTCACAGGGGGTTCCGATGAAAACTTTAAGAGATTGCGGCGGCGTTCTCTTCACGGTCACGTTAGCTTTTCTACTGAGTGCTTCAATGCCTGCCAGGGCGGGATACGAGGAAGCAAAAAAAGAAGGCACGGCGGTTCTTTACACCTCTCTGAATTTAGAAGATTCACAACCGCTGGTCGACGCTTTCTCCGCTAGATATCCCGGCATCAGAGTGGAGGTAAACCGGCAAGGGAGCTCGACGTTGGTCACCAAGATTCTAACCGAGCGGCGGGTAGGCAAGAGAGACAATGCCGATCTAGTTCTCACCGGCGCTGATTCGCTCGATTTGATGCTAATGGAGACGCCAACGATTTTTCAGAAATACACCTCGCCGGAACGGCCGCCCGAGGAACGCGCCCTTTACAGCGGCGTTTACTTCACTATTTTGATCGCCGCATATAACAGCCACACCGTCACCGGCGCCGACATCCCCAAACGCTACACCGATCTGTTGCGCGACCGCTGGAAGGGAAAGGCCGCCGTGAATCTCAATAATTTTGGCTGGGTCTATGCGATGCTGGATTTTTTTGGCCAAGACAAAGGCATGGATTATTTGCGCAAGTTCGCCGCCCTCAATCCCCGGCCGGGGCGCGGCACGACGCTGATGGTACAGCAGTGGTTGGGTGGCGGAGAAGTGGAGCTGGCTTTGCCGCTGAATCATGACGGAATCAAAAAATTCACCGAGAAGGGGCTGGCGGTTGATTGGGCGCGGCTCGAAGATCCGCTTTACGCCGATCTCCACACCATCGGTATCTTGGGTATGGCGCCTCATCCGAATGCAGCTAGACTTTTCGTCGACTATATTTTGTCCAAAGAAGGTCAGACGTTCATGGCCAAGTCAGGCAACTCCGTCTTGCGCGACGATATTTCCGTCAAAGACGACATCGACCGCAAGAAAATCCGCTTCTTGTCGGCGCAAGCGCGCGCCGGCGCGGACAAGTATCAGAAAATCATGAACGAGCTATACAGCAAATAACGCTGCAATAAAAAAAGTTACGAATCTTCTCAAACAAGGGGTGGCTATGGAAACACAAGCCCAAGAAGCGATCGAAAAAACTCGCCAGGCACTCAAAGCCAAGATACAGATTTACGACATGGACGCCCACGTTATCGAATCCGAGGACGATTTGCGCCCGCTCATGCCGGAGCCCTTCCGGAACAAACAGGGTCCGCTGCTCGGCATGGATGAGTGGCATGTGCGGGTACGGCGCCGGCCGCGCGCGCCTGGCGATCTGGAGAAACGCTTATCGGTGATGAAAGACGAGGGGATCGTTTACTCGCTGCTCTTTCCGAGCCGGGCGATGGACGTCGGCACGCAGCGGGACAAGCGATTCGCCGCGGCGTTTTGCCGTGCTTACAACGATTACATCGCCGGCGTTTGCCGTGAAGCTGCGCAGCTTAAAGCCGTTGCCCTGTTGCCGTTTCAAGACGTCCCGGCCGCCGTCGTTGAAATTAGGCGAGCCGTCACCGAGCTTGGGCTTAGCGGTGTTGTGCTCTCGTCATTCGGGCTCAAAGAGCATATCGGCTCGGCAGCCTTCTGGCCGATCTACGAACAAATGGAACGGCTCAATGTTCCGTTGATGATTCATGCTTCGATTCAAGGGCCGACGGGCGACCGGCGCGCCGATAGCTTTCTTTTGCAGCACACCGTCGGGCGGCCGGTGGCGACATTGTACGATTGCGCGGCTCTCATCTACGGCGGAGTCGTTGAGAAATTCCCGCGCTTGCGCGTGGCTTTCTTGGAAAACCGCGTCGCCTGGGTGCCCTATTGGATGGATTATCTCGACGCCAAATGGGAAAAACGCCGTAGCGATGCGCCGTTGTTGAAAAGAAAACCGAGCGCCTATATGACCGGCGGAAATTTTTTCTACTCGGCCGAGCCCGAAGAAAAAGCGCTGCCCCATGTGCTTGACCGCATCGGCGATGATTTGATTGTCTTTGCCACGGATTATCCGCACAGCGGTTCGGCTTTCACCGCCGATTTGCTCGACCGAGGCGATATCTCAGACGAGGCGAAAAGCAAAATTTTGCACGACAACGGCAAACGTTTGTTCGGTTGGACCTGAATACTATGGCGGCGTAGCGAAACTCGCGCGAGCTTTACGGAGGTCGAACATGGCAAATTTAGCAGTAATCGACACGGATGTGCACTTAATTCAGCAACCCGACGACTCCGACCTGCGTCCGTTCATGGGCCGCCCCTATAGCGATCAGTCTGGGTCTCTGCTACCGACCACCGGCTGGGACCCCAATGAATACGGCCGGATCAAGCCGAGCGATTGGAGCGTCGATCACTACCATCGAGCCATGGATCAAGAAGGTGTCGACCTTTCCGTCCTTTTTCCAACTCGCGCCTTGCTACTGAGCCAAGTTCCGCGCCATGGTTCGCCCACGGGTTATTCGGCTCGTGCTCGCGATGAAAATCTTGTGGTCGCCTATTGTCGCGGTTACAACGATTATGCCGCTAGTCTCTGCAAAGATAATTCTCGCCTAAGAGCAGCCGCTGTCGTGCCGTTTCAAAACGTTCCAGCCGCGGTGACTGAAGCCCAGCGCGCCGTCGACGATCTTGGCATGGTCGGCATCGCGCTTTCGTCCCTGGGCCTTGCCGAGCATGTCGGCTCGCCGGCTTACTGGCCGATCTATCAAGAACTCGAACGTCTCAATGTCCCGCTGCTGGTGCACAATCTCTCCTACCAAGGTCCGGGACAAGATCTGCGCGCCGATACCTTTCTCTTTCAAGATAGCGTCGGCGGCACGATGGAAACCTTTCACAGCTGCGCGGCGCTCATGTATGGCGGGATTCCCGAAAAATTTCCCAAGCTGCGCATCGCTGTTTTTGGGACTGGTGTCAGCTGGGTACCGTTTCTCATGGAGCGCATGGATAAAGACTTCGAAGGAAAACACGACGAAGAGGCGACCTTCCTGCGAAACCCACCGAGCCACCATATCTGCGGCGGCAATTGGTACTTCGCCACCACCTACGAAGAACACTCGCTGGCTTACGTCTTGGAAACCGTCGGCGAGAATCAGATATTGTTCGGCTCCACCTATCCGGAAGTCGACAGCCCTTTTCCTAGTGCGGTAGCGAATTTGCGTCAACGCAAAGATATTTCCGAGCAAGCCAAGCAAAAAATCTTGGCGGAAAACGCCAAGACACTCTTCGGCTGGTCTTAGCGAAAATTTAGCCTGTCGGTTCTGGCGGCGCAGCATGAATTGGCAAAAAACTCTTCCGCCTGGCGGACGAGGACTCATGGCACGGCCCAGTCTTGAACTCAGCAACCAGGCTTTGGAGATCTAAACAATGGCAAACATACTCATCACCGGCGCCAACGGTTTCATCGGCTCACACGTGACAAAACTAATGGAATCCCTCGGTCACAGAGTCGTGCCGATGGATGTTGTGCCGCGCTCACCAGATCTCTCGCTGCTCGGCATCGACACGCCAAGCCACATCATGAACGTTACTGACAGCGCGCAGTTCCGTGCGCTCTGCGAGAAAGCACGGCCGACCCATGTCTTTCACGCCGCCCACCCGCCGCGCGACGAGACGCCAACGGTGCTCAATTACTGCTACCACGCCATGACGAACATCCTAGAAACCGCCAAGGATTTAAAAATCCAGCGCGTGGTCTACTCCAGCTCAGCGTCCATCTACGGCCAGCTCATGAAGTCGGACGGCAGCTTAGTCAAGGAAGACGACGCGGTGACGATCTATCCGACCTATTTCTATCGCGCCGCCAAGACGGTCTCCGAATGGATGGGCAATTTCTACAAGGAAAAACATGGCGTCGACTTCGTCGCGCTGCGCTATTCATCGGTTTACGGCCCGGGACTTTATCGCAGCATTCCGCTGGAGCTGAAGAAAGGCATCCTCGGCCAACCCTGCCGGCCGTTTCTCACCCGCCCGGTCGACGATTTAATTTACGTCGACGATGTCGCCGACGCCGTGCGCCGCGCGCTATTCACGGAAAAACCGCTCAGCCGCGCTTACAACATCGGCCTCGACAAAGCGTATGTTAGCGAAGATTTGCAACGAGCAATCCAAAAAGCGCTGCCTGATTTAAAATTCGAAATCGGCCAACACCCCAACGCCGCCGAGGTCGCGCCGCATCGGCTGCGCAATCCATTGGATATTTCGCTTGCAAAGAAGGAACTGGGCTGGGCGCCCAAGATTTATCTTGAAGAAGGCATCGCTAGGCTCGCGGCGTGGTTGCAGGCGAATAAAACTCAGCTGCGTTAGTAAAATTGGTGTATCTGGCGCGGCAGTGGGGTAGAGCAAGCGTCAAGGAGATCGGGCGCCGTTGGCATCGCGATCCTTCGATCATCAGCCGACTGTGCTCAGCGCACGCGGCCGATCACGATCGTAACCGAGAGTTCCTATTGGCAAAACAACTTCGACAGTAAGGCAAAATGAAGACACCAAGAAGACAGAGTATCGAAGGGATTTCGCATGGGATCATATCTACGTTCCGAGAAAATAGTTTCTTGGCTTTTTCTGCTCATCGCGTTGTTAGTATCGGTCGCGACACATGGGCAAACGGACAGCAAAGCGCCGGTCATAAAAGGCCAATATATTTTCTCCCTCGCTGGGGGTTGCGCTTGCCACAGCGATCCGAAGGGGACGCAACACGCCGGAGGAAGAGCGTTTCCTATTCCTTTTGGCACGGTGTACAGCACTAACCTGACCACGGACAAAGAAACCGGTCTCGGCGGCTGGACGGAGCAACAGATTGCCGACGCTACGACCAAGGGGATTCGTCGCGATGGGAGTAGAATCCTCCCGGTCATGCCTTATGGTCTGTATTCGGGTATGGCGCAGGACGATCTCAAATCATTGATTACGTTCTTGCGTACTCTTAAGCCGGTGCGAAAGCCGACGCCCGAATTACAGACGTCTGTTCCCTTGCTTAGAAGCGTTGCCGCGGAAGGATGGCTGAAGGCCTTCGGGCAGTTTTTTACTCCACCCCCGACAGCGCCGAAGAACGGTATCGAACGTGGTAAATACCTGACTGATCATGTCGCGATCTGTGGCGATTGTCATACGCCGAGAAGCTCCATCGGCGTCCCGAACCGTGCGATGTATTTGGCCGGTGCGAGCAAAGATATCGGTCCCCTGGGCGAGCTCGTGCCCAACATTACACCCGACAAAGACACAGGAATCGGTACCTGGAATCGCGAAGATATCGCCGAGTTGCTAATGAAGGGGACGAAGCCTGACTTGGATTACGTGCGCGGACTTATGTATGATGTGATCGAAGGAACGTCGCACGGCTACCGAAACATGAGTCGTGAAGATGCCCTGGCGATCGCGGATTATCTTAAGTCCATCCCTACGATCAAAAATAGAATCAAGTAAACTTTCGCTGAACCAACCCCGGAGAAATTTTCATGCGGTTCGGAATTGAGTTCGGCAGCTATCCGTCAGATTTAAATCCCGCCGAGGTGTGCCAGCAAGTGTCGCAGCAGGCGCAGGCCGCTTATAAGAACAATTTCGAGGCGCTGTTCGTTGCGCAACATTACCTCACCGGGCCGGATGCGGCGATCTTGCAGTCGATCCCTTTGCTAGCATATCTCGCCGGACAGGTGCCGGGAATGTATCTCGGCACTTCGATCTTCCTTTTGCCGTTGCACCATCCCGTGATGGTGGCTGAATATATTTCAACCCTGGACAATTTATCCGGCGGCAAAACGCTCTTCGGCGTCGGCCTGGGTTACCGCGACAACGAATTCAACTCATTCGGCATCGACAAACGGCAGCGCAGAGGCCGATTGGTCGAAGGGCTCGAAGTCATACGTCAACTTTGGACCGGTGACGCGGTTACCTTCCATGGAAAATATTTCCACTTGGACGGCGTGACCTGCGCGCCACGGCCTTTGCAACGGCCCGGCCCGCCGATCCTGATGGGCGCCGACCTGGTCAAGACCGTGGCCAGGGTGCCCGAGGTCGCCGATCACTGGATCGCCAGCCGGCGTCACACGAAAACTTTTCTGCGCGAGGCTATGCCCGCCTACAAAGCGGCGCTGGAACGAAGCGGCAGGCCATTTCGCGGTCTGTTTATTTTTCGTGACCTTTGCATCGCCGATAGTTCGCGCGAAGCCGAGGAGCGCATCCGGGAAGGTTACGAAAGGCGCTATCTCCGCTACCAACAATGGGGACAACCGGGCGAGCGCTACGATCTCGCTTTCGACGAATTGAAGCGTGACCGGCTCATCCTCGGGAGCCCGGCCGAAGTGGTCGAGCAAGTGATGGCGTATCATCAAGAATTTGGCGCCGAAGTGATGTGGTTCATGGTGGACTGGCCGGGGATGGATGCGAAGTTTACTCTGGAGTCGATCGAGCGATTCGGCACCGAAGTCATTCCCGAAATCAAACGAAGGACGCCGTCCTGTCCGCTGCCCTGACGCAACGACAGGATTGTGAATTTCTCAATCTTGGCGGAGCGGCGCGTTCAGCATTAAACGAAGCCACTTCGCGGGCGGGGATTTAACCCCGCCCTTGACGATACCCCGCTTGGGTCCCTTTTAGCGGTCTCATTTTCAGTTTGACAGGAACAGCAGCAATTCATACATTCGCCGCTGTCGATCGATCCGGCCAAGAAGGAGATCATGTCCTCGATGAAAATTATTCGCTACGCGGGCCTATCGTTGAGCATCGCAGTCATGATGTTGATCCCGATCAACGCGCTCGCTGCCAGTGCGCCGGTGACGGCTGCACAAATAGCCCTCTATCAAGGCGCGGACCGGGGAAAGCTTCTCATCGAAGGCGCCAAGAAAGAAGGCGCGTTCACGCTGTACGACTCCCACACTTGGTTTCGCACTATCGCCAAGGAGTTCGAGAAGAAATATCCTTTCATCAAAGTTTCCGAGTACCGCAGCGATGGTCGCACCCTGATCAAGCGCGCTCTCGAAGAAATTGGTGCCGGCCAATATATAGCGGACGTCATCGCGACCACCGGCGAACAGATGGATATCATGAAACGGGAGGGCGTATTTCTCGAACACTATATACCGGATGCGCGCCATTACCCGGATGATGTCAAAGTGAAAGGTAAAAACGGCTTTTACTATATCGGACACTACGAGACCTATGCCAGCTTGGGCTTCAACACCTCGCTGATTCCGCCGGCCGAGGCGCCAAAATCCATGACCGATTTATTGAACCCAAAATGGAAAGGGAAAATGTCCATCGTCAGCACCACCACGGGAACTCGCTGGATCGGCAGCACACTGGAAACCATGGGACGCGAGTTTCTCGAGAGGATGGCGGATCAAGAAGTGAAGGTGCAAAACATGTCGGGCGCGGCTCTGGCGGGCCTGGTAGTATCCGGTGAAGTGCCGTTGTCGCCGACGATCTTTGACGCCAACATCACCCAAGCCAAACAAAAAGGCGCGCCGGTGGAGTGGCGACCACTGGAACCGGTCGTAACTACCGTCAGCTATTCCGGATTGACACTCAAGGCGCCCCATCCACACGCCGCCTTGCTCTTCCTCGACTATCTCCATTCCAAGGAAGGTCAACAGATGATCATGAAGGGCGGTCTGTGGTCGCCGCGCGAAGACATCGGCAGGTTGATGCAGAAATTCAAAAAATCCTACATCGATGAAAAATACTCAGTGGAAGAAGCGGAGAAAAAATACGCCGAGTGGGACAAGCTGATGCAGCAACTGTTCATCAGACGGAAATGATCGTGCGGCATATGACTTCCTCACACGGATCACTCCACAGCCTCGATCCTGATGACGGTTCAGCCGGAGGCTGAGACTGGTGCGGACCAGCGGTCTGACCTGTCTGCCGGGCACAGGCAGGCACCGCCTGAAAAGAAAACAGGGGCGCGTAACCGACCCGTCGGCCAGAGCCTTTGGGCGGCGTGCCGAAAGATCACGGCACGCCGCCCGGAGGCTCTGATGAATCCTCCGCTGAAAGCTTCGGATCATTCCCCGAAGCCTTGGCAAAGGGGAAGCCGCAGGACGGAGCCGGCGAGTTGAAAAAAAGAAATAAAGAAATTTATTTTACGGCAACGTCTGTGCCTCTTGACCTGCCTGCTAATGGGTGACCTCGATGCCGGCTCGGCAGCGCGGTGAGTCGAGAAAGTCATGAAGTAAAAATCTGCCCCTGGTAATATTGAACGACTTGAACGGAGCGTCCTTCGATATGGCGGCTTTGCCGCCGACTCAGGACAGCCGGCCATTCCGAGTAGCGGCCTTCTGAGGCCGTGTAGCGAGGGGAGCGATTGAACGTTTGGAACGACTGGAACCTATTTTTCTGAGCTGGAGAGCCGCGGAGGTTCGATGCAGAACGTAGATAGCGATATCATCATCCTCGGCGCCGGCGGATGCGGTCTGATGGCGGCGCTGGTGGCGGCCAAGAAGGGCGCGCAGGTGCTGTTGCTCGAGAAAACCGATAAGCCTGGCGGCGGGACGGCTTTTTCTTCCAAGGGCATTCGCGCCGCGGCAAGCCGGCGACAGCGCGAGTTGAAAATCGACGATAACGCCGCTCTCTATGCGCAGGATATTTTGCGGCGGAACAACGGCGAGAGCGACGCTGTCCTAACCCGGCGGCTGGCGGAAACCTCGGGGCGAGTGGCTGATTTTCTCACCGATGAAGCCGGCATCGAATTTCAAATCGGCGAGTTTGTCTTCGGCCACGGCGCGCAGCGATCACACTCGTGGAAGGAGGATAAGACCGTCACCGATTTTCTGTTCGCGGCGGTGCAGCGCGTAAAGAAAATTCAAGTGCGCTTGTCCACGCCGGTGCTCGCGCTCGAGCAGGACGACGGCGGCGCGGTGGTGGGAGTAAAAACAGACGACGGCATTCTCACGGCGCGAAAGATTATTTTTGCGTCTGGGGGATTCGGAGCGAGCGCTGAGTTGCTCTCCAAGTACATTCCCAAAGCGGTCGGCATTCCGTTTCCCGGCCATCATGGCAGCACCGGCGACGGCATCAAGATGGGCTTGGAGATTGGAGCGGCGATAGAGAACATGGGCGCGTTCCAGCCGTACCCGGCCTACATCGGTCCGGGAAAGCGCGCGGTAGCGCCGGAGGTGGCGCTATCGGGCGGGATCATGGTCGATGCCGCCGGAAGGCGTTTTGTCGATGAGACTCGATATCCCGGCGGCCTCGGCATTAAAATGCTCGATCTTCCCGGCAAGCACGCGTACGAGATTTTCGATGAGCGGATTCTTAAGCTGCATCGAAACGCGCCGGGGCTGAGAAGTTTATCCGGCCTCCTCGACGCGGGGCTGTTGCTGAAAGGCGAATCGCCGGAGGAGCTGGCGGGCAAACTGGGAATCGCCGCCGAGGGGCTGAAGCAAACCATCCGCGACTGCAACGAGCGGGCGGCGAGCGGCGACAAAGACGCTTTCGGGCGCGCTCTGCCGCAGCCGTTCGAGAGGCCCTACTACGGAATCAAAGTGACCGTGGCGCTGTACCACACGCAAGGCGGCTTGAAAGTGAACGCGGACGGCCAGGTCCTGCGCGCCGATGGCTCGATCATCCCCAACCTTTATGCCGGCGGCGGCGTGGCCG
>CAYZJE010000200.1:0-5385 GCA_964478485.1 uncultured Syntrophobacter sp. | reverse complement strand
AGGTAGCGATGCCGATGTGCGAGAGATGAGACTACGATTTACATACGCGTTATTGCTTCTAATGCTCTCACCGACTCTAGCCTTTGCCCACGCCTACTTGGTGAAATCCGTTCCGGCGGGGCGGGCTACGCTGTTTTCTTCACCTGGAAGAATTCAGCTTTGGTTCAACGAGCGTTTGGAACCGAAGTATTCTTCGGCGTCGGTTTATGATCCCGACGGCAAGCGCGTCGATACGGACAACGCTCAAGTGTCGGCAGACGATTCCAAGCAACTGTCCGTGGCGGTCAAGCAACTGCGACCTGGTCGTTATACGGTTAAATTTCGGGTATTGTCCGTCGATGGACATGTGGTCGAGCAGAGTTATCCGTTTACAGTTCGTGATAGCAAATGATCAGGGTGCGTGACTCGAAGTGATTCCAAGGAGGTTCGCGATGGCAAAATATTTGTTCGCAGCAATCTTGTACTGCGTGAGTTCGTGGCTGTTGAATGCCGCCGTCGAGGCGGCGACGGCAGGTTCCGCTATGCTTGAGGCCAAGAAAGCCGCCGAGGCCAAAGGCTTTCAATTTATGATGAGCCGCGATGAGATCGTCGCCAAAGCGAAGCAAGAAGGCGCGCTGCGGGTTATTTCCTCTTTGGACACCGAATCTTTCAAACCGATGATGGAATCCTTCGTTAAGAAATATCCGTTCATCAAAGTCCGCATGGATGAGATCGGCGGTCCGGAGGCGTTGCAGCGTTTTCTGCTGGAAATGCAGGCCGGGACGGTGAAGGATATCGACACTTCGGAAGCCAGCTCGGAGTTCTACGTTGAGAACGCCGCGCACGCGCTGAAGATCGATATCTTGGGCATGGCGCAACAGGGCGTGCTCAGCATCAATCCGAAGATGGTCGATCCTGAGAACCGAAATTTGGTTTCGGTGGCGAGCAGCATTTGCGGCGTCGCCTACAATAAGAACCGCATTGCCGCGGAGGCGGTGCCGGACAAATGGGAAGATTTTCTCAAGCCGGAATTCAAAGGGCGAAAGTTCGTCACCGACATTCGCACTCAGTGTATGGCCACGTTGGTAGTTCTTATGGGCGAAGAGTGGGTGGTTAAATACGCGCGCCAGATCAAAGACCAGCAGCCGGTGTGGCTGCGCGGCAACGCCCGCGCCATGGGCGCCATCGCCACCGGCGAGCAGGCGCTCCATCAGATGACCTTTTACAATAGCTGCGTTGATGCCTCGCGCAAGGACGTCACCAAATCGCTGATGTGCAAAATCGTCGAGCCGGCGCCGGTGTGGCTGCGGGAGAATCAGTTTGTTCTGAAGTCCGCTCCCCATCGGCACGCCGCTTTGCTATTCATCGAACATATGGCGAGCCGTGAAGGTCAAAAAATCCTCGACGACCATGAGCCGCTCAAATCCAGCCTGTACACCGACGGCGAGGTGGCGCGCCTGATCAAAGGCAAAAAAGTTTCCGTCAACGATCACCGCACTTTTCTCAACACGCCAAACTGGATGAAGCTGGTGGTCGACGCCTATGGTTTTCCCAGAGCGGAGAAGTGACCGGGTAGGGTGGTTTCTCCCTTGAACCGAATCGTCGCTATCGAGTAGCAGAAAAAATTTCTCGCATCGCGCTCGCTCCGGGTGAGAAACGAAAGGGGGCGAATGTAGATTTCCTACTTCCGTGATTACCGCTTCAGGTTTCATAAGATTTTTTCACCTCGCTTCCACTGCGCTGCTATTTGGCTCTTTGGCTTTTTACTTCGTCGTAGCGCGTCCCGCGCTGGTCGACGCGGGCGGGTTAGAATCCTCTGAATTTACCGCCTTTGACCGACGGCAGCTGCGCTTGGTGCGCTGGACGCTGCTGCTGGTTTTTTTATCGGGACTGTTGGCCTTTTGGCTGCAAATCGTCGCCGTTTCCGGTTTGTCTTTTCCCGCTGCGTTGAATCCCTCGGTCATGGCCGGCGTCTTGATCGGTACCCGATATGGCCTGGTGTGGTCGATCCGAATGGCTTTGCTGCTGTTCTTGGAAGTTGTGCTCAATCGTCCGGAAAGAGGCGAATCCGCCAAGGCGCGCGCGCTTGGCTTGCTCTTGGCCGCAGCTCTGACGATCGCGCCGGTGTTTTCTGGCCATGCCGCTGCCGGCGAAGGCATCTGGCTCGCCGTGCAGCTTACTGTTGCTGCAGCGCATCTCCTCGCCGCCAGCGCATGGCTGGGTGGATTAGTCGGGTTTGCGTGGTGGCTTTTTTGGCTCGCCGGTATCGATCACAGTTGGCATGAAGCGGCGTTCAGGACGGCCACGAAAAGATTCTCCGCGCTTGGTTTGGTCAGCGTTACGGTTCTCATCTCAAGCGGCGCCTACAACGCTTGGACGCTGGTCGGCGCGGTGCCGCCGTTGGTCGGGACGAGCTATGGCCAGCTGCTGCTGATTAAGCTTGCGTTGCTCCTGCCATTGATCGCGCTCGCGGCAGTCAATCTTTTAAAACTCAAGCCGCGCATTCTCCGGTTGCGCGCTGAAGAATTCGCAGCGCACGTTGGCGAATTTCTCCATCGGCTCAGGCGCAACGTGACCTGGGAAGCGATCCTCGGCGCGGCCATTCTCATCGTCGTCGGCCTGATGAGCGTTACGCCGCCGGCGCGCCATGTGCAGCCCGAGTGGCCGTTTGCTTTTCGCTGGTTTTGGAGTGCCACGAGTGTGAGCGCGAAGATTCGCGCGCAACTGAGCGAGGCGCAGTGGCTTATGGGCGCCGGTGTCATCGGCTTTGTCTGCGCGTTCATCCTGCGCCGCCGGCCGCGTTATCGTTTGCTCGGTGTCAGCTTGGCGACGCTTGGTTATGGCGGTTGGATTTATCACACGGCGATTGCCATCGACGCTTACCCGACTACCTACCTCCGTCCGTCGGTGCCTTACAACGTCATTTCCGTCGCCAACGGCGCCTATTTTTACCAGGAAACCTGCGCCACCTGCCATGGCGTCGGCGGTTACGGCGACGGCCCCAACGGCGAAGGATTCAAGCCCGGACCTGCGGATTTGACGGCGAAGCACGCCGCCGATCACACCGCCGGGGATTTATTTTGGTGGCTCAGTTACGGCGTTAAGAAAGATGGCGTGCTTACGCCCATGCCTGGCTTCGCGGCGAGCCTAGAAGACGAAGAGCGTTGGGACATGATCAATTTCTTGCGCACCCTGTCAGCGGCCGAGCGGGCGCGCCAGATGAGCGCGCTGGTCGAGCCTGAGCCTTGGTTGGTGGCGCCGGATTTTGTCTATCGGACGTTGACCGACGAGAATAGTTCGCTCAAGGATCATCGCGGCGATCATATCGTCATGCTGGTGCTTTTCTCGTTGCCGGATTCATTGGCGCGTCTCGCCGAGCTGGAAGCGTTATCGAGCCAGCTTCAGGGCAAGAACGTTAAGATTCTTTTAGTGCCGAGGGATATGAGTGACATTCGCGGCCTCGACGGCAAGATTAAGTCGTTGTCCATCGTTACCGACGGGAGCCGGGAAGCGTTCGATGCCTACGCGCTTTACCGGCGCAGTTTTTCCGAGCAGGGCACGCAGCCCGACCCGCCGGTGCCGCCGCACATGGAGTTTCTCATCGATCGCCAGGGATATGTGCGGGCGCGCTGGATCCCGCGCGACGGTCCCGGTTGGGATAAGCTGGACAATCTTTTTCGCGACGTCGATCAGCTGAATCAAGAAAAGCCGTCCGCGCCGGCCCCCGATGACCATGTGCACTAGAAAGTATTTAACCACAGAGGGTAACAGAGATCATAAAGTAGGGGCCGGTCGAGACCGGCCCTGATCGGATTCGGAATATCTCTCGCAAAGGCGCGAAGGCGCAAAGGTGACGGGCGAGGCCCGTCATCCCGAGCGGAGGCGAAGGATCTAAGAAGGATTTCTCCCCTCGGTCGAAATGACATCAATTCCGAACTTAGCGCCTTGGCGGAAAAAATATCCGAGTCCGAGAGGTTTCCTAGATCGAAAAGTTTGCGCTAGTCGCGCAAACTTTGAGATATCGTAGTGCAAGGCACGCAAAAACGGAATCGGATTCGTACAAGGGGCGGGTTTCAATCCCGCCCTCTTGAGTTGGTGATCTTCGTGGTGAGTAACGAACAGCCGCGAATCCCGCGTCGTTTGACGCTGGCCGAAGCGCGGTAGTATAAGGCAAACAAGTATCCGAGTGATTTCGAAGCGCTGCTTTCAGGTGAGGAATTCGACATGAATACAAAAACCGTACTGCTTGGTTTAAGCGTATTCGTTTTTGTAATTTGGATGTCCAATTCTCCCGCGTTCTCGCAGAGCGCGCCGGAACTGATTTATGAAACCAGGGAGCATATTCTTGAGGGCGCTAAGAAAGAAGCTAAGCTGATCGTTTCGCCGGGTTTCGAGGAGAGCACGACGCCCCATTTGATCGAGGCGTTTAAGAAGAAGTATCCGTTCATCAAAGACGTGGTCTGGTCGAAACCGGCTGACTTTCGCAAGCAGCTGGGCGAATTGATCGAGGGCAAGACGGTGCTGGACGCGTTTCGGCCGGCGCCCAATGTTTGGAGCCAATACTTTTCGCATAACTTGTTTCGCAAGTACGACTACAAAAAGATTGCCGAGAACGGCCAGCTAAACATTCCGCGGGAGATGATCGATGATTCCGGCGTTGTCGTGTGGAGCGGCAGCATCATCGGCATCATGGCTTACAATGCCAATCGAGTTAGCGCCGATTCCCCGCCATCGGGTTGGGAGAGCTGTCTCGATTCGCAGTGGCAAGGCAAATTTACCGTCGATAGCAAGCCCAATGTGCTGGCGTCACTGGCGTCGCGTTGGGGCCAAGAAAAACTTTTGGACTACGCGCGCAAGCTCAAACAAAATAACCCGATCGTCGTGCGTGGCAGCACGCAGGGACTGACCAAACTCGCCGCCGGGGAGTTCTCTTTCATGTGCGGTGTCTACCTGCACGCGCTGGAACGTTTCGTCAGGGACAATCCGCGCGCGCCGATCAAACGGCTGGTGGCCAATCCGTTGCCGGCAGCCTTCCACGAGCCGACGGCGGTGTTCGCGCGCGCGCCGAACCGTTACGCCGCGCTTTTGTGGATTGAGTTTCTTGCGTCACAAGAAGGCCAGGAGGTTTTGGACGCGGTCGATCCTGGCCGGGCGTCGTTTCTCGTGCCGAAAACGCTGGCGCATAAATTAGCCGCGGGCGCGAACGTTTCGATTTGCGCCGTCGGTTGCCGCGACCGGGAAGATGATTTAATGAAACGGATCGCCGTGGATGCTTGGGGACTGCCGAGAGTGGGCGAATAACGCAAACTTAAGATATTTGAAATTCTCGGTTTAATTTTGCATTACAGAATCGGCAAATAGATGACTTGCGCAAGGGGCGCCGAGGAAAACTCGAAATCCGAAAGC
>CAYZJE010000199.1:0-8359 GCA_964478485.1 uncultured Syntrophobacter sp. | reverse complement strand
GATCACGCTATCGATGACCTTGCCGACCGCGCGCAAGCCCTTTTCAACCACGAACTTCTTGTCGATAGCATGGGCGATGGCGACGCGGACTTCTTTTTTGGCCAGGATCGGATTGTCTTTTAGATTAAAATTCACGCCGATGAGCGACGGCGAGCCGATGTCTTTAATGACGGCGTTACGCAGTTTCTTCAGGCGGTCGACATGTTGATAAGGAAAAGAATTGCTCGCGAAGATCGCATTGATCTCACCGGTCTCGAAGGCGATGGCGCGGGTCGCCGCATTGGGAATGATGCGGTAGATGACGCTGTCTAAAAATGGCCGGCCTTTCTTGAAATAATTTTCGTTGCGCACTAGTGTGACGTGGCTGCCTTTGTTCCATTCCTTAAATTTAAACGGCCCGCTGCCGATGGGCTGGTCGTTGTTGCGTGGATTTTTGAACACGTCGCTGCCTTCGTAGATATGCTTGGGCATGATGCAGCCGTCGTGGGCGGTGAGGATTTCAAGAAACGGTGAATAAACTTTTTTAAGGCTGATCTTCACCGTCGTCGCATTCGGCGTCTCGATGGCTTTGATATTGCGGTAAGCTTCGCGGCCGCGCGCGTTGTACTTGCCGACGAGATTCTCGAAGCTGAATTTTACGTCGGCCGAGGTGAGCGGCTGGCCGTCATGCCATTTGACGTTGTCGCGCAACTGAAAAGTATAGACCAATCCGTCCGGTGAAATGTCCCACGATTGGGCGAGATCGCCATGAGGATTGGACTCC
Source organism: uncultured Syntrophobacter sp. (assembly GCA_964478485.1). Lineage (GTDB taxonomy): Bacteria > Desulfobacterota > Binatia > UBA9968 > UBA9968 > DP-20. The sequence continues at coordinate 7,596 of CAYZJE010000199.1, read as the reverse complement.
TCATCCATGTGCAGCAGGCCGTTGAAAATATTCGAGGTCACCATGGCGACGATCTGGCTGCTCTCGATGCCGCAATTGAGCGTCGATGGATCGGCGGCCATGCCCAGGATCAAAGTGCCGCCCCTGCGCGGGTTGCCCTCGACCGGACCCGCCCAAGCGTCGCCGTGAGCGACGGCGAGCAGCAGCGCAAATAAACTAGCGAGCAAAGAGTAGCGTCGTTTTTTCGGCGAGATTCTGTTCATTAAAGTTGAGCCTTGCATGGTATCGCTCCGGCTAATGAGTAGAAGTTTTGAGATCGTTACCGCTCATGCAGCGCATCACTGCGTTAACGTCGTCGACGTTTTCAAGCCGGTCAATCAATCCGGCCAACTGTTCGGCCCGGCCGCGGCTTAACGCTAAGGTCGCGCAGTCGAAAAATTTAGCGTTAATATCACTACTGCTCGTGTAGGTCGTGCGCTCGGCCACTTCGATAGTATGAACCGCGCCGTTTTTTAGCGTGACGGTAATCCGATCAGCGGGTTCCGGCTGTCCTGGTTTATGGTCGTTAGGCCGATGCTTGATTTTCGCCATGGCCGCACGCACGCGCGGGTCGTGAATTTTTTCGTCAGTGAACTGTTCAAGCGTGACCTTGCCGTCAAGTAAAGCGATGGCGAGAATAAACGGCATGCTATTAGGTCCGGCGATCGCTTCCTGGGGATCGGTGCGCGCCAGCGAGCGCTGATGAAAATCGCATTCGACGTTTTCGACATCAACTGCCGTGAAGCCATGTCGCTGGCGCAGTGCCAATAAACCTTCGATCGGCCGATGTGCCGGCGTGCAGGTAGGAAAGCGCTTGATCGGCGGCATTTTCTCCATATGAAAATATTTGCCCAAGTCTTTGGTCAGCGCATCCCAGTCGCACTCGCCTTCGAGACAGAGCGCGCTGGCGAAACCCATGGGCGCTTCGAGGATGGTCTGATCCGCGCTGAAGCCTTTTTGCGCCAGCAGAGCCGCCGTGACACCGTTGCGCGCGGCGTTGCCGGTTTGCAGCGCCTTGGCCATGGTGCCGAAGTTGCGCCTGACGCCGCCGGCCCCGGCCACGGCAATGCCGAACGCCGTCGCCATCTGTTTGGCGTTCAATCCCAAAACTTTTCCGGCGGCAGCGGCAGCGGCCAAGCTGCCGGTGGTGCCGCCGGCGAACCAGCCGCGCGAGGTCGGGCCACCTTGGTTTTTGTGCCGACCGGCATCGAGGGCGGCGTCGAGGCGAAAACAGATATCGCGCCCGATGATGTAAGCTTCCAAGAGCGTTGCGCCAGAAGCGCCGTTGCCTTCGCCGATGGCCAATGCCGCCGGCACGGTGTGGGTGCTGCCATGGATGTTATCGTCGAAGTCGAGGGCGAAGGCGAGCGCGCCGTTGGCCCAAGCCGCGAGCGCCGGCTCGGTGCGCAGTGGACTACCGATGACGCCCGCTCTCGGCGCTGCCGCTGCTTCGCGCAGGTATTCGTTCAAAATCCGCGCGATGGTTTGCCGCGATGCGGCGAGAGTGACGCCCAAGACATCGAGGATAACCAGCTTCGATATCTCCACCGCCTTGGCCGGAATGTCGCGCAAGCGCGTGTCGGCGACGAATTGTGCGAGAGTTTCAGTCGGGCCCATAATCACATCGTGCTGTTCATGAAGATTTTGTGCGGGAGATCTTCCGGCTTTCGGTTGCGGCTGTGCCGCGCTAGGCCTGTGGCGATCTTACTTCGCGCCGAAAATCTCACCGAAGAGTTTTTGGTAATCGCCGAATTTATCGCCGATATCGGGATCGTTAATATGGAGCTTCAGATTTTTCGGCACCCATGCCGGCGCAAGGCCGCGGCGCGCCGGCTGCATGTTCTCGCCCAGGTAAATGCGCTGGCCTTCCTCGGAGAGCAAAAAGTCCATGAAGAGCTTCGACGCGTTCGGATGCGGCGCGTTTCGATTAATGCCAGCCGTTACGGTGTGCACGATGGCGGGTTCGAGGGCTACCCAGTCTAAGGGCGCCCCAACCTTCTTAGTACGCTCCACGTTGTAGGCGTAAAGATCGATCGCCAGCGGAAGCTCTCCCGCCGCGACCAAGTTGCCCAGTAGAGTGGTGCCTGATCGCAAGCTGACATTTTGGCGCGCCAAACGCCGCATGTAATCCATGCCCTGTTTCTCGCCTTTGATTTTTATTAGGTTGACGAACCAGACATAGGCGGCGTCTTCGAGACCGAGCTTGTCTTTCCACTTTGGATTGAGCAGGTCGTCGTAGGAACGCGGCAGCTCGCTCTTGGGCACCATCTTAGTATTGTAAGCCGTGACATGGAGAAACATGTAGAGCGCAGTATAAAAACCGTCATGGTCTTTGAGCTCGTCGGGAATTTGTTTTCGTTCCGGCGAGTCATACTTCAGCAGCAAGTTTTTTTTCTTAAAAATATCGATATACCAGTCGGTGGTGCGGAGGATGTCGGCCATGTGTTTGCCGGCGCGGCTCTCGGTCTCGAAGCGCACTAAGAGCCGTTGGCTTTGAATGCGAAATTTCTTGGCTTGGATAAAGGGATACTTTTTCATGAAGCCGCGATTGATATCCTCATCGATCTCGCTGGAGCCGCCGCCGTACCAGTTGATTTCCCGCTCTTTCTTGGCGCCCTCGATGATGTCGGCGCTGGCGCCGAAGCTTTGGCTGGCATTGATCAAACACAGCACCAGGGCTGTTAGCCAAGTGTACCGATTGAGATTCATATGATGACGTTCCTTCCACAATGAACTGCTGTATCGAATTAGCATCCCTGCGACCACGACGGCTGCGGTCTACTTCTTGCCAAAAATTTCGGCAAAAAGTTTTTGATACTCGCCAACCTTGTCGCCGATATCGGGATCATTGACATGAAGTTTGACGTTCTTCGGCATCCATGGCGCGATAACGCCGCGGCGGGTCGGCTGCATGTTCTGACTCTGATAAATGCGCTGGCCTTCTTCCGAGAGCAGAAAGTCCATGAACAGTTTGGCCGCGTTGGGATGCGGCGCGTTTTTGTTAATGCCGCCGGCGATGGTATGGACGATCATCGGATCGAAGGCGACCCAGTCGAGCGGCGCGCCGGCTTTCTTTAAGCGCTCGACGTCGTCGGAGTAAAGATCGATGGCGAATGGAATTTCGCCGGCGGCGACCAAGTTGGTGAGTAAACTCGTGCTGGCGCGTAAACTAACGTCTTGGCGCGCCAGACGGCGCATATATTCGACGCCCGCTTTCTCGCCTTTCATTTTTAGCACGTTGACAAACCAGACGTAGGCGGCGTCTTCGAGACCGAGCTTGCCTTTCCACTTGGGATCGAGCAGATCGTCGTAAGAGCGCGGCAATTCATTCTTCGGCACCAAGCGAGTGTTGTAGGCGAGCGTATGCACCGCCAGGTAGAGCGAAGTGTAGAAGCCGTCCCGGTCTTTCATTTCGTCTGGGATATTTTTTCGCTCCGGCGGATCATATTGGAGCAGCAACCCCTTTTTCTTGAATATATCGATGTACCAATCGGTGGTGCGGACGATGTCCGCGCTATGCTTGCCGGCGCGGCTCTCGGTTTCGAAGCGGACTAAGAGCCGCTGGCTTTGCACCCGTGTCTTCCTTGCTTGGACGAACGGATACTTCTTCATGAAGCCGCGGTTGATCAGTTCATCGATTTCAGCTGAACCGCCGCCGAACCATTCCATGGCGCCTTCTTTTTTAGCGCCTTCGATAAGGTCGGCGCTGGCGGCGAAACTATTGGCTGCGCCAAAAAGACCGAGCAGTAGGACGGCGAGCGAAAAATAGCGATTGAGAACCATTTAAGAACCTCTCCCTTCGATTGATCAGGACTGCCCTGAACATAGCACATCACACCTGCGTGTTTCCAAGTGGCTGTTGCCCGCTAACAATCCGCTTGACCCGCCACGCTGTCTTCAACTAACCTCCCTATGGCCGGCGCGAATAGCGTAGGATTTTAAAAGGAGACTGCAATGTACGATCTCATACTTAAGGGCGGACGGATCTATGACGGCTCGGCGATGCCGAGTTATAACGGAGACGTGGCGGTCAAAGACGGCAAGATTGTCGAGATGGGTCGATTGAGCGGCGCCGCCACGCGCACGCTCAACGTTGACGGCTTGGCCGTTTCGCCGGGTTTCATCGATCCGCACACCCATTTGGACGCCCAACTCTTTTGGGACCCGCTCGGCACATCGTCCTGTTTTCACGGCGTGACCTCGGTGGTCATCGGCAACTGCGGCTTGAGTTTGGCGCCGGCTAAAGTGGCGGACCGCGAAGCGGTGATCAAAAGCTTCGTGCGCGTCGAGGCGATCAGCCGCCGTGTGCTTGAAGAGGGAATTCAGTGGTGCTGGACATCCACCGAGGAATACTTGAATGCGCTCGGCTCAAGCCTCGGCATCAATGCCGCGGCGCTGGTCGGCCATATCGCCGTGCGCCATTACGTGATGGGTGAGGAAGCCGTTGAGCGGCAAGCGACGCCGGAAGAAATTATCAAGATGAAACAGCTCGTGCGCCAAGGGATGGAAGCCGGCGCAGTAGGCTTTTCCACCAATCAGAACCCGCGCCATATTCGCGAGGACAGAAAGCCGGTGGCGAGCCGTCTAGCCTCCGACGAGGAATTAGGATCGTTGTTGGATGTTTTGGGCGAAATGAATTCCGGGGTCGTGCAACTGAGCGGCGGCGGCGCCGATGCGCGCGGCCGGATCGCTTACGCCGCCGATATGGCACGGCGCACGGGGCGGCCGGTTTTGTGGCAGAGCATCAGCCATAGCTGGAGCCGGCCCGATCACTGGCGCGAGATGCTCGCCAACACCGAGCGCGTTTTCAAAGAAGAAGGTTTGCCGATCTACGCGATGACTCAGGCCAAACCGTTCCAGAATCGTTACACGCTGCGCGACGCCCAATGCTTCGATGAATTTCCGACCTGGAAGACCGCGCTGTTTAGTCCGCTGGAAGCGCGCAAACAGATGTTCGCCGATGCCGATTGCCGAAAGAAACTCCGCGCCGAAGCGATCGAGGATCAGTCCCCTTCGGTCTTTCCGCGCCGTTGGGATGTGATTTTCGTCGACGCGGCAAAGCTCGCCAAGAATAAATCGCAAGAGAAAAAATCCATCCAAGAGATCGCCAAGGCGCAGGGTAAAGACGGACTGGATTGTTTTTTGGATCTCTCCCTCGAAGAAGATCTCGAAACCCGTTTCGTGCATACCAACACCCAGGGCGATCCGCAGGCAGTTTGCGAGATTCTCAAGCATCCCGCCGTGATGATCGGCCAGTCCGATGCCGGCGCGCATATGGGCTATGATGCTCGGTTCGGCTACTCGACGGCGTTCCTTGGCTGCTGGGTGCGCGACCACGGCATCATGCCGTTGGAAGAGGCGGTGGCGAAGCTGACTTTCCGGGTGGCGTCGGTATTCGGCCTCAACGATCGCGGCTTGCTGCGGCCCGGCATGGCCGCTGATATTACGGTGTTCGATCCGGCGACCGTCAACACGCAGGAGCCCGAGTACGTCAACGACTTGCCTGCTAACGAGAGGCGCATGATTCAAAAAGCCACCGGCGTGCCCCACACCGTGGTGAACGGCGCTGTGGTGATCGAAAACGGCGCACCAACCGGCGCGCGGCCTGGAAAGATACTCAGGCCGACGGCGTGGAAGAATTAAGACAGTTGGAGTGATGGAGTAATGGAGTGTTGGAGAAATGGGTAATCGGATTCATCGGAGTTTTGCCAAGGTTGTGCGCTTAGCGGTTCTGGTTACGGCTCTGGTTTTTCTTTTCGGCGTCAATGCCGATGTCCGCGGCCAAGCGAATTTTTACGGTGGTAAAACCATTAGCGTCGTGGTCGGCTCGGCGCCGGGCGGGCTTTACGATTTGTGGGGGCGGTTGTTGGCGCGGACGATGGGGAAATACATTTCTGGCAATCCGACGATGCTCGTGCAGAACATGCCCGGCGGCGGATCGATCGTCGCGGCGAATTATCTTTACGGCCTCGCCAAGCCAGACGGGCTTACCATCGGCATGTTTCAAACTCACTTGTATCTTGAGCAAATGGTCGGCCGGCCTGAGGTCAGGTTTGACGTGCGCCGGTTCAACTGGCTCGGTTCACAGGAGAAAGGCCAGATGATGCTCTACATCCGCGCCGATTCACCGTACAAATCGATCGATGACATCATCAAGGCCAAAGAGATGCCTAAGTGTGGCGGTTCGGGGAGCGCGGATCAGTCGGCGTTGCTGACGCGCTTATTAGAAGAAACCGTCGGCGCCAAGTTCGTTCGCGTGCTCGGTTACAAGGGCGGCGGGGAAGTTGATTTAGCGATGGAGCGCGGCGAAGTGGTTTGCCGGGCGACACGAATTACGGTTCATTTCAGCCGTGAGCCGTTTCTGTCGTGGGAGAAAAAAGGTTTCGACCGTCATCTGATACAAGCGGGCAAGAAGCGCGATCAGCGGTTGGCGGACGTGCCGACGATTTACGAGCTAATGGATAAATACAAGACTTCAGACGTTGGACGCCGTTTGACGCAGATTTTTCTGGCTGGCGACGAGCTTGGTCGCCCGATGGTCGCGCCGCCGGGCGTTTCTGCCGACCGGGTAAAGATTCTGCGTGAAGCCTATGCCAGGGCGCTTAAAGATCCAGACCTGATCGCCGAAGTCGACAGGCAGAGGCTCGACATGGAGCCGTCGAGCGGTGAAGAGATTCAAGCTCTGATCAAGGAACTGATGGAGCAAAAGCGCGAAGTGATCGAGCGGGTCAAAGTTCTTTTGGAAAATTAATCTCGCGATAATAGTTACTGCGCTTTGGCTTTCTCGGCAAAGCTCCAATCGCGCACGACTTGCGGCTTGGCGATGATTTTTTCCTTGGCGCGAAAGGTTCCCACGGCGATCCATTCCTCGGCGACCGAATCGGGAACAGACAGCTCGGGATTATACTGATCACGGTAGATCGCGTAAAATCTTTCCGCGGCGGGCCGGTCGAGCTTTAATAGTTTTTCCAAAAGTCCGACGCCGACTTCGCGCTGGCTTTGCAAAAATAAGATGGCGTTGCGCAACGCGCGCAAATAGCGGACGATCTCGTCTGGCTCTCTGTCAATCTTTCTCTGAGTGGTGCTCAAACCGGCGATTGGAATTCTGACGAACTCGGCGGTCTCCTTGACCGACAACAAAGTCTTAAAGCCTTTTTGCTCGGCGCGATACTCGAAGGGACTGCTGACCACCGTGGCGTCGACCGAGCCGCCGAGCAGAGCGGCGAAACGCGCGTCGGGACTACCGGCGACCGCGTGCAGGGTGACATCTTTGTTGGGATCGAGGCCGTTGCGGCTGAGCAGTTAGTAGATCGCGAAGTCCGCCGAGCTGCCGAAGGTGTTGATCGCGATTCTTTTTCCTTTCAGCGCTTTGACGCTTTCGATATCGGGTCGCGAGACAATCGCGTAACCGCTTGACTTCGCCGTCGCTGCGACGATTTTCACCGGTAGCCCCCGAGTTGCCGCGCCGGCGATGAACGGAAGGATCGTCACGTAGTCGAGCTCGTTGGCCATCAAGGCGCTGAGCATTAGGTTGGTTCCCTGGAATTGAATGTAACGAACGCGCAAACCTTCTTTGTC
>CAYZJE010000198.1:0-15494 GCA_964478485.1 uncultured Syntrophobacter sp. | reverse complement strand
GGTTGGGTTTATTTTGCGGTTCGGTCATTGGCCCCCCGATGGACTAATTCTTTCATGACGTCCATCTGGATTTGCTGGATCTCCAAGAGTTTCTGCCATTGGTGTTTGAGCAGGACGTCGAGTTTTTCATGGAGGTGGCGGATTTCCAGCTCGGCTTTTAGATTCACTTGGTAATCGTTCTCGGAGCGCAAGCGGTCTCTCGCTTCCATGCGGTTTTGGCTCATCATGATGATCGGCGCTTGGATCGACGCCAAGCAGGAGAGGATCAAGTTGAGCAATATATAAGGATAGGGGTCGAAGGGGCGGCTAAGCGCGCTTATAGTGTTGATCACGATCCACGCCGCGAGCACAAGCGCGAAGCAGCCGATAAACGTCCAACTGCCGCCGAAGGAGGCCATCCGATCGGCGCTGTGCTGACCGAAGGTGATGCTTTTCTCGAACGCGAGGTTGGTGTTCTCGGTTAGGGTCTCCTGTTCCTTCATGCTCTGGATGACTTCTTGTTCGAGCTGAGTCAGCTCGCCGACTTCTTCTTTGAGCGCGTCCTCGACATACTCTTCTCTGAAGCGATCGAGACAGTCGACGCAAAGCATCTGGCCCGGCGTCCAGTCGGCGTCGTGTTTTTTGATCGTCTCTTGCAGCGCGGGCCTGAGCATTTCACTGGGAATCAGCAGATTGTAGGGGCGAATTCTTTGACAATGAAAGCATGGTTGGTCGGCAGGTTGTGGCATGGTTGAGCCTCCAATTGGTTTTAACCGAGGAATTCCAGTGGGTAGCCCTTTCGGCGGAAATATTTCTTGGTTTCTTCGAAGGCGAATAGAATAACGGTGCCGTGACAGGCGAACAGGTAGACATGCCAGGGCACGGGAGCGAAGTAGTAGACTTCCGCTAGCGGCGTGTAGAAGAACAGATAGCAAAGCAGCAATTCGAACAGGATGCCGAGATCGATGAGCGGGTTGGCAACTAAATTGAATAGGACGTAGTGCCGTTCGAAAACCCTGGCGAGCCAAGCCGTCGATGGAACGACAATGACGTTCTCGATCGCGGTGGTGACATGCAAGCCCGCTCTCCGTTGGGTCAGGGGGCGTAGCGGGCGCCAGTTGGCCAGCGCGTCCAAGCTTTCGCGACGGCGCACCGGGTTGAGGAATGATTGCGAGAGTAGCGATGTCTTCGAGGACCTTTTGCACAGCACGTTGGCGATTTGCGTGGTTACGGTTGGAAAAAAATATGCAGTCAAGGTTTGCAGATAGGCCGGCGTCGACTGTCCGAACTGCAACCCTCGCGGTGAAATGGGCATCGCCGTCAAACTCGCTCCGGGACGCCAGGCGCCGAGCACCCAACCCATGTAGTAATAGGTAGCGTAGCAACTGAGCGCGAGCAAGGTGCCGTGAACGAAGTAGGCGCGCAAAATGAAATCTAGCGACAGTATTTTCTCATCGCGCCGGCGCGGCGGCCGTTCCATGATGCCTTCTTCGGGCGGCTCGATGCCGAGGCCCATGGCGGGGATTAAATCCGTGCCAACGTCCACCGCGAGCACGCCCATGACCGTCATCGCGAGGGGGATGTCTGGGAAGATCACCCAGAAAATATAGGGATACATTTCCTGCGGGTTGCTGTTGAGCACGTAGGCGGCAAAACGTTTGATGTTGTCGAAAATCGCCCGGCCTTCCTCGATAGCGGCGACGATGGAGCTGAAGTTATCGTCGGTAAGAATCATGCGCGCGGCTTCCTTCGCCACATCGTTGCCGCGCAGCCCCATGGCGATGCCGATGTCAGCCTTCTTGAGTGCCGGCGCGTCATTGACGCCGTCACCGGTGACCGCAACGATTTCGCCCATCTGTTTCAACTGTGCGACGATGCGCAGTTTATGTTCCGGGGCGACCCGGGCAAAGATCGTTTCGCCTTCGGCGAGAATTCCGTGCAGTCGTTGGTCATCCATCTCGGCGATTGCCGCGCCGGTGAAAGTTTTGAGGGGCGCGGTTTGCCCCAAACCGATTTGCCTGCCGATGCTCGCCGCGGTGAGCGCGTAGTCGCCGGTGATCATGATGATACGGATGCCGGCCGTGTGACAGGCGTGGATCGCCGGCGGCACTTCAGGCCGCAGTGGATCGGCTAGCGCGACCAAACCGAGGTAGATCAAATTTTTTTCGATTTCAGCGGTTGTGTAGGGCGTGCCGTTCAGTTCCACCGCGTCGCGATAGGCGAAGGCGAGCACGCGCAGGCCGCGCTCAGCCATGGCGTCGTTTGCGGCGAGAATGCGCTGGCGATCCAATTCGGTGAGCGGCCGGATGTCGTCGCCGTCATGGATGCGATCGCATTGGGTGAGCGTCTCCACCGGCGCGCCTTTGGCGTAGATCGTCGCTTCCCTCTGCCGATAGGGTTTGACCACCACGCTCATCCGTTTGCGGATCGACTCAAATGGATTTAAATGCAGTCGCTGATGCACGCCCCGCACGCCGGCTTTCTCGGCCAAACAGACCAGCGCGCCTTCGGTGGGATCGCCGATGACGCGGAATTCCGCGTCCTTTTTCTCCAGCTTGGCGTTGTTGCAGATAAACGCGCAGTCGAGCAGACGGCGCAGCGTGTGCCAGTGCGAGAGCGCTTCCAGCGATAGCGCTTTGCCGTGGTGAAAAAATTCACCTTGGGGTCGGTAGCCAACTCCCGAAACCTCGACGATCTGGCCGTCGACCGCCACTTCGGTGGCCATCATCAAATTCTGCGTGAGAGTGCCGGTCTTGTCGCAACAGATGACCGTGGTGCAGCCCAAGGTTTCCACCGAGGGGAGGCTTTTCACCAGGGCGTGTCGTTTCGCCATGCGCTGCACTCCCATCGCCAAAGATAACGTTACGGTCGGCAGTAGCCCTTCCGGCACGTTGGCGACGAATAGGCCGATGAAGAAGACAAATGCTTCGAGAAAGGTCAGGCCCGCCACCAGCCAGCCGAGCAGCAGAAATGCCACGCCGAGCGCCCCGGCGAGAGCACTGATCGCGTAAACCGTGGCGCGCAGCTGCTTTTGCAGCGGACTCTGCTCGGCTTGGATCTCTTGAGTCAGGTTGGCGATCTTGCCGATCTCAGAATTCATCGCGGTGCCGAAGACCACGGCGCGGGCCCGGCCGCGCAAGAGCGAGGTGCCGGCGAAAAGGATGTTGGGCAGCTCGATCCAGAGAAATTTGCCGGTGATCAGAACCGGCTGGTCCGATTTGTAACGGCGCGCGGCGGTAGACTCGCCGGTGAGAGACGAATTATCGACCTCGACTTCAAACGCCTCGGTGACGCGCGCGTCGGCCGGCACCAGATCGCCTTCTTCGAGCACGATCACGTCACCGGGGACGATCTCGGCGGCGTTAATCTCCTGCATGGCGCCATCGCGAATGACTTTGGATTTTTGCCCGATGAGCCGTTGCAACATCTCCAGGGCACGGTCCGATTTAAACTCTTGCAAGAAGGCGAACAGGCCATTGACGACGATCACCGTCAGGATCGCTATGCCCAGCTGCGGCAGATCGACGCCAGGGACGAAGCAGAGCAGCGCGGCGAACCAAAGCAGGATCGCAAAAAAGCTGAACAGATTGCGCAGCAGCTTGAAGTACCAGGGATCGCGGCGCGAGCGCTGCAACATATTGCGCCCGTAATGGCTCAAGCGGTTGTGCGCTTCCACCGCGCGCAGGCCGTCGGCAAGATCGGTCTGCAACTCAAAAGCGATTTGTGCTTGGCTGAGATTTAAGTAAGTCGGCAGCGCCGACTGTTGTTCGGCGCGGGCGATGATTTTCAATATCTGCTGGGCATCGCGCTGCTTCAGCAAATCGTCGCGCACTGCCGGGAGCAGTGAACTCAGCCGCTGTAAGAGCTGCAAGTGTTCAGCCGGCCGGTCCGCCGGCGTCGCGAGCAGTAAAACGATATGAATCTTGTGATCGTTAAAGGCGAGGCCAGCCGGCGCCAAGCCGAGAATCATTTCCGCCGCGGTTAGATTGTCGATCCGCAGGTGCGGTACGGCGATACCGTCGCCGAGGTAGCTATAACGCTCGTTCTGCTGATCCGGCTTATGAGCGCGGAACTGGGCGGCGAGATCAGGCAATTTGGAATAACCGCAGAGAGTCTCGATGGCGCTGCTGAGCTCGCCTTTGATGCCGAACACGATCTTCGCGCTATCGAGAAGCTCGGCGATCATGTTGGGCCCGGCAAAGTAGTTTGTCGATTTCGCAAGCGGCGTTTAAGTGTCAGCCCAAAGGTATGCAGCAAAGCGGCGCAAATGACCAACAATAGAATGGCCGGCTGGCCGAGCGCGGCTCTACCACTGGCCTGTCCAACGAGGGCGAGGCAGGCGAGCAGCGCTAGGTGCTTGGCAAGTTTTGTCAGAAAAGCGGTAAAGACGATCGTCAAAGGCGAGCAGAGCCTGCCGTGATTGTCGCGTGACATGGCCATAACGACTTGATCTTTTCACGGTGTCCTATTTAATATCGGCGATCTTTTTGATGCCGTCACCCCAGTCTTCCACATTGAACTCAGTAAACGGCACGACGATGGGATCCTTTTCTTCGATCACGATCATGCGCGACTTATGTTCGACCAAGAAAGAAACTTTCAGCAACAACGAGTCATCCCTTACTTCGAGCAGATTAACCTTCTCTTCGAAAAAGGAGTATTCCTTGTTCCGCAGGATCTCTTTGACTCGCTCTTTCGTGAGAACTTCTTTGGCGCCCAAGAAACCGGCCATAACACCTCCCGCGGACTCGCGTAGCGAGGCCGCGATTACACATTCAAAATTACAGATTCCAAATTCCAAGCATGCTCTTTCACGCCAGGCTCTCGACGTAACGAAGGATATCCGTCGTGGTGACCAAGCCGACCACGACGCCGGCGCTTACTACCGGCACGCAGCCGATCTTTTTGTCCGCCATCAGGTGGGCGACATCCTTGATCGGCGTGTCCGGCGCGACGGTCACCACGCGCTTCTTCATCACTTCCTTAATCAAGACGCTCTTAAGCAGGGCTGACTTGCTTTTTTGTTTCAGACCGAAAATGTGACTAGCGGCGGCGCCGATGAGATCCCTTTCGGTGATGATGCCGACCAGCCGGCCATCGTCGACCACCGGGATATGGCGGATGCGCCCCAAGGAGATCACGTCATTTGCCAGATCCAATGTGTCCTCAGGTTTGAGCGTCACCGGACTGCCCATCATGATTTCTCGAACCACTCCTTCTTTACCGTTCTTCATGGCTACTCCTCCCGTAGACGGTTTAGAAAACAGCGCAGCACGTCGACATAGGAAACGATCCCGACCAAGCCTTCGGCTTCATCGACCACCGGTATCGCGCCAAACTTCTGCTCGATGAGCATCTCGACCGCTTCCTGCAGATCGTCATCCGGCGAGAGATAGAGCGGTTCCGTGGTCATAATCTCGCGCACCGGCGTGCTTAATGCTTTTTCTCTTTCGGCCGGGTTCGCCAGCAAAGCGGCGCTCAGGAACGCGCGAATGTCCCGGTCGGTAACGATGCCGACAAGCTCATGGTCGTTGATCACCGGAATCTGCCGAATGTTGTTTTCCGACATCAGCTCGTTTGCGACGCTCACCGATTCAACGGTGGCGACGGTGAGCGGGTTAGCGGTCATCACGTCGAGGACTTTCATCCAATTGTACCTCCCGAAAGGTGATGTGGGCGTCTTGTTGGAATCCTACCGATCGTCGAAGCTATTTCGCGGGTGAGGTTTTAACCCCATCCGCGACCAAAGGGGATGCTCGCCCCCTTTGGAAACCCCATTTAGTTGTTCCCGCCTCAAGAGGCGGGGTTAACGTAAAGGCTAATATTTAGTGGTGCACTGTCCGTGCCAAAATGATCGAGCTGTTTTCCGTGGGAGTTTCGCCGGTTGCGAGCGGAAATCCGGGAATGGTTTCCAAAAATGAGAAATCCCTGCTGAGTTTCCGCAGGGATGCGAATGATCGTTGCCCAAGCGGTTCGAATCGCGCCTAAATCGGCGCTCTGGGCGGGGCATGTTTCTTGCGCTGCTAGTGATCGGTTGGTCATTAAACGAAGCCACTTCGCGGGCGGGGTTTTAACCCCGACCGCCAATTGAAATATCGCAAAGGGGATGCTCGCCCCCTTTGGAAACCCCATTTAATTGTGCCCGCCTCCCTTCGAGAGCCTCAGGGTGGTGAGGGCAATCGAACCACAAGAGGCGGGGTTAACATAAAATAAAGCGAGACAGGAGGAGGGCTGCCGTGACTAAAGTGAAGAAAATTCTCGTCCCGACGGATTTGTCCAAGCTGTCGCGCAGCGCGGTCCGTTACGCCCTGGAGATGGCGCGGGAGCAGGATGCGGAAGTCGTCGCTTACCACGTGATCAGCGAAGAAGGCGACTGGTTCGGCAAGGACGACGGGCTCAATCCCGCCAGCGCGTTTGTGCCGCAGCTAAAAGAGCGGCTACACGAATTCATCCGGGAAAACTTCGCCGATATGGTCGGTAAAGTTACTATCACCGAGGTCGTCGAGGCGGGAGTGCCGTACAATCGTATCGTTGCCAAGGCAGAAGAGACCAATGCTGACCTGATCGTCATGTCCACCCATGGCCGCACCGGGTTCGAGGAGATCATGCTGGGCAGCGTTACGGCCAAAGTTGTCGCGCGGGCGGGATGTCCGGTCCTGACGATCCGTCCGGCCAAGAAAAAATGATCCGATTGTTATCCATCGGACGCTCGCTGTTAAGGTTTGGTCAAGATATAGATTCTGCTGAAAAATCCTCCGCTCATCCTTCAAGAGCCTCAGGCCGAACGGGGGTGCGGTTGAAATCACTGGAGTTTTTCCGTTCATGCTGAGCCTAGTCGAAGCATTCTTAGGGTTTTTCAGCAGAATCAATATAAAAGTCCGACCCCGGAGCTGAACCCGCGCTCTCCTACTGAGCGTCGGCGGTTTCGATGTTGAGCACGTCGAGCTTCTCGGACTCAGCTGCTTTTAACAGCCGCCCGTCCGCCGCGACGAATGTGATGCGCTCCCCCAGCGCGTTTCTTAGACTGAGCGCTGAAGCCAAATGAACAGCGTCGAAACCTCTGAGCGGTTGGCGTTGAATCAGGTCGCGAGCTAGAAAAAGAATCTCCTCATTAAGTTCCACGCGGACATAGGCCGGCCAATCCCTGTCAAATTGACGGCACGCCAGGCCGTAGAGCGCTTTAGATAGATGTTTCTCTCGCAGCTTGCGTGTAAGACCGGAAAAAACTTCGGCGTAGGCGATCGTGGCCGTTGCGATGGGGCCGCTCTGCTGAACCAGTGACTGAGCTAAAGATGATCCCTTCTCGTTGACGAAACGTTTGATCAGAGCGCTGGTGTCGAGATAATTCACCGGCGTTCGTCCAAGATTGCCTTAGACACAGGCTTACCGGAAGCTTTTACCAGGCGAACACGCTTCAAGGGTTTCCGAGTGGGCAAAATCACCGCACCGCGCGCGGCCAGACCGGCAAGCTTACCTTCAAGGCTCACCGCCTTCGCCGATCCATTAACCGGATGAAGCAGCGCAATCGGCGCACCCCGGTCTGTAACAATGATTTCTTCCCCTTGCTTAGTCCGCCGAAGATAGTGAGTAAGACGATTTTTGAGTTCCTTCACGCCAACGGTGCTCATAAGATAATCTCCATGGTAGCCATCGTAGCTACTTGGTGAGGGTTGTCAAGTTTGGCGCGGCCGGCTGTAGAAGGAGAGTATCTCGAAGGTCTGATTCGCCACGCTCTGTGGTTTCATCGCCGACCGCTGGGGCATCCTCAGCGCATTCTATTTTCTCGCCGGCACGGTGTTCGTCGGCAATCTGATCGTCATGGCGATCCGTGTAGAAGGGAAAGAGTCACCGGCATTGGTGGAAGAGCGGGCGTGATGATTGCTTGACCGTAGGCCGAGTTCGCTCACGCTTGAAGGAGCTATCCAGCCAATCTGGCAGGATCCACAGTTAAAAGCTAAAAGCGGATTTGACCCCTTTGGTTGACTCACATTATGAACTCAGGACAGAAGTTGTGAGGAGAGCGGGGGACAGTGCAAAGTAGAGGCTTGACCGTGAATTTCAACGCTCATTGGTCGACACTCTAAAAGAAGGCCGACAAACCAAAAGGTCAATAAGGCATGCCTCACCCTCAACCCCGTGGTAAAGATTTGACAACAGTTGTTATCGCAGAACATCAAATATAGGCTGCACAAAGAAAGTCGAGACGTAAAAGGGTGCCCCCGGAGATTTTGATAATATAGGAGGTCCTTCATGACGCTACCGGAGTCCTACTGGCCCAAAAAGAAGTTAGGCTCGCTGTCCCCGACCAACACGGTCACCGAATATGAGTGGTACTACTTCTCGATCCCTCGAGGAGTCTCGACGGTGGCACTCCCGGTGGGCATGGAGGAGTTTACGCCCAAAGAGATCCAGCGCGTTTTCGCGCCTGCGGCGGATTATGCAAGGACCCTGGCGAAGTACGGCGTCGATCTTATCGTGCAAAGCGGCGTGCCGCTGCCTTGCGTAATGGGCCCGGACTTCTTGGACGAACTCCTCGGCCGGATGCACGAGGCGTCCGGGATTCCAACCACCGCCAACGTACTCAGCATGGTGGCCGGCGCGAAACGGCTCGGACTTAAGAACATCGCGCTGGCCAACAAGTGGACCGATCCGATGAATCAGAACCTGGCAAAGTTTTTCGCGCGCGAAGGGATCGAAGTCGCCGGCTGGTCAACCCATGTGATGACGCCAAAACAGTTCGAGGGCATGGGCACGCAACAGGGCTTGGACCTGTCCTACCAGCTTGGTGCCGCGGCATTTACGAAGTTCCCCGAGGCTGACGGCCTTTACGTCGGCGGCGGGTCATGGCTGGGACTGCCTAGCGCGGTTCGCCTGGAAGAAGAGTTTGGCAAACCGGTTTTCAGCAACTCGCCCGCCTATGTTCGACACCGCCTCGGGTTGTTGGGGTTGTGGGAGCCAATCCCTGGGTACGTGCGGCTCATGGCTTTGGAATAGGCCGGAAAATTAAGCGGACTACTTTTCTTCTCGCTCCGCGGCCGCCCACGGGGATGCAATGTGCTGCCGAGTCCGAACATCGCCGTCATCTCAGGTTGACGATGCTTTTTGCCGGCCGGTCTTTCCCGGCTCAGTGCATGGTTTTTTGATTTGCTTAAGCGCGCAGCCCCACGACGCCTTACTTCGACGTTTCGAGAATTCCCGAAATGTCGAAGCTCCGCGTAGTTTTTCAATCCGTTAAACGATTTGAACGGAGCGTATTCTTCGGCGAACTCAGGACGAGCGGAAGACCGAGCCGGTCATGGTGAGCCTGTCGAACCATTGAACGTATTGACCGGGCCTCAGTTTTACTTTGAACCCTTGAACTCTTGAACCGCCGTGAGCTCTGCAACGATTGGAACCTACTTCAGTAGCGGGATTCTCGGCAGGGAGCGCTTCTACCCTACGACACTCGGCCTTACAACGGGAAAGTAGGCTGTCAAAAAAATCTCCTGATAACACTTAAAAGCTAAAAGCGGACTTGACCCCTTTCTTCGCCACCTTTCTTCGCCATGGGATGAAAACGTTTCCTGATTTCAAAGTTGCCGCGCGGGCGGGATGTCCGGTCCTGACGATCCGTCCGCCCAAGAAATAATGATCCTATTGCTATCCATCGGACGCTCGCTGTTACGGCTTGGTGGCGTGGTAGACGAAATCGGGAAACAGGCCAAATAGCAAAATAATTACCAACGCCAAAAATAAACTCCGGTGTCAGGCAAACCTTCTTGATCTTTTCCCAAACAACAAACTAGCAATAAGGCATGCTCCAACCGCCGCCAACGGCCCAAAATCTAAAACCGCCCCTCCGCTTCCAACTTCTTAACGAACCGCTCATCGACCAACTCCTCGGCTTTCAGCGCGCGAATCTTCTCGTTGGTCGCGCCGAGAAAGCGGATCGTCGAACGGATGCCTTCGGCGTTGGGGAAAATGCGCCGTTGATACATGTTCGCGAGCCGATCGTAGCCGCCAAGCGCGTCTTCCGCGCGCGGTAGACGGAGCCCTTTGACGATACTCTTAAGCACGCGCTCTTTATTGTTCGGATCGAGCACAAAAGCGACGGAATCCGACATCGCTCGAATCACGCGTTCGGTAACGTCCGGAGAGGAATTGACATACTTGCGCAGCCCCAACAGCGCGGTGTTTTGATAGGGGATATTGAGCTTGGCAAGGTCGGCGAGCACGCGAAAGCCTTGGCGTTCGAGCACCGAAGCGAAGGTATAATTAAAATAAGCGCCGTCGATAACTTTGTTGGGCAGCGCCTGGGCCAATAGCGATTCATCGCCAACCACGCGAAAGCTGATCTTGTCGCGCTGCGCCTCCATGCCCCAGTATTCGAAAGCGAGCATGGAGCGCATCCACACGCCGCCGCCAATACTCGTGACGCCGATGTTTTTGCCTTTTAGTTCCGCCGTAGTTTTGATCTGCGGTTGGACAACGAAAGTGCCTTCCAATGTGTGAATCAAGCTGGTGACAAACACCGCGTCCATGCCGGCGGCGATGGCGCCGAGGGTTGAGCCGGTCGCCGCGCCCAGGTAGAACTGCGCTTCACCACTGACCAATGCCGACAGCGCGACCGCGCCGTTGCGCACGTGCACCGGCCGCACGTCCAGGCCATGCTTGGCGAAGATGCCATAATCTTTGGCGACAAAGATCGCCGTCTCGCGCTCGCTGAGACTACCGAAAGTAATTAGCAATTGATTAGCAGGTGTGGCGGCAGGCGAGCGCACGGCGAATGCAAATAACAGGAAATAGATTGTGAAAAATGCCAGCGCTAGTTTGCGGCGGCAACCTACCATAAGCACCTCAATTGTGGGTCTCGTTATAATCCTTGCGCCGCGGCATGGCGCCCGGCCAAGCGCGAAAACACCACATTGCGCGTCTGGCCCGTGCACGACGGGTAGTTATGAAAAAACAAACCTATGATATCGCCCGATGCGAACAAGCCGCGGATCGGCTGGCCGCCGGTGTTGATCACCTGGGCCTCGCCGTTGATCTCGATACCGCCGAAGGTGAACGTAATGCCGCCGGTCACCGGAAAGGCTTGGAAGGGCGGTTCGTCGATGCGCTCGGCCCAATTGGATTTGCGCGGACTAATGCCTTCGGTGCAGCGGCCATCGGTTTTCGAGGCATCGAACGGAATATCATCGCGCACCGCTTTATTGAATTCGCCCACTGTGTGACTCAACACGCTTGACTCAATGCCGATCTTACCTGCCAGCTGAGCAATCGTCGGCGCTTCCATGGGATGCGCAAATTGGTAGTAACTGGTGTCCTGCAACGCCGCTCCTTTGCGATCGAAAATCTGATATGCCACACCGCCCGGCTCGCTTAACACCGCCCAGCCGGTTTTAGCGTAGGTATAAGAAATATGCGCCTCGCCTTCGTCGAAGAAACGCTGGCCCAAAGAATTAACGGTAATGCCGAAGGTATAACCGTAACGGTTGGCTTTGTTGCTAAGCTCGACATCGCCAAAGGTCGCGTCGATGGGCGTCGCATGGGCGCCCTGCCAATGGCCGGATGCTTTGCAGCCGAGAGCCAACGCCATTTGCAAAACCTCACCGGTATCGTGACGGCTGCCGCGCACTTTCATCAAATCGGCGTTGGCGCCGAGATAACGCGCGCGCATTTCCGGATTGGCTTGAAAACCACCGGCGCAAAGTATGGTAGCGCCGGCGCGAATCTCATATTCTTCTTTGGGATCGGACACACGCACGCCTTCGACATGGCGATCGTTGCCGAGCAGCTCGCGTACCCGCGACTCGTAGCGAATCGCCACCCCCATGCGCGTGGCGATATCGCGCCATTGATTGAGCTGGCTTATGCCGCCGCCGATGCCGCCGGTAGGATGGATGACGATACCAGGCTCAAAATAAAGTTTGCCGTCGATCTCTACATGGCCGGCAGGTTCCCACTGCATGCCGAGTTCATCCATCCAGTGTACGGCGATGTTGGATTCGTTAACCAAGACTTCAGCGAGTTTTTTGTTGATCCGCCCGCGCGTCACACGCATGAGATCGGCGGTGAAATCCGCCGGCGTATAGCCGGGCAAGTGCAATCGGTCGATCTCGCCAGCGCTCATATTGGGCATAAAGCCGCGAATTTCCGCTGCGCCGGAATACGCAAATCGAAATCCGGTGTGCGAGAAACGCGCGTTGCCACCGAACTCCGGCTCGGGCGCTTTTTCCAACATGACGACTTGACGCGCACCGCTTTGCTTGGCTGCGACCGCCGCTTCAAAGGCGGCGCTGCCGCCGCCGACAACTACGACTGCGCTATTCTCAACTCTCATAATTCTCCGCGCACAACCCTGGGTTGAGATTTGAAGGGTTCACCACGAAGGCGCGAAGGTTCGGAGGTTAATTCTCTTAGCTTCGTGGTCTTCCTGCCTTGGTGGTAAATGTTCTAGGGTTAGCGCTTTTTCGTCACGCTCTGGACAAAACCGGAAGCTTCAAGCTTATGAATAAAGCTGTCGTCGATCAAAGTTTCGACTTTGACATCGCCCAGTTTTGGGTTAATCGTCAGGAGCAAGCCATGCAGCCGCTTCATGCCGTCCACCGTCGGTAGCGGCACGCGTTCATAGGAGGCAGTCACCGCCTGATAAGCATCGTCAGCTTCGCTGGTGTTGGATAAGCGCAGCTGGGTAGCCATAATGCGCGTCACGTTTTCTCTATTAGCGGGATCGAGCATATAGGCAATCCCTTCGACCAGAGCTTTCGCATAGCCCTCGATCACCTGAGGCTTGGTGGCCGCGATTCGACGGGTCGTGACTAGCATGGTTTGCGGCATGGTCACGCCGGACCCTTTGAAGTTATACAAGATCGGATAGCCCTTGTTCGCGTAGGTGTCGCCCACCGAACCATTCAACGCGGTGCCGTCGATGCTGCCGCTCTCCAGCGCTAGACGGCGGGTGATCTCGGTGCCGGAAATCGTCAGAAACGTAATCTTCGCTTGATTCGGATCGATGGCAAGTTTTTGCAAAGCCAACAACGCGACTAGATGGGAGGTCGCGCCGGGGCCGCTGATGGCGATGGTTTTGCTACGCAGATCTTCTTTCTTCTTGATGTCGGCACGCACGTTCAACCGGTAGTCGAGCTTCTGAACGAAGTTCGCCACGCCGATCACATCCGCACCGCCAGAGCCGGCGTTGACCAAGTGGCCGGGGCCGATCACCGCTACATCGATTTCGTTGGCCAGCAACGCGGCCACGGCAAGCGGCGAGCGCGGCATGAGGATATACTGGGACTCAAGGCCATATTTCTTGAACAAGCCTAACT
The DNA here is from genome assembly GCA_964478485.1 of uncultured Syntrophobacter sp. Lineage (GTDB taxonomy): Bacteria > Desulfobacterota > Binatia > UBA9968 > UBA9968 > DP-20. Next base: position 2,208 of record CAYZJE010000198.1, on the reverse strand, counting down.
GCCGCGCAACCCAGACCGAGGCCATGCTCTCGCTGGTAATGCTGGAGGCGAAGTTAGAACGAATCTGGGCACACAGCTCGGCTGGTAACAGCGCAAGCGCTACGAGCAGAAAAAGCAATCCACGGCGCATCACTAGTTTCTCCAGTCACGAATAAGGTTCAAACCGTTCAACCGCTGCGCTCCGTTCAAACCGTTTGAACTTGCGAACACGGTTTGAACGGTTTGAACGGGTTTATTGTTTCTTTTTGTCGCCGACGAGCTCGACGTTGAGAAAGCCATGCTCGGAGATATCGAAAAAGTTACCGTCAATATCGGAGCAACGGGTTTCCGCGTAGGGACGGTCATTTGGGCGCTGTTTCGGCAACTTATTAGGGTTGATCTTTTTCAATCGCTCAGCGATCTTCTCGCCGTTTTCGACCTCGAAGCCAAAGTGATAAAGCCCGTTGGGCGAGTTCTGCTCCTTATTGGGCAAAATAGCGAGATTGAAATAACCATCGGTCAAATAAATCACGCCGCCTTCGTCTCGGTCTTTATGCAGTATCTGCATTTCAAAAACATCCATGTAAAACGCCGCTAACTTCCCAGTATCTTCAGTTCGAATCGCCAAATGGCGTAGCTTAGGCATAGGAACCTCCTTAGAATCGATTTAGCTTCAGCATTAATGCGGCGGACCCGGCGTGTCAAGCCAAGGTTTTGGGGGAGATTTGGGCTATATCACCGGGTCGGACCAGCGTAAGATCTTGATTCCTTGATATAAGTTTGCAAAATAGGCGTCGTTTAGAGACTTAGCCGCCGCTTTTTGAGGTTGAAACGCTTGCTCTAAGAGACCGCGATGCGGCGCGCCATAAAGTATCGAAGCCCGTTCAAATCGTTCAAGCCGGTCAATCGCTTTGCTTCGTTCAAAACGTTTATCGAAATCAAAAAACTGCGCGTGCTCTGATGTCTCGCTTGGCAGATGAAGAGTCGTGCATCGCGAACACGTGCAGGCCGGCGGGACATGTGCGCTGCGGGCAGCGAGCGAAACTTACGCGCGCCAATTTACCGTCGAAATTGCCCCGCTAAGAATGGAAAACATGATTCCCTGGGAGGAAAACGTTTCCTGATTTCAAAGTTGCCGCGCGGGCGGGATGTCCGGTCCTGACGATCCGTCCGGCGAAGAAATAATGCCCCAAACTCTTTCCATCAAAAAGCTCGCTGTTACGGCTTGGTGGCGTGGTAGACGAAATCGGGAAACAGGCCAAACAGAAGAATAAGCACGAACGCCAACGGCACCAGCGCCAAGGCGTAATAGATTGGTTTTTCATTCTTCAAGTGCATGTAGTTGCGCGCGACCAGAAGGGCTTTGACGATGGCAATGGAAAAAATCAGCGCCATGGCTTGCAATTTCGGTAGGATCGATGCCGCGGCAACGGAAACGCCAACCAAGGCGACCAGCCAGAGCCAGATGATCAGATAGTGACGTTCTTGGGCGCTCTTCACAGTTGGCTCCTTTTAAGCGAGATAAAGCAGGGGAAACAGAAATATCCAGATGATATCGACTAAATGCCAGTACAGCCCGGCGAGCTCGACGCGGTGTGGATGGCGCGCCAGACTGCCTTTCACGGCTTGGCTCCACAAAACAACATTCACTATGATTCCCGCCAGCACATGGAGCGCGTGCAAACCGGTCATGCCGTAGTAGAACGACCAGAAGATTCCTGAGCTGGGGAGAAAGCCGTGGCGGATCTCCGTGCTGTACTCGAACGCCTTCATACCTAGAAAGCCCAGTCCCAGTAAAATCGTCAAGCCAAGAAAATTCGCGCCGCGCCGGAGCGCATGGTGCTCGACCGCCGCGTGGGCCATGACGATGGTCATGCTGCTGGTGAGGAGCAGAAAGGTATTGATCAGGGCGATGGTGAAATTCAGGTGACTCGACGCCTCGCCCCAACCGGCGCTGCCCAGGCGCATGACGATGTAGGCGGCGATGAGGCCGCCGAAGATCGGTATCTCGGAAGCAAGAAACCACCAGGTGCCGTTCTTTCCCACTGGATTTTCAATGCTAGACATGGCGGCTGCTTGGCTATTCACGGCGATTCCTCCCAGGGTGGATTAGAGCGATCGAGGTGCAACCCTTCCGGAACAAAGGCAATGCAGTTGCGCCTAGAAGATGCAAGCGGGGTGAGCTGCTCATGAGGCTAGCAGCGAAAAGGTCAAGCATCGTGCCGAGAG
>CAYZJE010000197.1:0-2482 GCA_964478485.1 uncultured Syntrophobacter sp. | reverse complement strand
GACGTCGCCGCCGCCCTCGACGAAACTGAAATCGACCGCGTGATTTTAGATTTGCCCGAGCCCTGGCATGTCATCGAGCCGGCTTGGAAAGCCTTGCGCCCAGGCGGCATATTACTCTCCTATCTGCCGACGGTGATTCAGGTGAAGAGTTTGGTCGACGCCCTGCGCGATGATAAACGTTTCGCCTGCATCGAGACTTCGGAGACGTTAATGCGCTTCTGGCATATCAAAGGCATGAGCATCCGCCCGCAGCACCGCATGGTCGCCCACACCGGTTTTCTGACTTCAGCGCGGCGGTTAGCAGACGGCCAAAAAGACATTCCCCGAGCGCCGTGAAAGGGCGACCAGCCGGTCGCCCCTACACGAAACCGTTTCTCACGCATAGCCCTTTTCGAGCCACCATTCGGCGATTTCGATGCGCCGGGCGAACCACACTTTCGGAAAGCCCTTGGCGTATTGAATAAACTCGTCGATGATCTTGGTGCGGAACGGCACGCCCGAGACAAACGGATGGAGATTGAACGCAAAGTATTTCGGCGCCCCTTGGTCGCCTTCCCAGTAAAGATAATCGAACTGGTCCTTCATGATCTGTAACAGATCGCGCGGCGTTCGCCCGGTGCCGTAAGTAGAGTAGTCGTTGCAGCCCGGCACATTGTAGGGAACGACGACGACTTTGCGCCCACGCGCCTCGACGATGTAAGGATTGTCGCTGTTGAGCGGATCCGCCCACCACACGAAGCCGGCTTCGGCGACCAACTCCAGCGTGTTCGGTGTCGAAGCGTGTCCCGGCGACAGATAACCGGTCGGTTTTTGTCCTAAAACTTTTTCAAAGGCCGCTACCGTCTTCTGGATCGATTCGCGCTCCTGCTCTTTGGTGTACATGAAAGAATATTCATGCTCGTAGCTTTCGGACGAAAACTCATGCCCCTTGGCCTTGAATTCTTTGCATTCAGTCGCGAACTGCTCCACCTTCAAGCCGTTCATCAAAAAGGTCACCTTTAGGTTATGCCGGTCGAAGAGATCGGAGATTCTCCAGATGCCGGCCCGGTCGCCATATTCTCGCTCGGTGATGAGTGCCATGTTCTGTTTAAACACCGCCTTCGGTGGTGGAATCGTCGCGCCGCCTTGGCGCTGCAGCGATTCATGGCTGGCAAAATTATCCGGCCAAACCTCCCACGGCACGATGAAAGTCACACAAATCTTGGCCTTGTCCGGCCATTCAATTGATTTTGGTCTACCCATGTTTGCTCCTTTTCTTAAAGATTTTTAACCACAAATATCCTAGCGCGGCGAAGCCGCAACCAAGGGGAAGAAGACATTTAACCGCAAAGAGCGCAAAGTACGCAAAAAAGATTTCGCCTTGGTAGGGGCGGGTTTTAAACCCGCCCTCCGAAATTCGGGACACCAAAAATTTGCCCGAGCCACGAAAACTTTCAAGTATAAAAGCGGCGCAAGCCAAAGATATATGGCACGTGAAGTAGATCGTCAAGCGGGTTAACGCAATAACTGGTATCGTTGCCGCGTAGCTCAACTTGACATCCTCGGTGCGCGCATCTAATCATTGAGCGCTGAAGGACCACATGAAATATCGAGCCCTGTCGTTTACCCTTCTCCTGTTTCTGATTCTTAGCGCTCACGCGCGCGGGCAATCGGCGTTGGAACGCATCGTCATCACCTACCCGAGCCGGAGCATCGCGTCGGTAGATCTCTACATCGCCCAAGAGCGCGGCTTTTTCCGCCAAGAAGGGCTGCTGGCCGACGTCGTGCAAGTGCGCGGCAACATCGGCGTGACGGCATTGCTCAGCGGCGATGCCCACGCGATCAACAACGTTGGCACCTTGGTTCGCGCCATGGAGCGCAGCGATCTGCCCGCGAAAGTGGTGTCGCAAAGCCTCAAGAAAAATTTGTTTTGGTTGGTCACCAAACCGGAAATCAAGAGCGTCTTAGAACTCAAAGGCAAAACCTTCGGCACCACGACCTTAGGCGGTTCGCAGCACTTGGCCGCGGTGCGCTTCCTACGAAACGCCGGGCTCGACCCGGATAAAGACATAACAGTGCTCATTGGCGGCGATGTGCCGGCGCAGCTCCAGAGCCTTGTCAGCGGCGTGATCCAACTGGCCGCACTGTCCCCGCCGACGGTTATCCTGGCGCGCGACAAGTTCAAGCTGAGAATTCACGGCAGCACGCTCGATGATTTGCCTAGTTTGCAGAACGGCCTGGCGTTCTCGGAAAAACTCCTGCGCGAGCGCCGCGATTTGGCCAAACGGATTGTCCGCGCCCGTACCCGCGCGCACCGTTACCTCTGGGAAAACGAACGAGGCACGGCGGAAGTTTTGGCGAAGTATCTAAATGTGGAAATGCCAGTCGCCCTCGAGTCCTATCGCCTCGCCCGACCGGCGTTCACCACCAACAGCGTCGCGACCGATAAAGAAGTCGAAGACTTCCTCCGCGCCGACGCCGAGATTCTAAAACTCAAAGAGCC
>CAYZJE010000196.1:0-7300 GCA_964478485.1 uncultured Syntrophobacter sp. | reverse complement strand
AAGGTGAGCAGGTGCTGAGGATTCGTTTTCGCGATGACGCTGGAAAATCGTTAGCTCTTGACGTCTCTACTTATCCGAACGGCGAGCTGATTTCCTCAGGTTCCTTCCCCCTTGAGAGACTGTGTCGCAATTCACTCGGAGACCTTCGACACGCTCAGGGCGAACGGATAAGTAGTTGAATTCGCGATCGAGCAATACCGTTCGTGGTGAGGTTCTCGAACCATGAACGGTATTGCGACACAGTCTCTCAAGGGGGAAGGAACCGGACAAGGGCATATATCTTGCTCCTCGCGTTACTACAGGTGGAGTGAAAGTGTGACCATGAACAATTCATCTAACCGCAAGCGCGTTCTCATCATGGGCGCGGCGGGGCGCGATTTTCACACGTTCAACCTCTGCTTTCGCGACCAGCCGCGCTCGGAAGTCATGGCGTTCACCGCCGCGCAGATTCCCGGCATCGCCGGACGCCGCTATCCAGCTGATCTCAGCGGCCCGCACTATCCAAACGGCATCCCGATTTACCCCGAGGACGATTTGGAAAAGCTGCTGCGCGATCTAGCTATCCAGCAAGTTGTCTTTGCCTACAGCGATTTATCTCACGTCTCACTCATGCACATCGCCTCGCGCGTCTTGGCGTCGGGCGCTGACTTTTGTTTGATCGGCCCGGAGCGAAGTTCTCTGTCGTCGGCTCGCCCGGTGATCTCGGTGTGCGCCGTGCGCACCGGTTGCGGCAAGGATTCGGTAGTCCGACGGATCGCGGCAATTTTGCAACAGCGCGATCTTAACCCCGTCGTCGTGCGTCATCCGATGCCCTACGGCGATCTCGCTGCACAAGCAGTGCAACGCTTCGCCACCATCGAAGATTGCGACCGACACAACTGCACCATCGAAGAACGGGAAGAATACGAACAGCATATAAAGGAAGGCGTGATCGTTTACGCCGGCGTCGACTACGCGCGCATTCTGGCAGCGGCTGAGAAAGAAGCTGACGTGATTCTCTGGGACGGCGGCAACAATGACTGGCCGTTTTTTCGCTCCGACCTGGAAATCGTCGTGCTCGATCCGCACCGCGCCGGCCATGAATTGCTTTACCATCCCGGTGAAACTAACTTCCGCCGCGCCCAGGTGCTGATCGTCAACAAAATCGATTCCGCGCCGGTGACTGGAGTACAGCAAGTGATGGCGAACATCGCGACGGTCAATCCCAACGCAACAGTGATTCAGGCGCGCTCGAACATCACGGTCGACAAACCGGACTTAATCATTGGCAAGCGAGTTTTAGTGATCGAAGACGGTCCGACGCTGACCCATGGCGAAATGAGTTACGGTTCGGGAACCATCGCCGCGCGGAAACACGGCGCGGCGGAGATCGTCGACCCACGATCAACTGCACAGGGCAGCTTGGTTGAAACGTTCGAGCGCTTTCCCTGGGTCGGTCGAGCGCTGCCGGCGATGGGTTACTCAGCTGCGCAACTCGCCGACCTGAGAGCCACCATCGACGCCACGCCGTGCGACAGCATCGTGATTGCGACTCCCGTTGATCTGGCGCGGCTGATCGCGTTGCCCATGCCGGCTTGCCGGGTGCGCTACGACCTGGAAGAAATCGGCCATCCCAACCTCGCCGAAATTATCGCGGAGTCTGTCCGCAAATGAATCGATCGACTGAAGCGCGCCTAGCCCGCGCAATTCCCCCTCCTCTTTCCTCCCCCGCGTCGGGGGAGGATGAAGGAGGGGGCATCGGTCTCTCCAGCGAAACCGCCCAACAACGCCTCGCCGAAGACGGCTATAACGAACTACCGTCGACCGCACAGCGCAACACGCTCGCCATTGCACTGAGTGTGGCGCGCGAACCGATGTTCTTGCTCCTGATCGTCAGCGCCGCGATCTATTTAACCCTCGGCGACGTTCGCGAAGCGGCGATCCTGTCGGTTTCACTTTTCGTCATTTTTGGCATCACGATTTTCCAGGAAAGAAAAACCGAGCGGGCGTTGGAAGCGCTGCGCGATTTATCCAGTCCGCGCGCGCTGGTGATTCGCGATGGCGTCGAACGGCGCATCGCCGGGCGCGAAGTGGTGCGCGACGACATTCTGATTCTCACCGAAGGAGACCGGGTGCCGGCCGATGCGACGGTCCATTCCTGCAACGACCTTATGGTCGACGAGTCTTTGCTCACCGGCGAATCCGTGCCCGTACGCAAAACGGCGTGGAACGGAGTTGCGCCAGTGACGCGACCCGGCGGTGACGATCTTCCGTTTGTCTATTCGGGCACCATGCTCGTGCAAGGCAGAGGCGTGGGGCGCGTCACCGCGACCGGATGGCGCACCGAGTTCGGCAAAATCGGCAAAGCCTTGCAGTCGGTCGAAACCGACGAGACTTTCCTGCAGAAAAAATCCGCGCGCATGATTCAGACCTTTGCCGCCGTCGGCTTGTCGCTCTGCGGCCTGGCCGTAGTGCTCTATGGCATCACCCGCGGCAATTGGATCAACGGCTTTCTCGTCGGCATCGCGCTGGCGATGTCATTGCTGCCGGAAGAGATTCCGGTCGTCTTGACCGTCTTCCTCGCTCTCGGCGCGTGGCGCATGTCGCAGAAAAATGTCCTCACTCGGCGCATGCCGGCGATCGAAAGCCTCGGCGCCGCCACGGTGTTATGCGTCGACAAGACGGGAACCCTGACGCTCAATCGCATGGCCGTCAACCGGCTATGCGCCGACGGCGAGTTCTACGACGTGAGCGGCGCTGAGCAAAAAACGCTGCCGCAAAAGTTTCATGCCCTGGTCCGCTTCGCCGTGCTTGCCAGCGAGACCGATCCGTTCGATCCGATGGAAAAAGCGTTCAAGGAACTCGGCGATAGTTACCTCGATCATAGCGCGCGATTTGCCGATTGGACGCTGGCCCACGAATATTCGCTCGCGCCGGAATTGCTGGCCATGTCCCATGTTTGGCAGACCTCGGCGAATGGAAAGTTTGTCATCGCAACCAAAGGCGCCCCCGAAGCGGTTGCCGATTTGTGCCACTTTGATGCCGATCAACGGCGCGAACTGGAGCGCCATGTCGATGCCATGGCGGCAGACGGCCTACGCGTCCTTGCCGTCGCCAAAGCGGCATTTGGCAGTGACGCGTGGCCGGTGAGTCAACATGACTTCGATTTCACTTTTCTCGGCCTCATCGGCCTCGCCGATCCGGTGCGCCGGGAAGTTCCGGCGGCGATCAAGGAATGCGCCCAAGCCGGCGTCAAAGTCGTCATGATCACCGGCGATTATCCGTCCACCGCGGCGGCGATCGGCCGCCAGATCGGCCTGCCGGCGAACACTCAAATCATGACCGGCGCGGAGATCGAACAGATCCAAGAAGGCAATTTGCGCCGGCACATCGGTGTAACGAATATCTTTGCCCGCATTCTTCCAGAACAGAAACTCAAGCTCGTCGAAGCGTTCAAAGCCAACGGCGAGGTCGTCGCCATGACCGGCGACGGCGTCAACGACGCGCCCGCGCTCAAAGCCGCCCATATCGGCATCGCCATGGGCGGGCGCGGCACCGATGTGGCGCGCGAAACCGCTTCGCTGGTACTACTCGATGATAATTTCGCGACCATCGTCGAAGCGATCCGTTTGGGCCGGCGTATTTTCGATAATTTGCAAAAAGCACTGGCATTTATCTTCTCGATCCACGTGCCCATCGCCGGCCTGGCGCTCGTGCCGCTGATTTTCGACTGGCCGCTCATACTCACGCCCGTGCACATCGTGTTTCTCGAACTGATCATCGATCCGGCCTGTTCCATCGCTTTCGAGGCCGAACCGGAGGAGACCAATCTCATGAACCGGGCGCCGCGCGATCCCTTGGCACCGCTGTTCGGCGCCCGCGATATCGTCTTTAGCCTGCTCCAAGGCGGCGCGGTCCTGCTCACGGTGCTCTTGGTGTTTGGCATCTCGCTTTACAAAGGTTACGGCGACACCGAGGCGCGGGCGCTCACCTTCGCAACACTGATCGTCGGCGTGGTGAGTCTAATTTTCGTGAACCGTTCCTGGTCGCGCAATATCTTTCACGCGCTGCGCGCGCCGAACCGAGCTTTTTGGTGGGTCGTCACCGGCGCGTATGGGTTTCTCGCCGCGGTGATTTACGTGCCGATGCTACGCAATGCCTTCCGCTTCGCGCCGCTGCATCCTGATGATTTGGCGATCTGCATCGCCGCGGGCAGCGTGAGCTTTATACTGATCGAACTGTTGAAACCTAAGCGAGTGAAAACTTGACGGATGCCGCGCCGAATCGGATCGGACGGAGAAATTCTCGCCCGAACTAGCGATTTCGCGCGGCCAGTTATTTGGCTAGCGAACGACTATATCTGAGGACTAGCTTTTGATCGTCTGCACTGAGTTTCTTGCTGGCCGGCATCTTGCCGGCGCCTTCGACGATGATCTTGAGCAGCGCGTCATCGGATTTTTGCGTGGTTTCTTTGCTGACGATGTTCAGCCCTTTTTCGCCCAAGGTCTTCGCCACCGCCGGATTGCCCTTGCCATCGGCGCCGTGGCAACCGGCGCAGTTTTTCTCATAAATCGCCTTGCCGGCATCGGCATCGGCGGCATGCGCCTGAGAGCCAGCGCATGCGAATAGGATAGCGATCGTGGACACAACTAAGGCTTGCTTCATTCTCATGATATTCCTCCTGGTGACCGATCATTTTCTATGAAGGCTTTTCCTGGAAATCAATCTACTGTTCGGGTATATCAAAATACACACGACAACTAAACGCTTGACCTCGCGCAAGCGAAATTGAAAGGAAGCGAAACGTGGCAAGCTACGCCGTCATCACCCTCATCGCTCTCAGCGTCATACTGATCGCTCTGCTGCTGCGCCGCCCTTCTCTAACGGCCGCGCAAGGGGGGAAGATTCTCGCCTTCGTTGCGTTTTTTATTCTGCCGATCATCGCCACTATTCTCGGCGCTTTGATCCATCTCGAAAACTCGACGTCGACGCAGTTTTGCTTGTCGTGCCACGTCATGGAGAAGCACGGCCAGAGCCTTTACATCGATGATCCCAGTTATGTTCCCGCCGCGCATTTTCAGAATAACCGAATTCCGAAGGAGCACGCCTGCTTCACCTGTCACACCGACTACACCATGTTCGGCGATGTCAACGCCAAGTTCCGCGGTTTGAAACATCTGTATGTCTACTACTTGAAGGGCGCGCCGGCAAAACTGGCGCTCTATGAACCGTTCAAGAACCGCGAATGCTTACACTGCCACGCCAACGGCAGATCCTACGAAGAAACTTCGCCGCATAAGGAAATGAAGGAACCGCTCACGAGCAACGATATGTCTTGCTTGACCTGCCACGGTAAGATTCACGACGTGGCCAACATCGACAAGACCAAAAAATGGAAAGGACCGGGGGCATGACAGAAACTTCGTCGCGTCTACAGCGCAAATTTAAGACGGCAGCTTACCTATTAACCGCTGGCCTGCTAGTCGAAGGGGTAACTCTCCATTGGGCCCATCCAACCAGTTTTCTCTCGTTCATCATTCTCGGCGGGCTTCTGGTCGGCGCCGGCATCGCGATCTATCTCTTCGCGCTGGTCACCGAGTGACGGAAACCCATCGTTGCGAGATTCAACGCGGCAATCTTGAATCGAAACGGCAGATGGCCGCGCTTCCTCGACGCGTCACTTGGCTAACGAGCGCGCATAACCCAAAGTCTGTTTTTGCTCATCTTTAGTCAGCTTGGATGCCGGCATCTTGCCTGCGCCCTCGGCGATAACTTTGAGCAATTGGTCGTCGCTCTTTTTGACCGTGTCTTTGCCCACGATACTGAGATCTTTTACGCCGAGAATCGCCGTCATCTTCTCATTGCCTTTCCCGTCCGCCCCGTGGCAACCGGCGCAGGATTTATCGTAAGGCGCTTTGCCGCTGGCATCAGCCGCAATTGCGCTGTTGGTTAAACCAACGCCAAACAATAATCCAATCAATGCTGCCGTCTTGGTTAACCTTCTCATCGGTGTCTCCTTTCGATCTCTCCGCCTAGAATTTGGATAGTAAGTTGATTCCACCTATTGGACGGGATTTTCGCTAAATCCTTCAAGCCGAGTTGACTCATTTCGTCGGGCTCATGGTATAGCCCAAGTAAGTTAAAATTATCGAATAGCCGATCAGCAATGCACCGAAGATCGCCGCCAGCCGACTCGGCTTTCCCAGCGCTGCGCCGCGTTCGAGAAACGGCATAGCGATTAAAATCGCGCCAAGCAGACCGAATCCCAACACACCCACAAGCTCACCCTCAATGCCAAGAATATGGCTCGGCAGCAGTTTCAAAGTCTGAAACATCGCCATGAAATACCATTCCGGCTTGATACCGATGGGCGCGGGCTGAAACGGATCGGCTTTTTTTCCCAACTCCGCGGGGAAATAGGCCGCCAACGCGGCGAGCACGCCGAGCGCGCACAGCCAGCCGACCAGGTCGCGCAAAAAAAAGTTCGGGAAGAAGGGCATCGCCCGCTTGCCATCGTCACTCCCTTCCACGCTCGGTGGCCGACTCATGCCGTGTTTCTGCACCAAGAATAGATGGAGGCCAAGCACGACCGTCACGAGCGCCGGCAGAATGGCGACATGAATGCCATAAAACCGGGTGAGGGTCGCGCCGGTTACGTCGTTGCCGCCGCGCAGCAAGCGGCGCAGAAAAGGGCCGACCACTGGCACAACTCCGGGTATTTCGGTGCCAACCCGCGTCGCAAAATAAGCCAGTTCATTCCACGGCAAGAGGTATCCGGTAAAGCCAAACGCCAAACTCAAACCCAACAGCCCTGCGCCGGATAGCCAGGTCATTTCGCGCGGGCGCCGGTAGGCGTTGAGCAACAAAGCGCTGAACAGGTGAATGAACATGGCGAAGATCATCAAGTTGGCCGACCACGAGTGAATCGATCGGACCAGCCAACCGAACTGCACCTCGGTCATGATGAACTGGATCGACTCGAAAGCCTCACCGGCGCTGGGGCGGTAATAGAGCAAGAGCAGAATCCCGGTGCCAACCTGGATTGCGAACAGAAACAGCGTCATGCCGCCGAAATAGTACCAAAACGTGTGACGGTGCAGCGGCACCTGTTTCTTTTTTGCGAGCTTGGCAAAATCGCTTAAACCGACCCGCTCCTCAAGCCAGAGCCATAGTTTGCCGCGCTTTGGGCTTTCGTTGTCCATCCGCTTAGCCCTTCTTATTCACGACAATTTGCTCGGCCCGGACATTCACGACAAATTGTTCCAATGGTTTTGGCGGCGGGCCTTCAACATTTCTGCCGTTGAGATCGAAATGGCCGTTA
>CAYZJE010000195.1:0-5857 GCA_964478485.1 uncultured Syntrophobacter sp. | reverse complement strand
CGCCAACGAGGCGCCGAAGAATCTGACCGTTGTGCTGATAGACAACCAGAATTATCTCGGCAGCAACAAGCATGCGCCGGGCATGCCGACGGCTACCGCTGGCAAGATGAATCTTGAAGCCGTCGCCAAGGGCTGCGGCATAGAAAGCGCCTGCACCATCGAAGACGTTGCTTCATTTCGTGCGAAGATTCAAAACGCGCTATCGAGCAACGGCCCGCATTTCATCCGCGCTAGAGTTGAGCCGCTCGATAGCGACGGGCCGAAAAAATCCAAGCGGGTGCCTGACCCGCGCGAGAACAAGTATCAGTTCGCCGGCTACATTGAGAAAACCGAAGGCGTGGAGATCCTCGGCAGCGGGTTGGGTGGAGGGTGAGATGAATCACCTGCTTAATTGCGTTGGCGCGTCGGAGTTTCGTATGAAGAAGTATTCACCACAGAGGCACAGAGGTCACATGGTTCGACAAGCTCACCACGAGCGGAGGAAAGCCGCTCACCCTGAGCGTGTCGAAGGGCTCTGCGGTGAGTCACTCCGAATCTTGAAGTTGCATTTCGTTAGGTGGATTGGGATCGCTGCATTAACCTTCGTTATTTTCGCTTGCGCCGTCGCTCACGGCCAAACCAAGTTGACCATCGCCTATTCGTCGATCGGACCGATGGCGACGGGTATCTGGATGGCCAAGGAGAGCGGCGCGTTTGAAAGATATGGTTTGCAAGCCGACATCATTCTTATCACCTCAGGCCCGGTATCCGTGCAGTCTCTGATCGGCGGTGACCTTCATGCGGTGAGCGCGGCCAGCAACGCGGTGATCAACGCGGTCTTGAGCGGCGCGCCGATCATTGCCGTGGGCGGCACGGCCAACCGGCCCTATCACCGGCTGTTCGTCCAAACCGACATAAACCGGCTCGAAGGTTTGCGCGGCAAAACGCTCGGCGTCACGCGTTTCGGCTCGATCACCGATAATTTGAGCCGCATACTATTGCGCAAATACGGTCTAGAAGGAGCGGTCAATGTTCGACAGATGGGCGGGACTATCGAAGTGTCGGCGGCTTTCCAGAACCGATTGATCGCCGGCGCCGTCACTTCGGAGTTGCGCGTGACCCCGCCCAGCCAGGCGAAGGTTCTGGTGCGGCTCGTCGATATGGGAATCCCATATTCCATGAATATGCTCGCCGTCCAGCGTGAACACTATCGGCGCAATCCCGCGGCGGTCGAAAGCATGGTGCGAGCTTACGCTGATGGGATTGCGTTTATGAATCAAAATAAGGAGCGTGCGATCAAGATCATCACTAAATATTCGCGGCTCACCGATGCCAGGATGATCGACGATTTTTACAACGACGCGGCGACCTATTTGGATCGCATCCCCCGCGCCGAGCCGGAGGCGGTGCAAACGATTCTCGAATTCATGGGCAAACGAGGAATTCCGGCGGAAACTTTTCAGGACAACTCGATCGTCGAGAAACTAACGCGCGAAGGGTTCTTCGATAAGTTGTACAAAAAGTCGTAGGAAATAGGAAAATTCACCACAGAGAGCACAGAGTAGATTCGGAAACGGATAATTGGCCGCACCCTTCGACGGGCTCAGGGCGACCGGAACGCAAAGAACACAAAAAGGGAAATGAGATTGGTAGGGGCGGGTTTTAAACCCGCCCTCTTCGCTGGAGGGACAAAACAATGACGAAAGTAATTACGCGCGGATTGAAAGAGGACAAGGACGGCATTGAAGGCTACATCGCGCATCCCGAGCGAGCGGAAAAAGGCCCGGCGATTCTGATGATCCACCAGCATTCCGGCCTGACGGGATACCTGAAAACCGCCGCGTACAAGTTTGCTCAGCTCGGCTACACGGCGCTGATTCCCAATCTCTATCACATGCTGGGCTATCCGGCGGAACAGCACATCGACAAGGGCACGGAGATTCAGAACAAGACCCCGGACCCCGACTTCGTTCGCGTCATCGATCGCGGCTGGCGCTATTGCTTATCGCGCAGCGATGTCGACGGGGCGCGTGTCGGCGTGATCGGCTACTGCATGGGCGGGCGCATCGGCATTCACTTCGTCGCGGCGACGCCGGCCGCGCGCGCGTTTGTTGCCTACTATCCGTCGGTAGCCGACGAACCATCGACCCGCATCCGTCCACGCCATCCGAACGACGCGGCGCGAGAAATCAAATGTCCGTCGATGGTGCTCTACGGCGGCAACGATCGCACCAGCACCTTCCCGATTCAGCAAAAGGTGATGGAAAGTTTTCACGCCAACGGCCAGGCTTTGGAATGGCACTATTTTCACTTCGGCAATCACGGCTTCGCGTCGACGGAATCAGACGGCTACCAGCCCTATCTCGCCGATCTCACCTGGCCGCTGGTAACGGAATTTTTAGGGCGCGAGCTGATCGGGCCGGCACTGTAGCGCGGCAGAGCCGTAACCGAAGAAAAGAATAGCCGCAAAGGCTTGTCCTGAGAGAATGCGAAAGAACTTGAGCCCCTGGGCTAGCTACAAGCGAGCTTTCGTTCGTAGCGCCGAGTGTCCTGTGACTGATCTTTAGTGTCTCAGGCTGGTGTCAGGCAAGAACGCTTATCCACGCGCTCTGAGTTTTTCGCGGAGTTGAACTCGTTCCGCGGCGTTCATATCGAGCACCTGAATCGTCGTCCGGCCCACGGGTGAAAGCCCGACAATCGTATCGTCCTGGAGCACGAAGTGCGTCTCCCATCTTTCATTGCGCGGGTGAAACAGCGAAGTTACGTTACCGCTCTCTGGATCGATACCGGTCAGGTTCGGGCCTTTGTGCAAGTTGCAGCGATGACAGGCTAATGCCAAGTTAGACGGATCATCGTCCCCGCCGTGCTTTTTCGGCACGATGTGCTCAATGTGAAAAAGCGGAACCGGTATTTGCCATTGCCAGAATCCGCAGTATTCACAGCGGTGCCCGGCGCGTTGCCTTACCAAGTTGCGCAGAGCGGCGTCGATCACGTCGTGCCGTTCGTCTCAAGCAGACTACGAGCCTGAGCCTGCAGCACCGCAATGAAATCGATCGCGTGCACATAGGTTTCGTATTCTGACTGCTCCACGGCGGAGAGCTCACCTTCGGTACACTTATCGGCAAGCTCGTCGATGCGGGATTGCAAGGCCGGATCGGCGCGAAGATTCACGAGCGCGTTAGCCACTTCCGGAGTTAGACAACGGCCCACCGGTTCAAGCAGACGGGCGAGAGTGATTTTCCTGTGTTCGAGCTGATCCATAAGAGAATTCCTGCCCTTCTTAATGTAAGATATCTCATTGCTATTGCCAAAAAAAGACCGGCACGAAAACAAGAATTGTAGGCGCGGGTTTTAAACCCGCTCTCTTGGTTTTTTTTCTTTGACATACGATCTCATGGAAGAGTAGTGCTAATCACCAGTGATGAGAACAGCTTGTCCATTTTTCTAAACCTGTCCCCCTTTTTTGAATCGTGATAAGTGTACAGTGAACAGTTGTGGAGGAAAAATGAACAGAAGAACCGCGATCCGACGACTGGCAACTTTGTTTCTGACTACTGCGTCTCTCGCCCAAGCGCAGCAGCCGAAGAAAGTCTTCCGGATAGGGTATCTGTCGAATGTCTCGCCTTCCTTGGACACCGATGCCGGGGCAATTCGGCTGGCTCTGCGCGAGTTTGGCTACATAGAAGGACAGAACATCGCCATCGAGTACCGATATGGCGAAGAGAAGGCCGAACGGGCCCCTGAGCTTGTGGCCGAACTGGTGCGGCTCAAAGTCGATGTCATCGTGGTAGCAGCAGGGGGCAACTGGATTCGGGCGGCGAAGAATGCGACCAAAACGATTCCCATCGTTATGGTTGGCCGCGGGATCGATCCGGTCGTGGCAGGCATGGTTGATAGTCTTGCCCGTCCCGGCGGCAACGTCACCGGGATTACAAACATTTCCGGAGGACTAGGCGGGAAGCGGCTGGAGATTCTCAAAGAAGCCGTTGGCAAAGTTACCCGTGTCGCGGTTCTCTATGATCCGACCACTCAGGGCGCTCCACGCGAGGTGAAAGAGGAGATTCCACCCGCTGCGCGTGCGCTGAAGTTGACTGTTCGGTTTTGGGAGATACGAGATACGAACAGTTTTGACAGGGTATTCGCTGCGCTAAACAAGGATCGCCCAGACGGACTCTACGCAGCCGGCGGAGGTCAGCCAATGCGCGCTAACCTAAAACGGATCGCGGACTTTGCGATAAAGAGCCGGCTACCGTCGATGGGCAACAGAGAATTTGTTGATGCCGGCGGGCTCATGTACTACGGGGCGGACCTCAAGGACAGCTACCGGCAGGTCGCCTGGTACGTGGACAGGATTCTGAAGGGCACCCAGCCTGCCGATCTCCCGGTGCAGCAGCCGATGAGGTTCGAGTTTGTCATCAACCAGCAGACGGCAAAGAAGATCGGGGTGACCATCAACACCGACGTGTTAGCACGGGCGACCAAAATCATTCGGTGAGGGGTGAGGACTTAGATAGACGGACTCATCCTTCACAAGGGTGTTGCCTCTCGCAGAATCCGGCTGCGCAGATAAGGACTGATCCCGCCTTCTGTTAACACATCCACTTTGCAGCCTAACAAATCTTCGACGTCTAACTTGAACTCAATGAGATCCAGGAAGTCCCGATCCGCTTTCAATGCAACTAGCAGATCTAGATCGCTAGACTGTTTTGCGGTACCCGAAGCCCGCGACCCGAATACCCGCAGGCGAGTTACGCCGTGTTTACGAGCGATATTACGAATCAGCTTAGCTTTATCTTTAACTGACTGAGTCTTCATTGGCCCCTGTTCTCGACAAGTATCTGAAGAATACACTTCTGCTGAGATCTTTGAGCAAAATCTTACGCCGTAGCCGTTCTGCAGGCAAGGGAAACAGATATTGTCTCCGGAAATGTAAGCTGTGTTGGCATGGACGATGAAATCTTATATAGGGATGACCAGGTTCCTTGAAAACCTTCGGTGTCGAAGAGGGCAATAATGCAGGTCGAAGAATGGCGAAAAGTCATCGGCGAGATGGTGCGCGAGCATGTGCGTTCGCCGGAGCTGGAACATTATTTTTCGGTCAGGATGAACAAGCCGCGGGCGCGGCTGATGATTACGCAGTTGGGACTCTACATCCGCCACCGGCGCGACTGTTGGGCCCTGGTCTCGGCTAACTGTCCGGTGATGGCGATCAAGCAGGCGATCTTGCAGCATGAATACGGCGAAGTGATCAAGGATCAATATTCCGACTACGGCCATCTGCATCTGATCATCAAGCAGGCGGAGAAACTCGGTCTGACGGCGCAGCAAGTGATCGATACCAAGCCGATCGTTACAACGACGGCCACGCTCTACGCTTGGGGCTGGCTGACGCACGCGAAGAGTTGGATCGAGGGTTTATCCGCGTTGACCGTGACCGAGTGGACCAACGACGACCGCTTGCTCAAAGACATCGGCGGCGGTCATTCGACGCGCATGGGCAAGCGCTGGACGGAGGATATGGGAATCGCTTGGCGCGACATGCCGAACTTCGTCGCCCACTCCCAGGCCGACGAAGAGCATAGCGATATGTTTTTGCCATTTCTGGAAAAGTACGCAGTGGGAGGAAAAGAGCAGATTGCGTTGGACGCGGTGAAGGAGTCGCTCGATTTGTTCGCGTTATATCGTGAAGGGGTGGCGCGGGAGATGGAGAAGATGCCGCTGGATTGAGATTATTTCATGTTCCTTCCCCCTTGAGAGACTGTGTCGCAATTCACTCGGAGCCCTTCGACACGCTCAGGGCGAACGGATAAGTAGTTGAATTCGCGATCGAGCAATACCGTTCGTGGTGAGGTTCTCGAACCATGAACGGTATTGCGAC
>CAYZJE010000194.1:0-2222 GCA_964478485.1 uncultured Syntrophobacter sp. | reverse complement strand
CATGCAAGGTCTGTGCAAAAGTCTGTGCAAATGCGCCACACCCCCCCTCCTAGCAGTCTGGAGTATGTAACTGCTGTTAATTCAAGACTTTGCGCAGTCAAATCGATTACGCATGCCCTGCACAGACATTGGGCTGTGTCGGATCCACCATCGTTGGGAGGTACACGCTAGGATTCTTGATCCCGGAAACTCATAGAACATAAATACGTAATGTATCTTATTCAACCCCGATTTCCGCGGGGCGTAATTCAGTGACAATTTGGCATGCTCCACGGCGGATTTCCCGTGGTTTTTCATGCCAATTGTCACATCATTCTTTCGGTTTTCGGTCTTTTTGCGAGAGTTTCAGGCCAACCAGCGAATCGACGGGCAACCAACAGATATGCGTTTCGCCTGATGATTTGCTGCCTTTCTCGCATTTCGGCTCGGCGCGCTCTTGATCTATACGAACAATTACGGATATCCTTTGGCCAGCGTTCTCGCCAACAATGGAGTGACAATTTGGAGGTCCGGTCATGGACGACCCACGGTTCCAGCAGTTCTTTGTCGATCCCCAAGAGACGCCGCAGCGGCGCTACGAAGCGATCCGCGCCGTCATCCTCGAAGGCCAACCTTTGCAAACGGCGGCCGCGTGCTTCGGCTTCGCTTACGGCAGCCTGCGCAATCTCGGCGCTCAATTTCACGCCTGCATCCGCCAGGGACGGACGCCCCCCTTTTCGCTGCGGTCCCGCGCGGACGGCCCACCGAAGAGTCCACGGAACCGCGCGCCGATCGGCCTGCCGTCGCCGATTGTCGGTTGCTTGCTCTCGACCGAGATCGCCCGATCCGCACGCGCGTCGCCGGGCTCTTCTTGTTTCTGCCGTTGCTCGCTCAACTCGACTTCGATCGCCTGGTGCGCGACGCCGGCTATCCCGGCTCGCGCATGATTCCCGCCACCAACGCCATCCTCAGCTTGCTCGTCCTCAAACTCCTCGACAAGGAACGCCGCAGTCACATCGACGACTTCAATTTCGACGAAGCTCTCGGACTCTTCGCCGGCCTCAACATCTTGCCCAAGAAATCTTTCGCGACCGATTATTCGTATCGCACTCAACGCCATCATCAAGAACAACTCTTGAGCGGCTGGGTCGGCCAACTCGCGCCGCGCTTGTTTCCCGAACCCGAAATCTTCAACCTCGATTTCCACACCATCCCGTATCGCGGCGCTGAGGCCGAGCTCGACAACCACTTTCAACCACGCCGCGGCAAGGCCGGCCCCAGCGTGCTCACCTTCTTCGCTCAGGACCAAAAAAGCCGGGTTTTAATCTACGCAAACGCTAATTTGCGCCGCGACGATCAGCCCGGCGAAGTCCTCCGCTTCGTCAAATTTTGGCACGCCGTCACCGGCCACGATCCGCATTGGCTCTGCTTCGATTCCAAGCTCACCAACTATCCCGAACTGTCGCGTGTCAACCAACGCGGCATCTCGTTCATCACCATCCGCCGACGCGGCGCCGCCATCACACGCCGACTCGAAGCCTTGCCCGCCAGCGCCTGGCGCCAAGCGCATCTCGACATCCCCAAACGTTTGCACAAAAACATCCGCTACGTCGATGAGTCGATCCAACTCGACGGCTACGACGGAACCTTGCGTCAAATCGCCGTCACTGGCTTGGACCGCGAACGCTTCACGTTGTTTCTGTCCAACAACACCGACATCACCGCGCGTGATTTGGTGATCCGCTACGCGCGACGCAACGGCAGCGAAGACGGCCTGGGCATCAGCGTCAACTTTTTCCATCTCGACTGCTTGGCCAGCGAAGTGCGCTTGAACGTGGACCTCGACGTGGCGCTGACGGTGATCGCCAACGGCTGTTACCGTTGGCTGGCCAGCCGACTCAAGGGCTTCGACAAATCGAAGCCGAAGGATCTGTACCGCAAGTTCGTCGAGACCGCCGGCCAAGTCACGGTGACTCCGGAGCAGATCGTGGTGCACTTCGAGCGCCGTTCGCACAATCCGATCTTGCGTGAAGCAGCTCTGGATCACGCCTGCCCGCCGATCCCCTGGCTTGGCAACCGGCAACTGGTTTTTACCTATCAATGAGCCGCCTCCGCACGTAAAATTGTCATTGCATTACGCTCTGCGGAAATCGGGGTTGAATTTGCGCGAGCGCAAATTCTGGGTTTTAGTAGTACAGATGGGGAGAAAAACCATGTCGACAAAGTGACGGTTTGGGCCACAA
>CAYZJE010000193.1:0-2616 GCA_964478485.1 uncultured Syntrophobacter sp. | reverse complement strand
GGCTTGGAGCGCGGCGTCGCTGAACCAATGACCCAGGCTCAGGAGATGTTGCTTGAGAATCGTTTCCTTGGGAACATCCGGGTATTTCTTCAAGTACGATTCCAAATTTTCCGGATCGGATTGGTTCGCTGTTGACATGATACCCATTGCACTGGTCCTTTCGATCGTAACGTTTCTCGGTTGCGCTCGCCGCGCGGCGCACGCGCCGTCGCTGCTACTTCAACAGGCCGTGGGCAACCTTGGCCGCGGGTTCGCGCACTTTATCGAGTTTTTCTTCCGACTGATTTTCGATTTGCCAAAAATCATTGACCGACATAACGTCTTTAGCCGCGACTGTGCCGATTTCTCTCAGAAAACCGGTATCGACATCGAGACGTCGAGTCGCTTGACCGAGGGCCCTGGAAACGATCTCCTGTCCCTCCCGGCCCAACAGCCAATTGACGAAAACCTTGGTGCTGTTGGGGTGCGCCGGCGCCTTGATTACCGCCAGATTACCGCTGCCGGCGCTGCCGTAATTTCCCTCTTTGAGTTTGGGTATAGTCTTGATCGGCAATCCCGCTTTGAGAAACGGCAGATAGGAATAATAGGAGAGACCGATCATGACGGCGACCCGTCCTTTGGCCAAACTTTCCGCGAGCAAGCGTTGATCGCGGCCGAGATATAAATCCTGCGCCACGAGTTTTTTCAGATACTCTTCACTTTTGACCTTCCACATGTACGCCCAGGTGGAATCGCCCGCCCCCGGTGTGCGCGGATCGAGAAAGCCGATCTTGCCTTTCCATTTCGGGTTGAGAAAATCGTCGTACGAACGGATCTCAGTGGGCTTGATCAGATCGGTATTGTACCAGAGGATTTCCGGCAGATGCGCCTGAAACATGTAAATGAATCGTTTTGCGTTATCGACCCACAAATGACCGCCCCACCACTGTTTCGGCTCTTTAACTTCAGGTAGCGCCAGCCAAGGTTCGATCGGATCGAGAATACCCTCGTCTAGCATGCCAGAAACGATCGAAGAAGAACCGCCGATGTGTAAATCGAAATGGCGCACGCCGGCTTTGAATTCGTCGGCCATGCGGCGCACCGCCGCGCTGCCGCGCGCGGTAAAAGTTTCGACTTCAATGCCGTAGCGTTTTTTGAATTGCTCCTCGACCTGTTTTTTCATCTCGGCGCTCGCCGGAAGAGATACCGTCACCTTGCCTTCCTTCTTTGCGGCATTAACCAACATATCCCATTCCGCCGACCCGGCGGCTTTGCTTGGTTGGCTGTAGACCGCGGGCGCGAATATCAGTATCCAAAAAAGCCAGACAGATAAAACATTTCTCGCTATTTCGATCTGCACTGGCAAGCTTTTGTCTCCATTACACCGGTAAAAATTGCCCACTAAGCAAAGCCATTTTTCGGAGCCGTTCGTGGACCGATTAATACTCGCTTTTATTTGATCGCGTTAGAGGATTCGTCGATCACTTTTTCGTTTTTCTTTCACACCGCGCCGTCGCGGCGATCATGGCAGAAATCGTTATAGAGCGGCGATCGTCGCTGCCGTAGGCATCGCGCATTAGATAACAAACTTTGCCAGGCTGCGCCAGTTCTTCACCGTAATCCATATTTTCCAGCGACGGCGCAAGTGCAAAATTATCTCACCAGACTTTGATTTGGCCGTGATTCACGATATATCCCGCCTGGTATGGAATTCGGCATTTTCGACCACCTGGACCGCAACCAGCTTCCGCTCAATGAATTCTACGAAGCGCGACTGCAACTGATCGAGGCCTACGAGCGGGCGGGCTTTTACGCCTACCATGTCGCCGAGCACCACTCCACGCCCATCGGCATGGCGCCGTCGCCGAGCGTGTTCCTTGCCGCCATCGCCCAGCGGACTAAAAGGCTGCGTTTTGGGCCGATGGTTTATGCCCTGCCGCTGCATCACCCGCTGCGGCTGATCGAAGAGATCTGCATGGTCGGTCAATTAAGCGGCGGCCGTTTGGAGATCGGCTTTGGCCGCGGCTCGTCGCCGGCTGAAGTAAAATTTTACGGCCAGGACCCAGCCCAGGCGCAGGAGATTTATACCGAAGCGCGGGCGCTGATTCTCGAAGGACTGACACACAAAACACTTACCTTCACAGGAAAATACTTTTCCTTTAAAGATATTCCAATGGAGCTCGAGCCGCTGCAGAAACCCCATCCGCCGTTGTGGTACGGCGTGCATTCGGTGCAAGCCGCCGAACGCGCCGCGAAGCAAATTTTGAACATGGTCAGCCTCGATTCGGCCAAAGACACGCGCTCCTATAACGATAACTACCGCAGAGTGTGGCGTGAGTTTCATGGCGACCGCCCGACGCCAAAACTTGGCGTCAGCCGGTTCATCGTCATCGCCGACAGCGATCAAGAAGCGCTGACCATCGCCCGGCGCGCCTATCCTGTTTGGCATAATCATTTTTACTATCTGTTTTATCTCCTCGGCGGCACTCCGGCGCATCCTCGGCCGGCCGAGTTCGACAAGATGATGGAGATCGGCCAAGCCGTCGCCGGCAATCCGGACACCGTGCGGCGATTTCTCCAAGCCCAGCTGGATGAATCGGCGGCAAATTATTTGGTCGGCCAATTCGCCTTCGGCGA
>CAYZJE010000192.1:0-5252 GCA_964478485.1 uncultured Syntrophobacter sp. | reverse complement strand
CCGCGACACGGCGTACATCTTCATCACTTCCGCGCCGGTGGCGCCATGGCGCAGTTCGGGCAGCGCGTTTCGATGCGACATCGGCGCTTCTTCGTAGACGAAACTGAGCGGCACGAACTCGGTGATGCCGCCGGTGCGCTTCTGCACGTCGCGCAGGACGTTTAAATGGACGGCCCGGTGGCGCGCGCTTTCAATATGGCCGTACATGATCGTCGACGTCGTCGGGATGCCGATTTCGTGAGCGGTTTGAATCACCTCGATCCATTGATCGATGCCGATGCGCCCCGGCGAAATGCGTTGACGCACTTCATCGACGAAAATTTCCGCGGATGTTCCCGGCAAGCTGCCGACGCCGGCCTCTTTGAGGGCGGTCAAATACTCGCGAATGCTCGCGCCGGTCAAGGTGGAACCGTACAGAACTTCCTCCGGCGAAAAGCCGTGGATGTGCAATTCAGGCAAGGCTTCTTTCAAGGCACGGCAGAGTTTGACGTAATGCCAGCCGTCCATGCCGGGCGCTAAACCGGCCTGCACGCAAACTTCACTGGCGCCGAGATCGCGCGCCTCGCGCGCCCGCCGGATGATTTCTTCGATCGGTAAAAAATAGCCTTCTTCGGCGAGATGGCCGCGGCTAAAGGCGCAAAAGCCGCACTGCTTGACGCAGACGTTGGTAAAATTGATGTTGCGGTTGATCACGTAGGTGACCACGTCGCCGACGGTCTGAGCACGCAGGTAATCGGCCGCGGCGATCATCGCGATCAGATCGGAACCGTCAGCCGCGAACAAGTCCGTCGCCTCATCGACCGAGATATCTTCACCGGAGAGAGCGCGATCGAGAATTTGTGCCGTCGATCGCGAAACGGTCTTCAGCAGCCGATCGAGCGAGGATTCCAGATGCGGCAAATTCATGGCGCGACTCTAGCCTTTCGATAGGGGAAACTCAACGTTGCCACCGCTATTTTTTTATCCAGTATCTCGCGAACTCTTGCAGGAAGGTGAGGGTCGTGAAGTCACGCATGCGGTCGAGGTAGACTTTGCCGTTTAGGTGATCGTACTCATGTTGGATCACGCGCGCGTGGAATTTTTCGGCGACAAAGTCGAGTTTTTTTCCATGGCGGTCGAGGGCCTGGACTCGAATGGACTTATAACGCGGCACTCGGCCGCGCAGATCGGGGATGCTGAGACAACCTTCCCAGTCCTCTTCTATTTCGTCGGAGAGCGGCGTGATCTTCGGATTCACCAGCACGGTCAAGGGCACTTTCGCTTTGTTTGGATAACGCGGATTGTCGGCGACTTCGAGCACAGCCACCTGCTTAGAAGTGAACACCTGATCGGCCGCCAAGCCGACGCCATCGTATTCCTTCATGGTCTCGACCATGTCGTCGATGAATTTCTGCATCACTGGAGTTTTGAGCGTTTTGACGGAAATATTTTTGGTAACTTCGCGCAACACCGGATGGCCGAGGCGGGTCACTTTGAGTATGGACATGAAATTTCTCTTAACACGGAGGCAACAGTCTCGAAAGAGGTTCAGTGGAACGACTTGGACGGCTGGAACTTGGGGAGTGGCCGTGACGGGCGTGTACGTGGTCCGAGCGTTCATCCGGCTTCGTCACACCGTTGAGCTTCAAAAGGATGTCTTGGCTAAGTTGGAGGAGTTGGAACGCGCAGTCACCGCACACGATACCAACATCAAGACGCTATTTGCCGCCGTCCGCCAGCTTATGGCGCCAGCCGAGCCGAAGAAAAGGAAAATCGGATTTCTGGTAGAAGAAAATGCCGCTCTATACGGATGAAAGTAAAACCCTTCATTTCGACGTTTCGAGAATTCTCGAAACGTGGAAGTTTCCCTTCCGCGTTGTCATTGTCTCTAACGTTTTGAACGGAGCAAAGCGATTGAACGGCTTGAACGATTTGAACGGACTTTAGTATTACTTTGAACGATTGAACCGCTGGCTTCTGACTTTCGCCTCATGCCTTTTCCGCCCCTTGGCAACCCGAGGCTCGATCGCGTAGAATCCGGCAAATCATTGGTTAAAAGATTACCCGGTATAACTACTCGTCATGCCCGAGCCCGAGGAACTAGCCCGACAAGAGATCGATCGCCTGCTACAACAGTGTGGATGGCAGGTGCAGGACAAATCGTCCGTCAATCTGCACAGCCAGCGCGGCGTCGCGGTGCGCGAGCTATCTTTCAAAACCGGCGAGCCGGACTACACGCTCTTTGTCGACGCCAAAGCGATCGGCACGGTCGAGGCCAAACCCGCGGGACATTCATTAATCGGCGTCGAAGAGCAGTCGGAGAAATATGTCAAAGGCGTGCCGGTCGGCATTCCGGCTTGGCGCTCACCTTTGCCTATCAGTTATGAATCCACTGGCACGGAGACGCGCTTTACCAACCGGCTCGATCCCGAACCGCGCAGCCGCAATGTCTTCGCATTTCATCAACCGCAGACTTTGCTCAAATGGGTTCAGGCAGAGAAACAGCTCAATCAAGGCCTGCGCGAGTTACCGCCGCTTGTAACCGAAAAGCTCTGGAAAGCGCAGATCGAAGCGATCACCAACTTGGAAAAATCTTTCGCCGCGAACAAACCGCGCGCGCTCATCCAGATGGCGACCGGCTCCGGCAAGACGTTCACGGCGGTTAACTTCACTTACCGGCTGATCAAAAATGCCGGCGCGCGCCGGGTGTTGTTCCTGGTTGACCGCGGCAACCTCGGCGAGCAGACCTTTAAAGAGTTTGACCAGTTCGTCTCGCCAGTGAATAACTATAAGTTCACTGAAGAGTTCATCGTTCAAGCGCTGAACAAAAACGTTCTCGATACTTCCGCCCGCGTGGTCATCAGCACGGTGCAGCGGCTTTACTCGATGCTTAAAGGCGAAGTCGAACCCGCGCCAGATTTAGACGACCTCGGCATCGACGCCGCCGAGTCGCTTTACAAGGAACCGCTGCCGGTGGACTATAATCCGAGCCTGCCGATCGAAAGTTTCGACTTCATTATTACCGACGAGTGTCACCGTTCGATTTACAACCTGTGGCGCCAGGTGTTGGAATATTTCGACGCCTATCTCATCGGCCTCACCGCGACGCCGTCGAAACAAACCTTCGGCTTCTTCAACCAGAACCTCGTCATGGAATACAACCACGAAAAGGCGGTCGCCGACGGCGTCAACGTCAACTACGACGTTTACCGCATCGACACCGAGATCACTTCGCAAGGCTCCAAGATCGACGCCGGTTTCTACGTCGACAAGCGCGATCGCCAGACGCGCAAGAAACGCTGGGAGCAACTCGATGACCAATTCCAATACGACGCCGGCCAGCTCGACCGCGATGTCGTGGCGAAAGACCAGATCCGCACGGTGCTCCAGACTTTTCGCGACAAGCTGTTCACGGAGATCTTTCCCGGACGTATTGACGTGCCCAAGACGCTGATCTTCGCCAAAGACGACTCCCACGCCGAGGATATCGTCGACATCTGCCGCGAGGTGTTCGATAAGGACAACGACTTCTGCAAGAAGATTACCTACCTGACGACGGGAGAGAATCCCAAGACGCTGATCCAAAGGTTTCGAAATAGCTACTTCCCGCGCATCGCCGTCACTGTCGACATGATCGCCACCGGCACCGACGTGAAACCGTTGGAGGTGGTCTTCTTCATGCGCTCGGTGAAGTCGCGCGGCTTCTTCGAGCAGATGAAGGGCAGGGGTGTGCGGGTGATCTCGGATACCAAAATGGAACAGGTGAACCCAGGCATCAAGCGCAAAAACCGCTTCGTCATCATCGACGCCGTCGGCGTCTGCGAGAGCGACCTGACCGACTCCCGCCCGCTGGAGAAAAAACGCACGGTGACCTTCGACAAGCTGCTCGACGCTGTCGCGCTCGGCAACCGTGAACCGGAAGTGCTAGAAAGCCTCGCCGGACGGCTGGTTCGTTTGGAAAACCGCTTCGACGAAGCGCTCGCCGCCGAAGTCCGCGCGACAGCCAAAGGCCAGACGCTTTGCGAGATCGCGCAGACTCTGCTTGAAGCTGTTAATCCGGACAAAGTGGAAGAGGCGTCCCGCCTCTTGGCTCTAGAGAATCAGCGGCGGGACGCCGCTGCCACGTTAAACTACTTCGATCCGCACGAGCCGGTGGCTTTCCTTTCCGGCGATCTGCCGCATTGGCGGCAAGATGGTGCGACGTACTTCGTGACCTTTCGGCTTGCCGACTCTTTGCCACAAGAACGACTCGAACAATGGCGGAAAGAGAGAGATGAATGGATTGCTGTTCACCTCGAACCGCACGATGAGGCTACGAGAAAGGACTACTACGAAAGATTTCCGCAACGCATCCAACAATGGCTCGACGCCGGCACCGGTTCCTGTGTGCTGAGCGTGCCGGAGGTGAAGCAGCTGATGGAGAACGCGTTGAAACATTTCGATGGCGAGCGTTACCACCTCGATGAGTTCGTGGTGGCGCAGAATCATGTGCATGTTTTAGTTTCGCCGTTGGATGAACATCAATTGTCAGACATACTACATTCTTGGAAATCGTTCACGGCTCATGAAATCCTCAAAGTGGAAGCGGCGGGACGCCGCTTGGGTGAGTTCCAGAATCAGAGGCGAGACGCCTCTGCCACTTTAAGAGCCGGATCGGAACAAAGTGGGGGAGGCGTCCCGCCTCCGTCTTCAAGAACCAACACAGTCTGGCAGCGCGAATCCTTCGACCACATAGTCAGAAATCCCGCCAGCATGGAAAAGTTTCGGGAATATATACGGGCGCACAGACGAGCTGAGAGTGTGACTTATTTAATTGAGCCTACAGAGAAACAGCGGCGGGACGCCGCTGCCACTTTGGCAAAAGAAGCCGTCACGCCGCTCGCCGGTAATCCTTCGCTTCGCCAGCTCTTGATCAAGATCCATCAGGCCAGCGAGCAGGTGATCGACGTGATCTCCCGCGACCGCGTGCTGTTCGCCGGCGCGTCGCAGCAGACGACGCAAAACGCCGAGCAAGTGACTAAGTCGTTTCGCGACTATATCGAGAAGCACAAAGCCGAGATCACCGCGCTCCAGCTTCTTTACAGCCGTCCATACCGTCACCGGCTCACCGAACCGATGCTCAAAGAGCTGGAGAAAAAACTCCGCGAAGAACACGCCGCCTGGACCGAAGACCGCCTCTGGGACGCTTTCGCCGCCGTCGCGCCGAAAAAGGTCAAAGGAAGATCCCAAGCCGGACGATTCGCTGATCTCGTCGCCCTGGTTCGCTTCGCGCT
>CAYZJE010000191.1:0-8480 GCA_964478485.1 uncultured Syntrophobacter sp. | reverse complement strand
TGCCACCCTGTCCCACACCGCCCGGCGCTCGCGGTCCGGCGACCCCTTGCCCATGGGGAATGCCCCCGAGCGTTCTGCCGTATTCGCCAAATGCCTGGGCAAATGCGCTTCGACACACGGCGCATTCCACTACCACAGCGAACAGCAAAGAAAGCACTGTTTTCATCGCCTCATCCTCTCGCGAGCACGGCTAACTTGGACAATTATACAATGTTAGGATCGAGGCAACAAGAATTCACCTGTGCCACCATGACAAATTCCATGGTATTTTTTTAGAGTTTTAGGTATTTTATGGCATTGAAATCCAAAGGTCGCTCCAGCGTAATCTATTATAGTATAGCCCGCGGCTCGCCAAATCATTTTTCGAGTCACCGACGGTACGTTAGGCAAAAAGCTGTTAAGCTGTCATTTGAGGTCTGAAGCCGGATGAGCGTCACAAAACCGTTGGATATCAAGCTGATGATCTTGATGCCCGTGTATAATGATTGGCAAGCACTTTCGTTGCTCCTACCGAGCTTGGAAAATGTGCTCAAAATTGCTGGACTACGGACTGGTCTCTTGCTGGTGGACGACGGATCGACGGATGCTGTTCCAGAAAATCTCGGATCAAGTAATTTTCAATTCATCGAAAGTGTCGATGTGCTCTCACTTCGCCGCAACCTTGGCCACCAGCGCGCTATTGCAGTCGGGCTTTCGTACATCGAAGCGAAACGACCCTGCGGTCTTGTGGTCGTTATGGACTCAGACGGGGAAGATGATCCGCGCGATGTTCCCCGACTTATTAAGGAGTCCATCGCCAATGAAAACAAAAAGATCATATTCGCGGCCCGCACCCGACGCATGGAGAACATGACTTTCAAGCTTTTCTACCATGTTTACCGTCTAATCCATTTTTTGTTAACCGGGGTACCGGTTCGGGTTGGCAACTTTAGCGTGATTCCGTGGGGCGCGCTTACTCGTATAGTCGCCGTTTCCGAGCTGTGGAACCACTATGCAGCGGCGGCTCACAAAGCGCAGCTGCCATTGACGCTTATTCCAACTCAGCGAAGCCAGCGACTGGAAGGTTCATCGCGGATGAACTTTGTCGCTCTAGTAGTGCATGGATTGAGCGCAATGGCGGTCTTTGGCGAGCGCATAGGGGTACGACTCTTGATCATTGTTTCCATTGGAATAGGACTCGCCAGTGGAGCCTTGATTGTTGTCCCAGCTATCCAACTATTAACCAGTTTCGTCGTACCCGTTTGGGTCGCCTATACCACGGGATTACTTCTACTCATGACTCTCCAAATGATGCCAGTGATTTTAGTGTTCGCTTTCATGATATTAGCCGCCCGGACCACCGCCAGCATCATTCCAAGTCGTGACTATATTCACTTCACTGGTGGAATCCGACGCCTCTATGGCCACGGACAGTAATACTCCGTGCGCCGATGGAGAGCTCCTGCTCTTTTCTCTTGCCAAAAATTGGAAACGCTACGTAAAGACGCAAATCCAATCTTATCTGATTGGCGACATCCTCGAAGTGGGCGCCGGAATCGGTGCCACGACTGCGGCGCTACACGATGATCGTGCGCGCCGCTGGGTTTGCCTTGAGCCCGACGCTCACCGTGCTAGCCGACTACAAGTTTCGGTAACCGAACAGTTCGGTATTGTCAGCGTGATCGTGGGTTCTCTGTCCGCCCTTGCTGATAGGCCGTCGTTTGATTGCGTTCTTTTTATAGACGTTCTTGAGCATATTCGCGACGACCAGTCGCAAATATATGACTGCGCTCGACTAGTTCGAGCGGGCGGCTATATCGTGGTATTGGCTCCGGCCCATCCGTGGCTCTTTAGCAAATTTGATCAAAACGTCGGCCACTTACGCCGATACGATAAAGCTCGCCTCCAATCACTGATGCCTGCGGGATGGATCAAAAAGAAGCTGGCGTACCTCGATTCAGTGGGAATATTATTGTGCCTGGGTAACGCCTTCGTGCTTAGACGAGCGATACCCTCACGATTGCAGATTTATATCTGGGATCGTCTTTGCGTACCGCTATCCCAAGTGCTCGATCGTTTGTCACACGGAACGCTCGGTAAGTCGGTCGTGGCAGTATGGCAAAAACCAGCATCTGAATGACTTCGCGCCGTCGAAATAATTGCGCTTTGTAGAATCTACTCGGTTTGAGCCAATGGTTTGACGAAATGGTTTTCCTCACGCATACTGCTCGTCAAAAAAGACGTTCCTCTCTATCAGGTTTGCAAAAGCGCCACTCGTTGACCATGAGAATTCATGACATTAGAGAGTCGGTTTCGTTCTCACCTCAATTGCAGAAGCGTTACTTGACGATCTCTGCTTTACTCCAATCTCATGATTGTTGACCCACAAGCCGAGTCGCGTGCGCCGCGCTGGGTGATTCCAACTCTGCTCTTTGTCAGTGTTTTGCTAGTCGTCAGTTTGACATCGAAAGACTACGGCGTGGCATGGGACGAGCCACCCTACTTCCATGCTTCGGACCTGCACGTTAATTGGATTTTCGGTTTCAGTCACAATCTTGTAAAAGGCGACGTTCGACAAGATCTGAGCGACGAAAACATCAAGGCAGCTTGGCATTGGAACCCCTACAATGTTCCGCATCCGCCGTTCTCACGGATCGTTTCAGGATTAGCGAAATCATTCTCAATCCATTTTCTCGACAAATTTTCCGCATACCGAATGGGCCCTGCGCTTTTTTTCGCTACGCTTGTCGTGGTGATTTATCTCTGGATGAAGGAATTATTCGGGCGTACAAGCGGTCTATTCTCCGCGTTTGCGCTGGTTCTGACACCGAATCTCTTTGCTTACACACATCTCGCGGTAACCGATCTGCCGCTCGCCACTATGTGGTTTCTGACTGCTTACTGTTTCTGGAAAGGTCTCGGCAGTTGGAAATGGAGTGTCGCGCTGGGCCTGGTCTGGGGTCTAGCGCTTTCAACAAAATTTCCGGCATTGTTAATTCCGGCCCCGCTCGTTGTTTGGGCGCATCTGTTTCACCGCGACAAATACACGAACAACCTCTTTACCATGCTTTTTCTGGCACCCGTGGTCATGCTCGCGGCTCAGCCCTACCTGTGGCATCAACCAGGGCTACGAATACTGGAGTTTCTCTACGAAGGTATCAGTCGCGCGTACCGACCGGAAACCAATTATACAATTTATTTCCTCAATCAAGTTTACTTATCCAATCAATTGCCCTGGTATTACCCGTTTTACATGATAGCCATCACGACACCTGAGGCTCTTCTCGCCTTGGCCGTACTGGGGCTCGTTGCGATCCCATGGCTTCACGGAGTGCGTCACACGGTTTTGCTTTTCTTCGCCAACTTGAGCTTCGTCATGATCCTGGCACTGATGCCAGGGGCGGTAGTCCACGATGGTGTGCGGCAAATGCTTTCGGCTTTGCCATTTCTCGCGGCGCTGGCAGGCGTTGGCTTCTTCGCAATCACATCCTGGTTACTCGACACGGCGCGCCGCTGCGAGGGCATCCAGAGGATCCCCAATCTCCGAGTTAAAATCACTGCGGCGGTATTCTTGGTTGCTGCCTTTCACCCACTCATAGATCTCTACCTCGCGCATCCCTTCCAGCTTAGCTACTACAACCGACTAGTCGGCGGCATTCGCGGCGCTTATGAACGCGGCCTGGAAACCACCTATTTCTTGGAGGCGATTACCCCTGGTTTTATCCAGATCCTCAATGAGAAACTACCCAAAAACGCAACGGTCAATGCATTGTTCGCCAACTTTATGTTCGAATTTTATCAAAACCAAGGAATGCTGCGCCGCGATATTCGTTTCAGCAGTAGCGGCTCCTCCGACTTCTATCTCGTGCTCAACCGACGTAGCGCGCTTTCGCCGCGGGACCGTCAGATGATGCAAGGCTCCCTTCGTCCCGTCGAATCGGTCGGCGTCGCCGGTGTGCCGTTGGTTGCGCTATTCGATGTCAGAAAAATGCCATGATCATTTTTAAATCGGCGCATCCTGGTAGCCGATCGCATCGATGACGCCGGTCGAAAGTGCCTACTCGGAAAGCAAACATATAGGCCGTTCGGCAATGTCAGCCGTTACGCTCGCGATACGCGCACGCCGACGAGTCCAACCAATAAGCGGCACCGCCAGCAGCAATCCGGCAGTGAAGAGAGATATGATCAAACCGATTTTGAAAGATTCCGGTTCGTAGCTGAATTCAACCTGGTGATTCCCCGCCGGCAGCTCAACACCGCGAAACAAGTAGTTAGCGCGCAGAATTTTCCGTTCCGCGCCATTAACGCGAACCATCCATCCCGGATAAAAGGCGTCGGTTAGCACGAGCACACCAGGGTCGCTAAGCCGCGCATCGATCTGGACGCGGCTGTTACGGTAAAGTTTGATCGCCGCATTTCCCTGGAAAGCATTGATGGCCGCTGATCGAATGGGAGTATCGACGATCACTTCTCGTTGCGGATCAAACTCGTCGGACGACAATCGGCGTAACGTGCTGTTCGGATCACGATCATAAAATATTCTTGTAGCGATATAAGTTCGCGGTACGGCATTGGCTACCTTGTAGAGTTTGGAGTAATGTTCAGGAAATTCCTGCAGAAGCTCTAACCCCTTCACCTCTAATGGATGAAAGGCGACCACATATCTGACGTTCAGCGCTCCGAGTAGTTTTCCGCGTCGGTCGGCTGGTAGAGAGTTGCTGAAATACAGAAACTCAGTATAACTGCGCCGACCAAGCGCGTCTATGTCTTGAAAATATTCGAAACCATACAGCATTCCGGCATTGGGCAACAAATTATTAAGTGATATCTCCGTCGCTTTCTTATAATCCGGACTGCCCGTGACTCTCACATAGCTAGGGTGCAAATTATCTCCGGCCGGATAGTAAAAAAGCCGGCTGTGATCAGCCGGGGACTTTTCCATGATGCGCGGGGTATTTTCAATGAGTGTCACCTCACGTAGAAAATGGAGCGGTTTATTGGCGCTGCTCAGATCGAAAAAAACCGCTAGAACCAACAAGAATTGCAAAAGCGTCTTGCGTATTATGCCGAACCGAGTAAGGCAGAACAGCATAGCGAGCACCGACGCTACTGCAACCTGTTTCTCCAAAATTACCAAGATCGCTGCGATGGTCGTCGGATTGGTTGACGGCACGGTTTGGTTCGGATTCGGCGGCTGGAGCAAGTCCGCTAGCAATTGGGGTTGTACGCGAAAGGTGATGTACGCGATGAGCCATGCCACGAGTATCATTATAGCGATGATCCACGGCGAACGAGAATTTTCGGTTTTGTCCATTTGCCGCAACCCACGAACCGCAGTGAATATCAAAAGTGCGAAGGTTAGGTAGTAATATTTCTCCGGGAAACGCATCGCACGGAACGCCGGGACCCATTCATAGAGAAAGGGATAAACCGGCGTATAACTGCCGAAAGCCAGCAAGAGCGAACAGCTAATTAGAACCGCCATAATGACGCGTTCTTTCATGCGCGCTGCGCGGTACCAGCAGCATAGACCGAATACCCCGATGACACCCAAGTAATGACTGAGCAGGAACGGCACGCCTTGCGAAAGGAGCAACCGCACTCCGAGCGATAGTGACGAGTCGGCTTCGAGGGTTGGCAATAGCAGCCCGAGCAAACTTAACGGTCGCAACGACCAGCCAAGCGCCTCAGACGCTGGTATCGGTTGATCTCGGCGAGACTGCAAGATGAGCTCCGCCGTCGGTAGTAACTGGACCATGCCAAGCCCGACCATGATGCAGCCCGATCCAAGTAAAATCGCCATAGCGCGGAAAAAACCGTGGACATCCTCGTCGTGTTGAAGCCGAACTGTGTCGAGCACCACCAAGCCGATCGATAGGACAAATACTTCCGGCGATCCGGCGAGGAGCTGGCAAAGCGCGACGACGGCGAAAACAGCGACATTCTGCCATCGTTTGGCCCTGACCGTACGCTCCCAGAAGTAGATCACCCAGGGTAACCAAACCGCGCTTTGAAAATGATTAAGTAAGTTTGTCAGCGACACCATGGTGCCGCCAAAGGCAAAAAGAATGGCGCCGATCAGAGCAATATACGTCGGATACTTCCACGATCGGAACAAAACGAACGCACCGGCGGCGGCAATAGCGTAATGGAGGACAAAGGTGAACTGTACCGCGACAAAAAATGGCAGCAAATAATAGACAATGGTTGGAGGATAGAAAACCGCCGCTTGCAGTCCTGCCATCAGCGGAAAGCCAGCTGCCATTCGCTGGTCCCAAAGAGGTAGCTCACCGACTTTGAAAGCTTCGGCGACGCTGAATTTTATCGGATAAAAGTAAGTAGCTAAATCGCGGAAGAAAGGAATCTTCCCCGAAAAGATCATCTCGTCGCAAAACCACGCCAACATCGCCGCTAAAGCAGCCCATGCAAAGTACTCTTGCCTTCTTTCCCTGGGCATCCATTTGACTAGCACTCGCTACCCCGTTTTAATACAGAATGAGTTAGACGAGAATTCTGTCGCATGACGATTAAAAAAGGGGGGGGCACAACGTGCCCCCCCCCTTTTTCTCTATGCGAGATTTACGGTCACAAAATCAGTAACTGCCTAGGTACAGGGCCCGCCAGCGATCGATCCGTTCGTGCTGCTGAACGTCCAGGTTCCAGTACAATTAGCGTGTGTCGCAGTTAGGACGAAAGTCTGCGCACCAATAGCGGAGTTAACGGTAACCCCGGTGGTTGGGTTAAAGCCAGGCGCCCCCGCGGCGGTTAATGGTGTCGCTGCTTTGTAAGTCGTGTACGCCGCGAAGTAGGCTTCCTCAGCCACCGCGGCGTTTCGCAAATCAGACTTTACCTGCGCCTCATGACCGCGCTTTCTATAGGCGGCAAACTGTGGAATCGCGATGGCGGCTAAGATGCCGATGATGGCTACCACAACCAACAATTCGATTAGTGTAAAACCAGATTCATTCTGCAAACGTAACTTATTCATAGTACTCCCTTCGTAATTTTATCTTGCATTTCAATGATTATTTCCTCGTCAAGTTAACTGCGACCAAACCTTCAATAACCAGCCTGTTTATGCTACTTCCGCCACCTCCTTCACAAATCAGTGTTTTGAACGACAAACATTTTTTAGAGGGCTACAGCAAATTATGGGCCATCGCCTAAATGCCGTCCATCTCATGTCATTAATGCCCAAGCTGCTCTGATACTGCCCGGTTATTCTGTGGAAACCTTGGAATTATGATTAGTTGCACGGAGCTAAAGATTTATTATCAATAAAAGGAGGAATTCGGTAAAATAGTTCGTTTCCAGTTTACGGTATTCGGAACTAACGCAAGGTGACAAAGTTTGTTACTGGGGATCCAACGGATGTTCGATTCCAGCACCCATTTTAGAACT
This sequence comes from uncultured Syntrophobacter sp., assembly GCA_964478485.1. Taxonomy (GTDB): domain Bacteria; phylum Desulfobacterota; class Binatia; order UBA9968; family UBA9968; genus DP-20. Next base: position 1,100 of record CAYZJE010000191.1, on the reverse strand, counting down.
CAACATATCATATTTCTCAAGCCGATGACGCAGAGAGCGATAATTAATGCCGAGAATCTCGGCGGCTTTCTTCTGTATGCCGTTGGCTCTTTTGAGAGCGCCTAACAAGATACATTTCTCATGAGTCTCTAGCTCTACGTCCAGAGATAGCCCTTTACTAAAAAAAAGCTCTGCTCCACCTGGTGCGGTCTTTTCGAAAAGATCCGCTTCGTCCGCGAGCGGTGTCCCTTTAACATGTTGAGGCAAGTCATCTTCCGTTAGAATGTTCTGATTGGTTACCGCGACCGCATGCTCCAGGATATTCTCCAGCTCCCGAACATTTCCTGGAAACGAATAGTTCATCAGGTGCATGAGTGCATAACTGGAAATTTCTTCGACGTTTTTGGCGTGCGAGTCAGCGAACTTTCGTAGGAAGTAATGCGCCAATGCCGGGATATCTTCTTTCCGACTCCGAAGCGGCGGTAACACCATCTGCACGACGTTAAGCCGATAAAACAGGTCTTCGCGAAACCGTCCTTCATCAAGCTCCTTGCGCAAATCACGATTAGTCGCCGAAATAACCCGCACATCCACTTTTAGTTGTTTGCTCCCTCCCACCGGGGTAAAGGTCTTTTCCTGCAAAACTCTTAGCAGTTTGACTTGAAGGTGCAACGGCAACTCGCCAACCTCATCTAGGAAGACGGTGCCTTGGTCAGCCTGCTTGAACAGCCCGATGTGATCTGAGACAGCGCCGGTAAAAGCCCCACGCGCATGACCGAAAAGCTCGCTCTCGATGAGCGTCTCAGGGATGGCGCCGCAATTGATCGCGACAAAAGGTTTGTCTTTTCTCGGGCCGTTAAGATGGATGGCACGGGCGACGAGTTCTTTGCCGGTACCGCTTTCACCGGAAATCAATATGTTTGTATTGCTTGCGGCTACTTTTTGAATCAACTGATAAATTTTTGCGATACCGCCGCTCTTGCCAATGATTCCTTCGAAATGAAATTCGGCATTCTCAATCACTACTGGGGTTTGGGTCGACGCCGATTCCCGGGCGCGCCGCATTTCTTCCTCGAGGCGAATTTTTTCTTCAATCTGTATCTGTTTGGTAATATCTGCGA
>CAYZJE010000190.1:0-9377 GCA_964478485.1 uncultured Syntrophobacter sp. | reverse complement strand
TTTTTATCACTCACCATCATGACGATCACACGGCCGGTCTTGGCACGCTGTTGTCGGTTGCGTGGGATCAAAATCGCACCAAACCGATCCACGTCTATGGCCCGCCCAGGACCGAAGATCTGGTCAAGGCTGCTGTGCAGTATTTCACCATAAGCGCTGAGATCAGGATTGCCGACGGAGGTCGCACGGTCCCGTTAGCTCAGCTGTTTTTCGGTCATGATGTCGGCACGGGTATGATTTATCAGGATGCGAACATCAAAGTGACGGCGGTCGAAAACAGCCATTTTGCTTTCCATCAAGGCTCGGCCGCCGGCAAACACAAGTCCTATGCCTATCGTTTTGAAACACCTGATCGCGTGATTGTGTTTACCGGGGATACTGGCCCTAGCGATGCCGTCACTGAACTTGCGACAGGCGCCGATCTGCTCGTCTCGGAAACCTCCTCGTGCCAAGATCGGATGCAAGAGATGATCAATGACGGTCGCTGGCAAGCCATGACCCCTGCCGAGCAGGCCGGCATCATGCGACAGGCGACGCAAGGTCACATGAGCCTGGACGTGATCGGGAAAATGGCCACAAGCGCCAACGTCAAAACTGTGGTGCTTTCGCACCTGACGCACAAGCCCGACGGCGATTACACGCCGTGGGCCGAGGAGGTGAGGAAGCACTATTCCGGCAAGGTGCTCATCGCCAAAGACCTGATGGAGTTTTGACCGGTCGCAAAGGAAAAGGAGAAGCCCGGAGAAGCAACGGTGGTTAGTTGCGCGATAGGAAACACACAGTTAAATGCGGACACCTCAGCAAAGCGGTGATTCGTGTGCCGACAGAAAGGGGGCATCGATGGCGGACGAAAATCTATCACATGACATTTCGCTGACATGAATTTTCTCGTAACGTTCGCCGGAGGCCGGATTCGAACGGAGGCAGAACATTCCAACCTGCTTCGTCAGACTGGGTTTCGCCTCCAAAAAAACCTGCCGACGGCATCTGAGGTGTCCGTGCTGGAAGCTTTTGCAGCTTAGCCCCGGGAAGTAAAAAGGCGAATTATTGACAGGATTGCCTAACCGCTTCAGCCGGTCGCGGCGTTTAAGGAGTCCCGGTAGGCGCGGCGGCTGAGCGGCAGCGTTAAGCGTCTCTTAATCCACCGTATCGAGGAGAAGGCTACGATGTACAAAAATATCATTTGGGATTTTGACGGTACACTTTTTGATAGCTACCCGGCCATCACTGACGCGTTTCTCTCCGCCCTCCTTGACCATGGCAGGACCGGCGATCTACTAGAGATCAGGGCCTTGGCTAAAGTCTCATTGGACCACTGCCTCCAGACACTCTCGTCGACCTACGATCTACCTGCAAAGTTGATTGATGAGACCTTTAGAAAACACTACCAGCAAGCCGACTACCTCGCTCAGCGCCCATTTCCCGGTGCACGGCAAATCTGTGAGTACATCTTGGGTATAGGTGGGAGTAACGTAATCGTCACCCACCGGGCGGCTGAGGGTACTGTCGGGGTATTGCGAGCACACCACATGGGTCATCTGTTCCGCGGCTGGTTGACTAAAGGAGATGGCTACCCGAAAAAGCCTGATTCAGCGGCATTCCAAGTAGCGCTTGAAAGGTACCATCTAGAGCGGGAGAAGACACTGGGAATTGGTGATAGGGATCTTGATGTGATGGCTGCCAAGGGAGCGGGCTTATTCGCATGCCAATATGGCAACATAAAGATGGACGTGAAGGCTGACCTACGGGTAAGTGACTATACACAATTAATGGAATGGCTGTTGAAAGAAAACGGGTGAGAGGTTGATAGTGGAACTTAGTGGCCAAGTGGATGACCCGAACTATGTTGAACGACTCGGTAGGAAAGGTTGAAAGAGACGCCTAACAAATGCGTTGCAGGGGACGGGCAAGAAGCTTCGCGCCCCTGAACGCAAATGTTAGACCATGAGAGCCATCGGACCAGCCGTCATGAACATTAAGTTCGGCGATGCTGAGAGGTTGGTGAACGATCGTGGCATCCCGTCTGTTTGATATCTCCGGCCGCGTGGCGCTCGTTATCGGCGCGTCTCGCGGGATAGGCCGCGCGAGCGCTCAAGGCCTCGCGGAGGCGGAGCGCCGAGGAGTCTTTCTTTTCGTCGAGCAGGGTTATATTGTCGGCGGGCGAAAGCCGAGTTGAAGCATGGAGCTGGTAGGTTCCAAGCGATGGCCCACGGGAGCGAAAAGGAAAATTTTAGATCATATCGAACGTCAAGGGTAGCCTATGAAGACCGTCGGATTGAATCGATTGCTCTTGAACTTCATCTGAGGGATCGTACGGCAGAGTTTAATCAATCTCGGAAAAATGGAGGACGGCATATGACGTTTACTCTGCCAACTGAAAAATGGGGACTCACCGGGACCGCTGATTGGTGGAGCGCTGGACAAGCGTTGCGTCAGCAGGTCACTGGAGCTGCAACTGAAATAATGCTTGGACTGGCCAGTATCCAACCGGGCAGTCGCGTGCTGGACGTTGCCGCCGGTACAGGTGATCAAACGCTTATGGCGGCTCGACGCGTCGGACCAACAGGCAATGTCCTGGCCACCGACAATTCTGCCAGTATGCTAAAGGTCGGCGCCGAGGCGGCGCGCAAAGAGGGCCTCACGAACGTAGAAACCCGCGTAATGAACGCTGAGAACCTTGCGCTCGACGCGGACTCATTTGACGCGGTGATATGTCGGAGTGCTCTGATGCTATTTCCGAACCCGGCGAAAGCGCTAACCGAGATGCGCCGCGTGGTGAAGCCTGGAAGCCAAGTCGCAGTGATGGTATTTTCCGCGGTAGAAAGAAATCCATACCATGGGATTCCCTTCGCAATTATTCGCCGCTTAGGAAACATACCCCCGCCAGCGCCGGGAGAACCCTGGATGTACGCCCTCGGAAATTCAGGGGCGCTTGAAGACGTCTACAGGCGGGCGGGTTTTCTGAATGTGGCGATTCACGCGGTTGCTATACAGCGACATTTCCCATCGGCTGCTGACGCTATTCGAACTATGAGAAATTCTGCCGGCGACCTTAGGGAGATCATGAGCCAATTAAACGAGGCTGAGCGTGAGACGGCATGGGCTGAGATTGAACAGGAGCTGCGCCAGTTCGAGGCACCGAACGGTTTCGAAGCGCCCGGTGAGGTTCTCATCGCAGTTGCTACCAAGTAACGGATTAAGAGCGTTATTCGCGCGCTTCTCATTGAAGTCCCGCGGCAGCGGCGTTCAATTAATGTCTCTCTCGGGGATGGTTGAAATCCCTCGCCCCTTCGATCCTTCGACCAAGCTCAGGACGATCAGGGCATGCTTTAGGCGAAGTGAAGATCCGTCATGCCGGCGCAGGCCGGCATCCAGTCTTTATCTGATGGATATGCTCACCACCACCTACCTGGATACCGTTTTTCAACGGTATGACGGACGCTGTCCGTCACCTGGATTCCGGCTTCCGCCGGAATGACGAAAGGGAAGTCGACTTCGAGTCGACAATTTCAGAACCCCTCGGCTTATAGCCGAGGGTTGTTCAGTTTTGCGGATGAAAGCTTCTTGACAGGTTTTGGCGATGTGATAACTGTGCGCACGTAACACGCCTCCCCCCATCATTGATATGGCTTCCAGTAGGATGTGAGGCCAAACCGGAGGAACGCAAAACGTTCCTCGGAGGGGAATATATGAACAGAAGAGTTTAGGGCCAGCCGCGCCGGCGATGTTTCGCTAGGGTGTGCTGGCGTTTTTTGTTATTTGAGAACCGCGAAAAGGCCCGTCGAGCCCCCAAAAAACTCAAAAGCGCTACAATTGCTTATGGCTTCCCGGTCGCTCACCAGTAAAAAAGGGTCTCGATAAACTTTAAAGAGGTGCTTTATGCCAAGAGGAGTTATTTTAGTCGACTATACAGATCAAGGCCGGCGCACAATCAAAGACTCGCCTGACAGAGCCGAGGCGTCCAAAGCCGAAGCGGCGAAATTGGGTGTTCAGGTCAGGGACTTATTCTTTACGCCAGGCGGACCGCATGATGCGGCAATTGTCGTCGAGGCGGAGGGCCCTGAGTCGATCAACAAGTTCATGGCGAGTGTGCAGTCGTTAGGCAACGTGAAAATGAAATTTATCCGGGCCTTCTCAATTGACGAGATGCGCAAGATGGTTTAGGAGCTAAAAGAAAGAAGGAGGTTTTTATGCCTAAGTTTTTAATTCAAGTTACTCTGAGCCAAGAGGCCGCGAAGAAACTTATCGAGGATGGCGGCACCAAGAGGGCGGCTGCCGTTCAAGAACTGCTTAGACAACAGGGAGCGCGCTTAGAGAGTTTGTATTTCAGTCCACAAAATGACGGGCCTGATGCTTTTGGCATAGTCGAAGTGCCAGCGGGCGGAGCCGACGCCTTTGGGGTTATCGCTCTAGCTGGGAGGACTGTGGGGGTTACGTTAACTGCCAGGCGGATATTTACACCCGAAGAGTTGGATAAGGTAGCTGAAAAGAGCAAGGGCGTTCCCGTGCCCGGGAAATAAGTTTCGGCTCGCAGACTCTTCCCGGCGGAAATAATTCTTCGCCGGGTGGCTCTAGAATGCGGCGCGTGGACTCCACGCGCCGCCTGGAGCCCGATCTTGCAGCGAAGCTTGTTAGGATGAAACTAAGGAGGTTGGCGATCATGCCGATCATCACAATTTATCAAGGCGCTTCTGGCGAAGGTCAGGAACTGGCCGAATCCTTAGCGCAAGCTTTGGGTTACCGTTGTGTCGGGCGCGAGGTGCTCGTCGAGGCGAGCCGCCGCTATGGCGTGCCCGAAGCAAAACTCAGCGATATCGTCGAGAAAGGCCCGCACTGGTGGGAGCGTCTGCTGCAAGACCTGCGGCCCTACCGGATCGCGCTTCAAGCGACGCTGTGCGAATTGGCTCACGATGGAAAGTTGGTTTACCACGGCCACCTCGGCCATGAGCTACTGTCGGACATCGGACATGTGCTTAAGGTTCTTTTGACTGCTTCGATTGATATCCGCATCAAGCAAGTCCGAGCACGGCAAAACCTCACCGATGCAGCGGCGCGCCATTATATAGACGAGGTCGATAAGGCGCGCAGCCGCCGGTTGACGGCGATGTTCGGAGCGGATTGGCGCGATCCCAATCGTTATGACCTAATTCTCAACATGGGCAAGATGAGCCGCGAGGGCGCGAAGCGTGTGATTATCGAGGCGGCGAAGCTCGAAGAGTATCAGCCCACTGCCGCGTCCAACCAGACTTTCAACGACCTGTCACTTGGCGCCAGGGTTCATGCCACGCTATTTGCATCGCCCAAGGTGCGAGGATCAGCTCTCGAAGTTCGCGCCGAGGGCGGCCATGTTTACGTTCGGGGTAGAGTCGCCCACGAAGCTTTGGAGGACGAAGTCGTGAAGCTAGTGAAGAATGTATCGGGTGTAACGAAGGTGACCACAGAGATTTTTGCTGTCCCCCCCGAAGCTTTATTAGAACCCTGAGTGGCAGTGAAAAATGGATGAGAAACCCAAGGAGAACTGGGGATCGGCTGATCCGTACGAGCGTTATGTTGGCCGGTGGAGCCGCCAAGTCGCCAAGCAGTTTATCGATTGGATTTCCGTGCCTGCGGGTGCCGTGTGGGCGGACGTCGGCTGCGGCACGGGGGCGTTGGTGGAGTGTATCCTTGCGACGCGCGAGCCCAAGTCGATCGCCGCTGTCGATCGAGCGGAAGGATTCGTCGCCGCGGCGCGGCGCAATGTCACCGACCCTCGGGCAACCTTCGATAGCGCCGATGCTACAGCGCTACCTTGGAATAGCGCCTCGGTTGACGTTGCGGTCTCCGGCCTGGTGCTTAACTTCGTGCCGGACCACAAAGCGATGGCGAGTGAAATGGCGCGCGTTACCAAACCTGGTGGAAAGGTCGCTCTGTATGTGTGGGACTATGGGCGTGGGATGGAAATGATGCGGCATTTCTGGGATGCAGCGATCAGGGTAAGTCCTAATGACTCTAAGCTTGGCCAGGCCGAACGTTTCCCCATCTGCCAGCCAGAGCCGTTGGAGGTGCTATTTCGGGACGTCGGATTGCGTTCGGTTTCGTGCCGCGCGATCGATATACCCACGGTGTTCCGAGATTTCGAAGATTTTTGGAGCCCGTTTCTGGGAAAACAAGGGGCCGCTCCCACTTACTTAGCGTCCGTCGATGAGGCGACCCGCGAACGGATTCGCGCGCTTTTGGAATCGCGTCTGGTTCCAACCGCGGATAGAAAAATTGCGCTGACCGCTAAAGCTTGGGCGGTGCAAGGGATCGTCTGAGTGAACGCCGCTGTGGAAAGCGCTAAGCCTCAAGTTTTCGGATCCGAAGTTTTTTGCGGTGCTGCTTGGCGTGCCAGAGATCGTATTGCACTTGTTGACTGAGCCAGCTCTCCGCCGAGGTGTCAAAGGCGATCGACAATCGCACCGCCATCTCGGGGCTGATACCAGTTCGACCATTTAGAATCGTCGATAACGTTTTGCGATTCACATCCAATGCTTTGGCGGCTTCGGTGACGCTCAGATTTAGCGGTTCCAGACACAAAGTTTTCAAAACTTCCCCAGGGTGGGGCGGGTTATGCATGCGCATCGTGCACCTCAGTGATAATCTTCGTAATCGACAGCATCCGCATCTTTTCCGACAAAAAACCTCTCTAATCCCTTGTGCTTGAAGGCGCGGATCACACGAATCACTGTAACCGGGCTAGTTACGCGCTGCAAGGCAACGATTTCCAAAACTCGCAGGAGAGTGTACTTGGTTCATCGTTAAGAATTTGCCTTGCTCTAGAAATTGGCTCTTGATATAGCGGGCCAGCGTCCGGGAAGCAAAGGCAAGGCTCGTTGAACAGCGAATTACGATAGGCGGTTGAGATTCTCAAAACCTGCCGGCACGCGATGGGTGATCAGACTAAACTTATCCTCGTGCAACGGGTGTTGCCGGATCTAGCGGAGGAGTCGCGGATGGCGCAAGCCGGGAGCGCGATCGACTTGCAGATGATGGTGACAACCGGCGGCCGCGAGCGCACGGAAGCAGAGCATCGCACGCTTATGGAAACGGCTCCCGGGGCCCCGGAAATTCTCGGTGTTTCGGTGGCGAAATATTAAAACGAAGTCCGAATCTTTTTATCGTCGGTCCATTGGGAGGGCACTATGCGACGCTCCGTAGTCACACTGGTTACAGTTATTTTCGCGCTTGCTGGTTGTGTGCTTATTCGGATTGAGGCACCGCAGATAAAGCAGGCCAGCGTCAATGGTGCCAAGCTTACCTATCAAGAACAGGGGCGGGGCAGGCCCATCGTCTTTGTTCACGGGGCGATCACCGATTACCGCACATGGGAGGGCCAGCGCGAAGCGGTCGCTGCCCACAACCGCTTTATCGCTTTGACGATGCGTTACTTCGGCACTGACTCATGGCCCGATCAAGGCGCAAAGTATTCTATGAAGACGCATACCGATGATCTCGTTGCTTTCATTCAAAACTTAAACGCCGGCCCCGTGGACGTCGTTGGCTGGTCCTATAGCGGCCCGATAGCCTTGCTGGTCGCCCTGCAACACCCTGAACTTGTGCGCAGTCTGTTCCTTGACGAGCCGTCTACACTTGCCTTTGTCACAGATCCGGCGGATCTCAAAGTCGCAACGGAGGATCGCGCAGCCATGGCCGCCCCTGCCGCTGCAGCGGTCAAGACTGGCGACCTCGCAGGAGCAGTCAAGACTCTTTTCAATAGCGTAAACGGCCAAGCCGATCTCTTCGATGCCGTGCCGCCACCGATTCGTACGATGCTCCATGATAATGCGCGAACGTTGCCAATTTCTTTTGCCGCACCACCGCCGCCGGCAATCACCTGCGAACAACTCAGACAAATCAAGGCGCCAACGACCGTCGCAGTTGGCGAACTGACGCGACCGTTCTATAAGATTGCCGCCGGCGCGGTGGCCCGCTGTATCCCTGGAGCGAAACTTGTCGTGATAGCGCAAGGCCGTCATGCCGCGGCCGTGCAAGCAACATCCGCGTTCAACGACGCGTTGCTCCGATTCTTGACTGAAAATTAGTCGGAGCCATGAAGAAAAAAACGGGGAATTGTGAATAAGCGAGTTTAACTTTCGCTCCAGACCGACGCTATAGACAAGACGGGTTGAACGATAGCTCTATCGTCATCAGGGAGCGTTGAACTATATCTGAGTGCAGAATCTACGACGCTGGGAGGTGCCGCTATGGAGAGTCCAGTTTCTCGACCCGAAACCGTGAACAAGCTGAGAGCCGCGGCCGATGCCGCCTTCGCCATGTTGGCGGGAGTGCAGCTTGACGTGTTCACGCCTTTGAAGGGCGGTCCCATGACCGCTGAGCAAATTGCTAGTGCTATTGGTGTCGGTCCGACAAGATTGCGCCTGCTTCTGTACGCCTTGGTTGTTGGCGGCCTGTTGACCGAGCAGGATGGATTATTCTCGAACACCCCCGAGTCTAATCAATTCTTGGTAAAGGGTGATCCTTCATACATAGGCAACCGGCACGCCGCCATGGCTTTGCGGTGGACGGCTTCTTTCAAAACCGCTGAGTCGATTCGAAGCGGAGTGCCACATGCTAAGCTGGATTTTTCCAATTCACCGCCGCAGGAATTAGAAAAGTTCCTCCGCAACATCAACGCGAACACAGTCCCAGCGGCGCGTACTCTGCTAGAGAAATATGATCTTTCGTCGGTCAAGACACTTGTGGATGTGGGCAGCGGAGGTGGAGGGGTTGCCATAACGATAGCGAAGGCGTGTCCCCACATAAAGGCGACTGCGATTGACCTGCCGCAGGTGGCGCCGATTGCGCAAAAGATTGTCGAAGAGGAAGGCGTATCCGAGCGTGTCAATGTCGTGGCGGCGGACGTAGTGAGCGGCCCGTTAGCGGATTCCTATGACGTTGCTGTCTTGAGGGCTCTTCTCCAAGTGCTGTCTCCACAAGATGCGCGCCTAGCGATCAAGCACGTAAGCGCGGCAGTGAATCCAGGTGGCACGATATACATCATTGGTCAGATTCTTGACGATTCGCGTCGGTCTCCTCTGGAGGCGGTGGGATTCAATCTGGCTTTTCTAAACCAATACGCTGCGGGCGAGTCTTACACGGAAAAGCAGCACCGAGAATGGTTAAGCGAGGCGGGGTTCGTAGACATTGAACGGGCGAACTTTTTGCTGGCTGACGGAAGCGGTCTCATGACGGCGCGAAAGCGCGGGTAACCAAGCGTCGGAAGCGCACGGGAGCCTAACAATCAGTGCGGTCCGGCGCGAAACAGTTAGAAGCAGACTGAGTTGAAGCTTTTGAGTATCGGTTGCAAAATCTAATTACAGCACTATTAACAAGGAGACTGATATGAAAATCGACGGCGG
>CAYZJE010000189.1:0-2803 GCA_964478485.1 uncultured Syntrophobacter sp. | reverse complement strand
CCTTCCTGCGGCGCCACCGCCAATTGATTCTCAACGCGGTGTCGGCCTGGACCGGCGAACCGAAGTTCACCATCGACCGGGTGCTGCGCGCGCTGACGGCGCGTTGCGCCGAGCTCGATTTGCGCCTCAAAGCCCAGTCCGCAGGCGTCGAGATCACCGCCTACCTCTCGACCCTCGCGTTGCACTACCGTCTAACCGGAAAGTTCAAGGATACCTAGCCGATGGTTCGCGCCAAGAAACATTACAACGTGCTGGTGCTCTTCGGCAGCGCCGGCACGCCGCCGGCGGATCAAGATTTCAGCAAAGAGCTTAAGACCGACGATTTCGCCGCCGAAGCCCATGTCATCGATGCGCTCAAACGACTAGGCCACGAAGTGCGCACCCTCGGCATCTGGGACGAGGCGGCGCCGATCATCGAAGAGATCAAGGCCAACCCGCCGGATATCGTGTTCAATCTCACTGAGCATTTCAACGAAGTGTCGGCCTACGACCGCAACGTCGCCGGGCTCTTGGAAATGATCGGCGTGCCCTACACGGGATCGAGCCCGACGGGGCTTACCCTGTGCAAAAACAAAGGCATGGCGAAGGAACTGCTCGCTTATCATAAGATTCGCGTGCCCAATTTCGCGGTCTATTCACCCGGCGCCACGATCAAGCGGCCGAGCCGTCTCAAGTTTCCACTGTTCATCAAACCGGCCGAGGACGAAGCCTCTTACGGCATCGCCCTGGATTCCTTCGTCGAAGACGACAACGCCTTCGAAGAACGGATTCGTTTCATCCATGAGCGCATGAGCCAGCCGGCCCTGGCGGAAGAATATATCGACGGGCGGGAAATTTATGTCAGCTTGTTGGGCAACGACAGTTTGCGCGTGTTTCCCTTCCGCGAAGTGATCTTCACCGAGATTCCGGAAGGCCAGCCGAAGTTTGCCACCTTCAAAGCCAAATGGGACGACGCCTACCGCAAACGTTGGGGCATCCAAAATGTCTTCGCCGAACCTTTCCACAACGGCACTAACCTGCGCATCGCGAAAATCTGCAAATCGGTCTACCGCGCGCTACGCATCCACGGCTACGGCCGCATCGACCTGCGCGTCACTCCCGCTGGAGAAATCGTCGTGCTCGAAGCCAACCCCAATCCCAACCTGGATCGCGACGATGAGTTTGCCCAGTCGGCAAGCAAAGCCGGCGTAAGTTTTCCGCGCCTGGTGCAGCGAATCTTGAAGCTGGCACTGACCGCGACCCATTAGCTGGAATCGATGAGTAACAGAATTCACACTCTTGGGTTTACGGTTCTTGCGTTCTTGGCAGCCAACTCTTTCGTTTTATATTTCACGCGGCCTGCTGGCGCGGCGGAGTCACTGCGTCTTATCATCTTGAATTCGACGAATCTAAACGAGAGTAAAAAACGTCTTGACAACAACGACTCGTCCCTTCTTCCAGCTCTCAGTAGACTAAATCGCGACGCCGACCGCGCCCTCACTGGCGGCCCTATTTCGGTAACTCAAAAAGATCTCACGGCGCCGAGCGGCGACAAGCATGACTACATGAGCCTGGCGCCCTATTGGTGGCCCAACCCAAACACAACCAATGGCCTGCCATACGTTCGCCGCGATGGAGAAGTGAATCCAGAACGAGACCGGACTTCGGATCGAAAGCGTTTGGGCGATCTCGTTCATTCGGTAAAAACCCTCGCTCTTGAATATTTCTTCACGGGCCGGGCAGACTATGCGGCGCACGGCGTGCGGTTACTGCGCGCGTGGTTTGTCGACGACAAGACAAAAATGAACCCGCATCTGCGCTACGCTCAGGCGATCCCCGGCCGCAACCAAGGGCGCGCGGCCGGGATCATTGAAACCCACAATCTGTCCGAATTGCTTGACGCCGTCGGCTTGTTAGCCGGATCGAAAACCTGGCAGCAAGCCGATCAGAAATCGCTGCATGATTGGTTCGCCGCCTATTTGAACTGGCTGCTTAACAGCCCAGAAGGAAAAGCTGAAGCCAAAGCCATGAATAATCACGGCACTTGGTACGATGTCCAAGTCGCCGCATTTGCGCTTTTCGCCGGACGCGACGACGTGGCGAAACAAGTACTAAAAGAGTTTCCATCCAAGCGCATTGCCAAGCAAATCGAGCCCGACGGCCGCCAGCCCCAAGAGATCGACCGTACCCAGTCGTGGAATTATTCCATCTTTAATCTCGATGCTTTTGTCAGCGCCGCGAGCATCGGCGAGAAACTTGGCATCGATCTGTGGAAATTCGAATCGCCGGACAAACGCAGCATCCGCAGAGCATTAGACTGGCTGGTACCGTTTGCGACCGGCGAAAAGCAGTGGAGCTACCAACAAATCTCGGCCTTCGATCCAACCAAGCTCGCGCCGCTGCTGCGTCAAGCCGCGTCATGCTTGCGCGAGCCGAAATATCAAGTGGTCCTCGGCAAAGTGCCGAAGCTCACTGGCGACGAACGCTGGCAGTTGCTATTCCCGAAAATGTCGGAGACAAAATAGTAAGAACGCATTTCAAATCCGGCCCTACATGGAGCCCTTTGCGTTCTTTGCGGCTAAATTCTTATTTCCTGCCGATCTTAGCGAACTCTTCGAGAAACGTCCCCGCCTTATAATCAGGATTAATCTTCGGCTGATCGCCTTTGTAGACGATATTAAGTTCGCCCATGTATTCCTGAATCGGCAGCGGCTTGATCGCGAACACCATCGCCGGCTCCTCGCTGGTCACGAAGTGCTGGTGCCACACTCCCTGACCGACGTAAAGCGTGTCGCCGGGTTGCCAATCGATCCGTTCGTCGTCG
>CAYZJE010000188.1:0-6712 GCA_964478485.1 uncultured Syntrophobacter sp. | reverse complement strand
TTTTGTTGCACCGGTAAATGGCGAATCTCATGCTCATCCATCATCGATTCGATCTTGGCGACCCGCTCCTCAATGTCCACCGAGTAGGGAAACGAAGTCATCACGGCGCCGACACTGGGCATTTTCTTTAACTGTTTCACCGGGTCACCTCCATGAACATCACCGATTAGCTGAACGCAAATGTATTCTATGTTAACCCTGCCTCTTGAGGCGGACACAAAATTATGGGGTTTCCAAAGGGGGCGAGCATCCCCTTTGCGATATTGTAATTGGCGACGGGGTAAAATCCACCGCCACCGATGGCAATGATCTGTTTGGCTTTCTCCGCCACTCACTCCTCCGAACTGTTCAGAATAATTCGCAAGCCCAACTGGCCCCGCCCCAGTTGTCGACGCCGCCCACGATCATGTCGCGGGCGTCGAGGGTAAATCGGCCCCACGCCGAAGTGAGCGGCGCACCGGGATAAGTCAGAACTTTGATTTCTTCATAGGGGCCGACAATTTTCTCCGCCTCGGGTAATTCGATCCAGCGATCACGGCTGCCGCTGCTCACCGCCGCATTCGCTTCGGGCACGTAGTACAAGAGCGGCGAGTCGATGCCGTCCTTGCCACCGTACTCATAGGTGACCAGTGTCGTTTTGATACCGCGTTGCTCCAAGGCACGGACCGTTAACATCACTTCGACGAAAGCATTGCCCGAACCGATCCAGGTGACCAAAGCAGCGTCGACGCCCAATTGCACCGCGAGCTGCGCGGTATTATGCGCCACCACTTCTTTGCCGTGAAAATTATCGAAGGCGATCCGCTCAAGCATCACGCCGGCGAAACTCAACCGGCCCGCTGTCTGCGCATGGTAGAGCGCCAAAGCGAGCGGATGATTTTGCCAGTCCCAGGTCGTCGGGCTATAAGCGACACAGCGCGTCGTGTTGACCGTCACCGCGCCGTCGAGCAACTCGTTGGCATCGATCGCCGTCGTAAGCGATTCGCGAATCGGCAAGCCGTAATAGCTCACGCCCGAATGCGCCTGTTGCGCGTCGGTCAAACATCCTTGGATCAGCGCGACCCGGGGAATGTCAAGCCGCGCCGAATTCGATTCAAATATTTCCACGTTCGCGGGCGTTAACCCGCCGGTCGCTTCGGCCAGTCTGCGCGCCACTTCGAACTCGGCTTTTTGGATTGCCCCATGGGCTTCAAGCTCAGCCAAACCCTTTTTGATCTCCATGATCAACACCAGGTGGGTGAGCGCGCTGAAGCGCGACGCCGCCGCGCCGTCGCCCGACATGTCGAGAATCGCGCTGCGCTGGACACCGGTGCCAGCGCGAATCGTTCCCTCATAGGCCGCCGTTGCCAGCACGGTCATGCCGGAGAGCCGATGGGTCAGACCACCGCCCACCGGCGTCACCGGTCCGAGCACGCCGGGAAATACTTGGCCATCGCCGCCAAACTTCGCGCGCGGCTCGACGACGTCGCGAATGCCGGTCACGCGCACTGGTTCGCCAGGTGCGGCGATCTCAAATCTAGCCGATTGAATGCGCCAATCGCGCAACACCAGCTGAGTCAGATCTTCGCGATCAACTTCCAACCAACCGTCTTGATAACGATAAGCATCGCCAAGCCGGATCTGCTGAACTGGAAATTCTGCCATCTCAAGACGCATAGGGGTAAATCCTGCCGAACCCACTAGATCCAATCCTGACCAAAGCAAAATCCGAAATTCGAAATCCGAAATCCGAAACAAACCGGGGCCAAATAAATCTCAAACTTGGAAAATCCAAAACGAGGAATCCTAATCTGGTTTGTTTGGAACATTGTACTTGTTTTAGTCATTCGGATTTGTTTCGGATTTCGATATTTCGGTCCGCGGGGCCGCTTTCGTGCTTCGAATTGTTAACTCTTGGCGCCTTTGCGTCATTGCGCGAGAATTGAATTGAACGAACACGAACCACGAGCACGACCCTCACCCATCCGCGCCAACCTTCGGCGTAAACACCGTGGTCCGGTCAACCTTCGCTTCAAGCGCCTTCAATGCCGTCGAGACAATCTCGCGACGCAGCTGACCGTCCAATGCCGCCGGCAAACTGGGATCGCCGCAGGGATGAGGAATCGCCACGGCCTTAACGATGCGGCTGGCGCCAACTTGCTCCGCCACCGGATACATCGCACTGATCAGCGCCACCGGAAGACCCGCTCTGTCTAATTCTTTGCTAATCACAGCGCCGCTGCGACTGCACGTTCCTCACGTCGCAACCAAGAGCACGCCTTCGACGCCGTCTTTTTTCAAGTCGGCGGCGATCTCCTGGCCAACCCGGCGCATCACCGCCGGCGAACCTTGATTGCCGGGGATCACGTAATAGGCGGGATAAAGTTTGCCGCGGCCGATCTTGCCATCGGCTTCCAACGCGCGCAGCGCGTCGAGCGGCATGCCATAGTGCGGATTCTGATTCATGAAGGCGACGTTGTAGCCGCCATGCACGGCTTCCCACTTGCCCGGTTCCAGAGCTTTCAGCTCGGCGAAATTATACTTGCGCCAAAAAGTGTTGCGATAAGTTTTGAAGCCGTCGGGATTGCCCCAGGGAACCACGCCGCCGGTGCAGATGACCGCGAGATTGGCCGCGGCCGCATCGGCGAGCGGCGCCGCCGGCTCGACCTTGTCCCAAACTTCCATCGGGATCTCGGTGGCAAACGGCTCGCCGGCAACTTTGGCGAGCAACATATCGATCGCCCGATCGGCGCCAGTACGATCGACGCGAACGAGCCGGCGAATTCCGCGCGGCAAATAGCCTTCCGCAGCGGCGGGACCAATTTCTTCGCCTTCGGCTAATCGGCAGGCAAAAGGTGCTATCGCCGTCAACGCGCGCGCCATGCCTGAAGCAGTTTCGCTGGTTGGCAGCAAAAACACTCTGTCATTGTGATTGTCGCGGTAGACGCTCACGCCGGGATTTTCCGGCTCCATGCCGGTGACACAGCGCAAGCCCAACCGCTCGCTCACGATCTGGCAAATCTCGACACAGGCGAGACCGTAACGACCGGCATTGAACGCTGGCCCGGCGACCACGACCTCGGGTCGAAGTTTTTCCAACTCGGCGAGAATCGCCGCCGTGGCGTCATCCTTATGCTCGTGAAAATAATTGTCACCAAAGTAAATTGTCGCGACCACCTGCGCGCGCTCAGCCAACTGCCCTTGCAGCCCGCGCGCCGCCCCCACCGCGCCAGCGGTGCTGGCAACTGAAACATCAGCCTTCTCTTCGCCGCCGATACCGGCGAAAAACTGATTTAAAATATGCACGACGCGGATCATGGTTCACCCCTCCTCTTAGATTCTCTCCTTCAACATCACCACATTAACAAATCTGTTGCCCACCCAAACAGAATCAAATTCGAAATCCGAATATCGAAAGAGGCCGCGCGGACCGAAACAAACGCATACGGGTAAATCCGAAATTCGAAGCACGAAATCCGAAACAAACCGCAGCCAAATAAATCTCAAACTTGGAAAATCCAAAACGCCGAATCCGAATCAGGGGTGTTTGGAACATTGCATTTGTTTTAGTCATTTGAATTTGTTTCGGTCCGCGGGGCCGCTTTCGTGCTTCGGATTTGGTGCTTTCAATTTTGGTCATTTGGATTTGTTTCGAGTTTCGAATTTCTCCTTTGCTTCTCGTTCCAAAGCGCGGTTTCTAATTCTCTAACTTTCGCGCGATGCGATCGTCGATCAAATCTTCCACTTTTAGTTTAGCGTACTTGGGGTCCGCTTTGCTGAGCACGCGCAACGCATTCTGCACTCCCTCTCGGGTTGGACTGATGCGCCGGTCATAGAGCGATTTCATTCGTTCGTAGAGATCATCGGTATTCTCGCTGGCCGGCAATCGCAACCATTTGCGCAGGCTTCGGATGACCGCAGGCTGATTGTTTTTGTCCTGCAGGAACGCGTTCGCTTTGATAAACGCTCTAAGCGTCTTCTCGACCGTGTCAGGCGAGCCGGCGATAAAACTTCGGCGTGCGACCAAGCCGGTTCCTTGGTACGGGATCTTGAGTGTGCCGAGATCGGCCAAAAGCCGTCCGCCATTTCGCTGCACCACGCTGCTGTAGGCATAGCCCAAAACGGCGCCTTCGATGATGCCGGCGCCCAGCGCCTGAACCAAGACGGACTGGTCGCCGATGACCCGCAACTGAACCTTATCGCGCTCCGGACTGATACCCCAATGATCGAAGGTCATCATCGTGAACATCCAGATGCCGCCGCCGATGCTCTGCACGCCGATAATTTTTCCCTTCAAATCGTCCGGCTTTTGGATCTTTGGCGAAACGTAAAAGTATCCGTCGAGCTTATTGATCATGCCAGCGACCCAGACGAGATCGAGCCCGCTCGCCATGGCCCCCAGGGCCGAGCCGGTCGCTGAGACGGTGTAGAACTCGGCTTCGTTTGCCGCCATTGCCGCGACCGCCACCGGACCGCTGTTCACCTGGACGAGATCGGCTTCAAGTCCATGCTCTTCAAAAAAATGCTGGTCCTTGGCGACAAAGAAGAGCCCCATGCGCTCGCTGAAGTCGGCAAAGAGGATGCGCACCCGTTTGGTCGGTGTGGCCGCGCTGGCCGTCGCGACCAATGATACCAGCAGTATCGCCACCGCGCCGATTATTTTGCCATTTGCCTTGTGCCACATCAATTTATTCATAACCGAGCCCTCCCCCACCGAATTGTCCTCAAGAAACGTTGGCGCGAACAGCTATCTTGAATAGCGCGAGCAGCGGCTGAATTGCAATCATTGGATCAATGCCTATATGATCCGTTAGAGGACGCCAATCCTAATCAGGGTCCGCCTGACATCCTCAATTCCTTCGAGCGATAGCGGTGCCTGCGGCGGCAGCGGCGCGCCGACGGCGTAGCCTTGCAGTTCCAACGCGCCTTTGATGCACGCGGCAAGATTGTATTTGGCAAACGCCTGATTGAGCGCCCAAAGCGGCCGTTGCAGTGCCATCGCCGCGCGCCAATCGCCGCGCCGGCAAGTTTCATAAAGCTCGACGCTTTGGCGCGGCGCGACGCAGGCTGGCCCGGCCATCCAACCGACGCCGCCAATCAGCATAACGGTGGCCGGAATATGCGCCGAAGCCGCGAAGACTTTCATGCGCTCGCCGACTAGGTTGATGATCGATAGAAGCCTCCCGGTATTGGTAGAAGCATCTTTAATGTAGCCAATATTCGGCACATGACTCAGCCGATCGATCACCGGTAGGCTCAAATCTGAACGCTGAAAGTTGGGATTGGTGTACAAGACGACCGGGAGCGAGACAGCCTCGGCGATCGCTTTGAAATATTGAAACACGCCGTCCTCTGAGATCGGAAAATAGGCTTCAAGAATCGCCAGAATGCCGCTGCATCCCATCTGCTCGAACTCGCGCGCCTGGGTTACGGCATCCATGATCGTCGTCGACGCAACCCCCGCGACCACCGGCACGCGACCGCGGGCCGACTGCACTACGACTTCGACAACGCGCCGTCGCTGCGCCCATGTGAGATAAGCGAATTCCCCCGTCGATCCGAGCGCTGTCAGACCGTGAACGCCGGCGTTGATCAGATCGTCGCAGAGCCGAGAAAGTATTCCGGCCATTACTTCGCCGTCGACATCGACCGGGGAAACCAGATAAGGGAAAACGCCGTGGAAATCGGCAACCGTCACAATCGCCTCAAAACCGTTGTATTTTGCAAGATCGCCCGTAGCACGAGCACTCGCTCAGTGTCATCTGTTTAGGGTTAACCCAAGCTCATCGAGTTCTGCCATCTCTTCTTCCGTATCGGCAAGGCTTTTCGTCCCGGTGCAGATGCCGGTTTGAATTTGCTTTGGTTCGGCTACGACGTATACCAGATACTCTTTCCGTTCTTGAAACGGAAAACCGCATCCCTCTCCGGTGAGCCGCGTGACAACAACGGCAGTTTTTGACGGCGCGCCTTTCCATTGTTTCACTATCTCAAATTTCACTCTCGAACCGCCGCTCCAAGTCGGCCCGATCCAATTCAACGATGGAACGCCGATCTTGATGACCCTGCCTCTAAACACCGCCGTAGACCGCTTGAAAGCCTCGGCGGTTGTCGCCGGTGCGGCGCAAGTGCAGGCCTGCGCTTGGGCGGTTTGCATCAAGCAGAAGACCAACGCATAAGTGAATAATTGCAATTTGGCAGGCCTCTTAACGCACCGAGCTATATCAAAGAACTTTGATGCTTGCACCTTCGGGCGAACCTCACCACGGCGGCAGATTTTGCATCGATCTCGTGCTACTTGTCAATTGCTGTACACTGTCCCCGGAATTCCCACCATAACTGCAAGGTAAGACTTTTGCGTCCTCGACGCGAAGTTGCGCAGCGTCATCTCCTCGATCATCTTCTCTCGTAGTGCTCCCATAAAAAATCCTCCTTGGAGCAAATTTGGGAGCTACGCTAGCTGAGATGATGAAAATGAACCAGGAAAACCAATGAAACGGAAAAAGCGGGTGAGTGGCACCGGCCTCAAACAGTCAGTGCCGCCGCGCAGCGGTTTAGTTCAACGCCGGCCAACAGCGGCGCGAAGCGACGCTGTTGAACGGCCCGCTGCATGGCCTGGTTCGGCGGGGCTCCGTTCAGAACCCGTATGGTTGCTGGCCTCTACTCACGCCGCTTCTCGTCACTTGGCCTGCATCCCGTGTTTCTGGGCAATTTCGTTTAACTGTTCGCGAGTGAG
>CAYZJE010000187.1:0-11007 GCA_964478485.1 uncultured Syntrophobacter sp. | reverse complement strand
TCGTGCCGGAGATCGCGCTCGCCAGGATCCGAACCGACGCGCCGCTCGAGAAGGTGTGTCTCCTCGGCTGCGGCATCACCACGGGCATCGGCGCCGTGCTCTACACGGCCAAGGTGCAGCCCGGCACGACCGTCGCCGTGTTCGGCTTGGGCGGTGTCGGCTTGAGCGTGATTCAAGGCGCCGTGATGGCGAAGGCCAAGCGCATCATCGCCGTCGACATCAACGCCGGTAAGGAAGAGATGGCGCGTGCGCTCGGCGCTACGGATTTCGTGAACCCCAAGAACTTCGATAGGCCCATCCAGCAGGTCATCGTCGACATGACGGACGGTGGTGTGGATTATTCGTTCGAAGCGGTTGGCAACACCAACCTCATGCGCGCAGCGCTCGAGTGTTGCCACAAGGGCTGGGGCGAATCGACGATCATCGGCGTCGCCGGCGGCGGCGAAGAGATTAGCACGCGGCCGTTTCAGCTGGTCACCGGCAGAGTTTGGCGTGGCACCGCCTTCGGCGGTGTCAAAGGCCGCTCGCAATTGCCAGGCTACGTAGAAAAATATTTAAATGGTGAGATCAAGGTCGATCCGATGATCACCCACACCCTGCCGCTGGAACGCATCAACGAAGCCTTCGACCTGATGCACCAAGGCAAGAGCATTCGCTCGGTGATCTGCTATTAAAAATTTCTCTCGGAACTTTGCGCCTTTGCGCCTTTGCGAGAGGAATTTCCGAATCCGACGGTACTTGACTCCCACTCCCATGCTGCGCCGCTGATTACCAGCGAAGTCAGCGAAAATTTTAGCGAAAAAACGGCTTGCAGTTTACGGAATTTCTTTCTATAAGAGAGCCCTAGTGAGTTTTTCCAGTCCATACTGAGAACTCCACGCCAGCGATTTTCGAGAAAGGAACAGCGATGAACAAGAAGATCAAGTTTCGCGTCAACGGCAAAAAAGTCGAGGTGGAGGTTCCTACCAATCGCCTTTTGATTGACTGCATACGCTACGATGTCGGCCTCACCGGCACCAAAGAGGGTTGCAGCGTCGGCGTTTGCGGCGCCTGTACGGTGCTGATGGACGGCGACATGATCAGCGCCTGCCTGACCTTGGCGGTCATGGCTGACGGCCACGACATCACCACAGTCGAAGGTTTGGCCAAGAACGGCGAGCTCAATCCGGTGCAAAAGAGCTTTATCCACTACGGCGGCTTCCAATGCGGTATTTGCACACCGGGGCAGGTCGTCGCGGCCACCGCCCTGCTCAAAGAGAATCCCAAGCCTAATGAAGATGAGATCAAAGATTGGATGATGGGTAATCTGTGCCGCTGCACCGGCTACTACAAAATCATCGAGTCGATCCAGAAAGCGCACCAATTCGCGAAATAATGGCTCTTCTCGGTTTCCTTTGAAGGAGTATCCACCACAGAGACACAGAGTTCGCATGGTTCGACAAGCTCACCATGAGCGGAATCCCTAATAGCCGCGCATCCTGAGCCAAGTCGAAGGACGCGCCTCCGCGGTGATTCACACAGAAGTCTAAAGAAATTATATTATAAGGACACAGCCATGATACCTTTTGAATATCGCACCCCGAAGAATCTCAAAGAAGTTCATGCCACGCTGAAGGAGTTCGGCGGCGATGCCAAATTGCTCGCCGGCGGCACCGCGTTGGTGATCATGATGAAGCAGCGGCTGGTTCGGCCCAGTTGCTTGGTGGCGCTCCGCTCCGTGCGCGGTTTGAATGGCATCGAAGTGAAAGATGGCGGCCTGAGCATTGGCGGTCTCGCCACCCTCCGCGAAGTCGAAAGCTCGTCGCTACTGCGCCGGCGCTTGCCCATGCTAGCGGAAACTTTCCATCATGTGGCGACGTTGCGCATCCGCAATATGGCCACTGTGGGCGGCGGGTTGGCCCATGCCGATCCCAACATGGATCCGCCGCCGAGTCTGATCGCTCTAGGCGCCACCCTGAAAGCGACCTCGGCCAGCGGCAGCCGAGTGATTCCACTCGACCAGTTTTTCAAAGACTATTACGAAACCGTGCTCAATCCAGACGAGATCATCACTGAAGTCTTCGTGCCGAAAGTGGCAGCGAACACCGGCGCGGCTTATATAAAATTCTTGCCGCGCACCGCTGACGACTACGCCACGGTGTCGGCGGCGGCGGTACTGACCTTGGACAAAAACAATAAAACTATCGCCGATGTCCGTATCGCGCTGGGCAGCGTCGGCGTGACACCGATTCGCGCCACCGAAGCCGAAGCGGTGTTGCGCGGGCAGCCGCTTAAGGCCGAAGCCTTTGCCGAAGCCGGTGAGAAAGCCAAGGGCGCGGTCGATCCGGTCAGCGATTTCCGCGGTTCGGCGGCCTACAAGAAAGATATGGCGGCAGTATTTGTCCGGCGCGCGCTGGAAAAAGCCCTCGCGGACATTCGCCAGCAGGCCAGGGCCAAAGCGGCGCCCAAGCCCGCGGCGAAAAAGAAAGTCGCCAAGAAGAAAGGTAAGAGGAAGTGAAATTTTCCCAGACCGCCCAGATTCCCGTAGCCCGCGAGCCGCTGTGGAACTTTTTGATGGACGTGCCCAAGGTCGCCAAGTCGCTCCCTGGGGTCGAGTCGGTGAGCAAGATCGACGATACCACCTACGAAGGCACGCTGATCGTGCGTGTCGGTCCGATTAAGTTAAACCTTCAAGGCAAGATCATCCTCGAAGAGCAAAATAAAGAGGTCTGGCGCGCCGCGCTGCGCGCCGAAGCGAAAGACCGCATGGCGGCCGGCGCGGTCAACGGCAAAACCACCATGAACTTGAAAGAGATCAGCGCCAATCAGACCGAGCTGGTGGTGGAAACCGATGTCAATATCTTGGGCAAAATCGGTGAGTTCGGCCAGCCAATTATCCGCAAAAAAGCCGACGCAATGCTCAAAGAGTTCGTCGAAAATATCAAAAAGCAGTTGAGCTAGCTTCCGTGTGGGTAACCTGGACAATGCTATTTCAGCGCAAGGACTCGGAGATTGCACCGCCGAGGCGCGGAGGGCGCGGAGTAAAGAGTTTTTGATTAAAAAATTCTCCGAACTCTGTGAACTCTGTGCCTCTGTGGTGAATACTCCTCCACACTAAACCCAGAACAATCCATTTAAGACGTACTGCACTAGCCGGGCAGGCGCGGTTGGCGATCTTCTTCCCCGTCATCATCTTGATCTGAGCTTCTTTCCGTAAATAGGCCAAGCACTCGATCATAACAGTCCTCGGCCAATTTTTTTCTTCCGGCGGAACTGTCTGGATAGCGGAAACACTCGACCTGCGGCTGGATCGTCACCAACGCTTCGACGCTGCGCAGCGCCAAAAGCTGCCAAAAGTGCGCAATGAAATCCATATCGCCATACCAATAGATCAGGTCACGATTGGCCGCGCTGACCGGCCTATCGTCGATGCTCTTATAAGCGAGCGTGGTCGGCACGATGATCGAGCGGCGGCGCAAGGGCGCGGCCAGCGGCACGGTTTGGAACGGCAGCATGCGCTCGCCATTGGTCGACGTGCCCTCCGGGAACAAAAGAATATTGGCTTCATGCTTGAGCTTGGTGGCCATTTCGTCGACCAGCGAGCCGACTTCTTGTTGATGCTGCCGGTCGATGAATATGGTTCCGCAGAGAATGTTCCACAGGCCGACAACGGGCCAGCTGCGCACTTCTTTTTTAGAAACAAAAACAATTGGGAAAATGCTGCCGAGAACGATGCCGTCGACGTAGCTCATGTGGTTGGCGATGATGACGTAGCCGCCCCGTTCCAGTTGCCCTTCGTCGCCCTCCACCGTGACTTTGATATTGAGAATCACGCGCATGAGCAAAGTGAAGTTCCGGTTTAACCGGCTGATGATCTTCCAACGGTTGGGCAAGCCAAGGACTGAGATCCACAGGTGCACCGTTACCACCAAGCCGAAGAAAAAAGCCCAAAGCGATAAATAAGCGGTTAACTTAAGCAGGCGCATCGCTACCCCTTACGCCATCCAAGCCGAGCCGCTTGAAATACTCGCCCTTCAGACAGGCGAAGTCTAACAGCAAAAAAAAATCTGCCGTGCCGAACTCCCGATCGAGGGCCGGCGGCCCGGCAATCTGCGCGCCGATGCGCAGATAGCCTTTGATCAGGCTCGGCAACTTTTGCAACAGCGCCGGCTCATCGGCGCCGTTGGATCGCTCCGTCAAGCCTTGGAAACGGCACGTTTCAACCGGATACACCCGCAGCGTGCCAGGCGCATAGTAGTTGTTTTTAAGTAGCGTGAACATCGAGCTCACTTCGGCGACATCGGTGGTGTACAAACTAGCGCAGCCGAACAGGTAGCGGACCTGAAATTTTCGGACTTGCTCGACGATCGCCTCCCACATGAGCGGGATCAACGACCGGTCGCGAAAATCCTTGCGCGTGCAGGAGCGGCCGAGTTCAAGCAGCTCGCCGTCCAGTTGTTTGATTCGCGTCAGCTCGAATTCCTTTTCCGAGTAGAAGCCGATATGCCGGCGCGCCTGCGAGCCGCGCAATAACCGGTAGGTGCCGACCACGTCGCCGCTCTTCAAGTCGCGCACGATCAAATGATCGCAGAACGGATCGAACTCATCGACGTCGAGACCGCGGCGGTAGGAACTTTGCAGCCCCTTGCCGAGCTCGAGGTTAAAAACTTGGAACCTCAGCCGCTGCGCCTCTTCAATTTCATGCGGTTCGCTGGCGATCTTAACTTCGAATTCTGCCATGCCATAAAAAAAGTAACATACGACCCGCTATTTAGAAACGGATCAGCGAGCGAAAAGCTTTGCAATGAAAGCTCGCGCGCCAAACCTGTCCCGAGTCAAACCAAGGGACGCGAAGTTCAGAATTCTTATACTTTACCTTTGCGGCTTTGCGCCTTTGCGAGAGAGCTTCCGAATCTCGGTCAAGCCCTAACGGTGCGTCCAATTGGGCGGGCGCTTTTCAAGAAATGCCTTGACCCCTTCTTCAACGTCTCGGGTCTTGAGCAATTCGGTGCAATAGATTTCTTCCGAGCGTTTGAGCGCGGCGTTGAAGCCGCTGAGCGAGAGCTCGCGCAATCCCTGCACCGTGAGGCGCAGCACCGCGCCGCTTTTGCCGAGCAATTCGGCCAACAGCGTTTGGACACCGCTGTCAAGCTCACCCGCGGCGAATACCCGATTGATCAGCCCCAGCGCTTGCGCTTCGCGCGCGCTAAAGCGGCGGCCGGTGAGAATCATCTCGGCGGCGCGATGGTAGCCGATCAGGCTAGAGAATCGCGCCAGCGCCACCGGCGGATAACAGCCGACCAGAATTTCGGGCGTGGCAAATGAACTTTCCTCGGACGCAACGATGAAATCACAGGAGCTAGCGACTTCGCAGCCACCGCCGAGACAGACGCCGCGAACCAAGGCGATCGTTACCTGCGGCAGGGCTAAGAGTTTTTTAATGACGCCATGCACCACCTCAAGCATTTTGGGAACCTTGTCCGCCGTATGGTCTTTGATATCGACCCCGGCGGAAAATGCCCGCTGCCCCGCGCCTTGTAAAAGCACCACGTCAACGGTCGAATCCGCAGCGCAGTTGGACAACAGCGGGTCCAGTTCGCCCAGCAGCGCGATATCCAAGACGTTGAGCGGCGGCCGATCCCAGGTGATCCAGAGTACGCGGTCCCGCTTCTCGCTCGTTACAGCCATAGTGATTGAGCTTTTTGGCGTTAAAAAAATGCTTGAACAATTTTCCCTGAAAACCGCTATATTCCATAGTCCATGGGATTGGCGGTTACAAGCGATCGCGCTAGAAATTCCTTTGGGGAAAAATTGACAAAACCGCCGGCAACCCTTAAACTTGTGTTTGAACGGCTCTTTAAGGAGGGCTCCTATGAAGACCGCACGGCTTGTAGCAACGGCACTGGTTTGGGCTTTTACGCTCGGCTCGCAACCGACCTTCGCCGCTTGGGACGAATATGATGACAGTCAATCCAATCCACTACGCGTCGCCGCGTATTTATTGTACCCCATCGGTTGGTTAGCCGAGTGGACGATATTTCGTCCCTTCCATTTGATTGTCAGCACCACCGAGCCGCAGGAAGCATTTTTCGGCCACCGGCCCCATCCGCCGCTGCTCGCGGAAAACCGGGCTACGAGCTATTTTTATCCGACGCCAGCCCAGCCGCCGGTCAAACAAGCCGCGCTTCAACCGGCCGCGCCGGCGCCGGTACCCGCCCCTGAACCGGTTAAGATCGTCGAGGTGCCGGTTGAAAAAATCGTCGTAAAGGAAGTCGTAAAGGAAGTGCAAAAGATCGTTGAAGTCGAGAAATTGGTTTTTCCAGCCGTAGCGTTTGCGTTCAATTCAGCAAACTTGACCGATCTCGGCAAGGGCCAGGTTTATCTCGCGGCGCAGCGGCTCAAAGAAAAAACCGATGTCACCGTTGTCATCGAAGGCCACACCGATAATCGCGGTGGCGATGAGTACAATCACAAGCTCGGCATGCAACGGGCCGAAACTATAATGAACGATCTCGCCACTCATGGCATCGACCGCGGCCGCATGTCGGCCGCCAGCGTCGGCGAGAGTAAGCCGTTGATCGGTACGGATACCGCTTGGGCCTATGCGGTTAATCGCCGCGTCGAGTTCCAGGTCAAAGCAGCGCGCTAAGAGATTTAATATCAGCTAACGAAAAGCCCTGCCTGCGCTGCAGGCTGGGCTTTTTTTTCGCCTAAGCGAATTGTAAGCTAAGATCTGCCGCGACCATCACCGCGCCGATGGTCGCGCCAGCCCATGAGCTACAACCCCCAAGATAGTTACTTCAAAAAAGCCAAACAGGAAGGCTACCGTTCGCGCGCCGCCTATAAGCTGCTCGAACTGCAACAGCGCTATCGCGTTTTTAAAGCCGGCGATAGGGTCATCGATCTCGGTGCCGCGCCGGGCGGCTGGCTACAAGTGGCGGCCAAAGTCGTCGGTCCTGATGGCAAAGTGATTGGCGTCGATCTCGAATCGATTCAACCCTTGCCCGAGCGTAATGTCATCTTGCTCAGCGGCGACATCCGCTCCGAGGAAGTTCAGCAGCGAATGCGCGAGCTGATCGGTGGCCCCGCCCACTGCGTGCTCTCCGACCTGGCGCCCAAGCTGAGCGGCATTCGCGACGCCGACATGGCGCGCTGTCTGGAACTAAATCGCAGCGCCCTCGCCGTCGCCTTCGAATTGCTGCGCCCCGGCGGCGCACTCTTGGTCAAAAGTTTTATCAGTGACGACCTACAACTTTTCACCGCCGAGTTGAAACAGCATTTTTCCGCCGTCCAACGCACCAAGCCTGAAGCGACCCGCCAAGGCTCATCCGAGTTTTACTTCTTCGCCAAAGGCTTCACGGCTCCGAGCCAGCCACAGATGCGATCATAATTAACCCGCGCCCGTAATCGATCGAGGCGGAGATTTTTTTTCTAGTTACTAAAATCTGCGATTTGTAATTTGTAATTTCGAGCGTAGCGAGAACGCGTCATGGCCGAATTCAGAAAAGATCCGATCACTGGCCGTTGGGTCATCATCGCGGCGGAGCGCGCCCAGAGGCCGCGCCAGCTCGGTGCCGGAAAAAATCCAGCGCCACCGGAACCCTGCCCTTTCTGCGCCGGCAACGAAGCGCTGACGCCGCCTGAAGTATGGGCAAGCCGGGCGCATGATACCCAGGCCAACCAGCCGGGTTGGCGCGTGCGCGTCGTGCCCAACAAGTATCCCGCGCTGGAAAGCGGCCGCCAAGGGCACGCCAGCAACGACAGCTTTTACCGATCGCAACCGGGCCTGGGCGTCCACGAAGTGATCGTCGAATGCCCGGATCATGTGACCAACATGGCCGAGCTTGCTGACGATCAAGTCACTGACATCTTGCGGGCCTACAGCGAACGGTTGGGCGCCCTGACAAGCGACCCGCGTTGGCGCTACTTGCTGATCTACAAGAACCAGGGCGACCGCGCCGGCGCTACCTTTGAACATCTGCACTCTCAACTGGTCGCGCTGCCAACTGTGCCCAGGGAAGCGCTCGACGAGAGCGCCGGCGCCCATGCCCATTTCGCCGCGTCAGGCCGATGCATCTACTGCGAGATAATCGAACGCGAGCTGGTCTACGGTGAAAGGGTAATCTTTGCGCACGACAAATTCATCGCGCTCTGCCCATTCGCGCCGCGCTTCGCCTACGAGACTTGGATCTTGCCGAGGGCCCATAGAGCGGTCTTCGCGGCGAGTTCGCAGCAAGAACTTAAGGACTGCGCTCACGCCCTGGGCGAAACCATCCGGCGTCTAAACCGCGCGCTGGATAATCCGCCGTTTAATTACTTCATCCACTCGATGCCGATGGACGAAGCGGCAGTGCATCACTATCACTGGCAGCTAAAAATCTTGCCGCAGCTCGCCCGCGCGGCTGGGTTCGAGCTTGGCACCGGGTCAAACATCAATGGCGTCGCGCCGGAAGCCGCCGCCAAACTACTGCGCGACGTGGTGCTTTAAATTTTCCGGCGGTTGAACTTCTCGTGTTTGGCGTTGCTGGTAGAGCATCAAGGACGCCGCCAAGGCACACGCGACACCCGAGATCGTGATCGCGCGCGGCGTGCCGATGGCGTGGGCAATGGCGCCGATGAATAGCGTGCCGAACGACCACAAGCCTTTATCCATGAAGAATAGGCTCAACATGCGGCCGAGCAATTCGGGCGGCGTTTCCATCTGGACGATGGAGTTGGCCACCGCGCGAAAGGCGATATTGCTGGCGCCGACGAGAACCAAAAACAACATGGAGAGCGGCAGGGAACGGGAAAATGAGAACATGATCAGGGCGAAGGAGAAGCCGTAGACGCTCATGGCGACGAAGTTGGTGCGCCGTCTGAGCGTCCCTAACGAGGCGATGCTCAAACCGGAGATCACCGCGCCAATACCCGGGGAAGCTAGGAGCAAACCGAAGGTCGTCGGCCCGGCATGTAAAACGTCGGTGGCGATGACCGGCAAAAAGCGCGAGTAAGGCGTGCCCACCAGGGCGACGCCGTAAGTCAGCAAGATGATCGACCACAAGCGACGCTCGCCGCGCAGATAATGATAGCCTTCGCTGACTTCCTGCCAAAAAGGCGTCTCGACATTCATTCGGCCTTTGATCGATGGAAACTCCATGACCAAGAGCGTGGCGATGATCGCGACAAAACTGATCGCGTTGACGAATAGGCAGCCGGCAATTCCAATAACACTGATCAGCACGCCGCCGAGAGACGGACCGACGATCTTGGCGAAGTTGGCTAAGGATGAATTGAGCGCGATGGCGTTCATCAAATCTTCGCGCGGGACGAGATTATTAATCAACGAATGGCGCGCGGTCTGATTGAGCGTGTTCACCGTGCCTAAGAACAACACCAAGACCGTAATATGCCAGAATTGGATCAGCTCGAAATAAACCAGCGCCCAGAAACAAAACGCTTGGGCCATGGCGAGGAATTGGGTCGCCACCAGCAAGCGGCGCCGTTCCAGCCGATCGACGATGGCGCCGCCCACCGCGCCCAAAAGCAGCCGCGGCACGGCTTGGCAGAAGCCGATCACACCGAGCAGCAACGGCGACTGCGTCATGGTCCAAACCAACCAGCTCTGCGCCATGGCTTGGACGAAGTCACCCACGTGGGAGAGGCTGGTGCCCCAGAATAACAGGCGGAAGTTTCGATGGCGTAGAGAGATAAGCGTGCGCTTGAGTCGCGCTGACCCTCGTTCGCTGAGGGACATCACTCGACCGTGACGCTCTTGGCCAGATTGCGCGGCTGGTCGACATCGGTGCCGCGATGCACCGCGATGTAGTAAGCCAGCAGCTGGAGCGGGATCGTCATCACGATGGGCGTAAGATAGTGCGAAGCCTTCGGCAGCGTTAAGACCCGGTGTGCGTTGAGCTCGCTGGCCGCCTTGGCGTCGTCGGTGAGCACGATCACTTTGCCGCCGCGCGCGTCGACTTCTTTCAAATTGCTCACGGTTTTCTGAAAATAACGATCCCGCGGCGCCAGCACCACCACCGGCATGGTTTCATCGATCAGCGCGATCGGACCATGCTTCATTTCGCCGGCGGGATAGCCTTCGGCGTGAATGTAGGAAATTTCCTTGAGCTTGAGCGCGCCTTCCAGTGCGATCGGATAGTTGATGCCGCGGCCGAGATAGAGAAAATCCCGGCTGTGCATGAACTCGCGGGCGAGCTCTTTGACTTGGCTTTCGATCTCCAGCGCTTTTTCAACCCAACTCGGCAGGTGCATCAAGTCGCGCAGCAGTTTGCGCGCATCGGCGGCTTTGAGTTTGCCGTTGAGCCGCCCCAGCGCCACCGCTAATAAATACAGTGCGGTTATTTGTGTAGTGAAAGCCTTGGTGCTGGCTACGCTGATTTCAGGCCCGGCATGGGTGTAGAGCACGCCATGGGATTTACGCGGGATCGACGAATCGATGACGTTGCAGATCGACAGGATCTTGGCTTTTTTCGCCAACGCGATATCGATTGCCGCCAGCGTATCGGCGGTCTCGCCGGACTGACTGACCATCAGTAAAATCGACTTGGGATCCATCAGCGGCGAGCGGTAACGAAACTCCGAACCGTAATCGGCCTCGGCGGGAATACCGGCGATTTCTTCGAGCAAAAACTTGCCGACCAGACAAGCGTGCCAAGCGGTGCCGCAAGCGACTAAATGAATCCTCTCTATCTGTTTGACCTCGCTGGCTTTGAGCTTGATGTCCTCTAGCGAAACGAGGCCCTCTTTGAGCGCAATGCGGCCGCGAAAGGTGTCGGCCAGGGCGCGCGGCTGATCGTGGATCTCTTTCAGCATGAAGTGCGCATAGCCGCCCTTCTGCGCCGCCACCGCGTCCCAAGTAATTTCCTTGACCGGCCGGCGAAGGGTTTTGCCTTTGCCGTCGAGCAATCGATAGGAACTGAGGGTCACTTCGGCGATCTCACCGTCTTCGAGAAACGTCACTTTGCGGGTGTGATCCAATAACGCCGGGATGTCCGAGGCGATGAAAGTTTCGCCCTCGCCCCAACCGAT
>CAYZJE010000186.1:0-10484 GCA_964478485.1 uncultured Syntrophobacter sp. | reverse complement strand
CGGATTACGGTCTCGCTGGTGAATTTCAAGCGGCGAATGTTATCGAGAATCTGTTCCACCAGCGGCCGCACCGTCGGCAGCAGCGCGTTAGCTTCGTTGACGGTGAACAATCTCTGGTAGCTAGAGTCGAATTCCATGGGCAACGTGTTGTTCGAAATATGGCTCGTCTGAGATTCGACAAACTCACCATGATCTCGGAATGTCGGAGGGCGGGTTTCAAACCCGCCCCTACGGTTCGAATTTTTTTGCGTCCTTTTGGTTCGACAGGCTCACCATGAACGGTCCCTTCTTCCGATCGCCCTGAGCTTGTCGAAGGGTGCGGTTAATTGCTCCGGTTCCGAATCTTCGATTGCGGCGCAGCCGCGCTAAAGATTCATCCCCTCGCGGATTTGCCGCAGTAGCGCGATATTATCCGAGTGGCCGGTCATGCGCGCGGTGATCGCGCCGCGCAGCGGCCGTCCGAGTAAATAAAAATCGCCGAGTATGTCGAGAATTTTATGGCGCGCCAACTCGTCAGCGAAGCGCAGTTCAGTATTGACGATTTTTTCATCGTCGATGAGGATGAAATTGCTCAAACGGCCGCCGTTGGCTAGTCCCATATTTTGCAGCTTGGCGATGTCACGCAAGAAACCGAACGTCCGCGCCGGCGCAATTTCGCTCTTGAAGGATGCCGCGCCTTTGTGAAGATAAAGGTATTCTTGTTCGCCGACCGGGGCGGGATAACGCATGATGTAGTGCACCGAGAACTCTTCGGCCGGTTCGATGCGGATTGACTCGCCGCCCTTGGCGTCGAATTGGTAGAGTTTATCGATCACGATTTTGGCCAGCTCGGCATTTTCTTCCGCGATGCCCGCTTCCTCGATCGCCTGGCAGAAATCGAGCGCCGAACCATCCATGATCGGCACCTCACCCTGCACCTTGACCAGCAGATTGGTGATGCCATAGCTGTGCAGCACCGCGAGCAGATGTTCCACCGTGCCGACCGCGAATCCCTTGGAGCGCAGTGAAGTCGCGTAGCCCGTGGAGCCGACAAAGTCCAAATGGGCCGGCACGGTGACATCGGCGGAAATCCCGGTGAATTGAATGCCGCTATTGGGCGGCAGCGGATGCAAGATTAGGCCGGTCTTCACCCCCGAATGAAGGCCTTGCCCGGAGAGCACGACGCTCTTCTGCAAGGTCTTCTGCTTAATCATGTGAACCGCAGCCTTATCCCTGGTTGCGGAGACTGCCGGCCTTACGGCTTTCGCTTTGCGCGTGGCATTGCCAGTCGACAGCGCTTCGCTCGGCACCGGCAATTCGCCCAGCGCCCGCTGCACCGTGGTCAAGAGTCCATCCAACGAAACCGGCTTTTCAATGAAGTCGAAAGCGCCGTATTTCGTCGCCGTCACCGCGGTGTGTATATTGCCGTGGCCGGAGACCATGACGACGTTGATATCAGGTTCCTGGCTCTTGATCTCCTTGAGCAAACCGATGCCGTCCACCTGCGGCATCCAGATATCGAGCAGCACCAGTTCCGGCTTTTCATCCCTGATCATTTCGAGCACGCGAGCGCCATCCGCGGTATCGACCACCCGATAGCCTTCATCGCTCAACACCTCGCGCACCGATTCCCTTACATCGTCCTCATCGTCAACCACTAGGATGGTCTTTTGCAGTAAAACTTCTTGCACCACTCCTCCTAACCCCGCTTACCAGTGTAACACATTTTCGGACGTTCCTCCCGCAAAGGCGCAAAGACGCTAAGTTAGGAAAAGATATTTTTTCTTAAAACCTTTGCGCCTTAGCGCCTTTGCGAGAGATAATCCGACATCTTTTTATTTTGCGCTCTTTGCGCACTTTTGGTTCGACTGGCTCACCATGAACGGTCCCTTCTTCCGATCGCCCTGAGCTGCGTCGAAGGGTGCGGTTTAATCCTCCGGTTCCGAATCTTGGGTTGCGGCTGTGCCGCGCTAAGTCCTTTGCGGTTAATTACCCGATGCCGAATCTTTTCTTTGGATGCGGCTCTGCCGCGCTAGGCTCAGCGTGGTCGACAACCAATGACTCGTTCACGAGTGTAGCATCTTTTTCGCCAAATCAACCGCGCCAATATCGTCCGCGGCCGGCAGCTCGATGGTAAAGCGGCTGCCGCGCGGCTCGTTGGGCAGAGCGCGAATGTAGCCGCGATGGTCTTCGATGATCTGGCTGACGATCGTCAGTCCCAGCCCCGTGCCGTTCTGTTTGGTCGAAAAATAGGGCTCAAAAATTTTCGCGCGCAGCTCGGGCGCCAAGCCACTGCCGTTGTCGGCGACCTCCAGGGTGACGATACCCCGGCCGGCGTCGTAGCTGGTCGCCAGTCTGATCTCGCCCTGGTCATCCACCGCCGCCACCGCGTTGTCCAAAAGATTAATCAGCACGCGTTTCATCTGCTCCCGATCGAGCTCGACTTGAGGAATCGCGCCGCCGCGAAATTGAAAATCGATGCCGTTGTGGCCTTCTTTGAAGAGAAACAGCGCTTCGTTCACCACCTCGTTGAGATCGTTGGCAATCAGTTGCGCCGACGGCAGGCGGGCAAACTGAGAGAACTCGTTGACCAAATTTTTCAGCGCGTCCACCTGCTGAATGATCGTCGTCGTGCATTTATCGAGTATCGCGCCATCGGCTTGCAGCATGCCGGCATAGCGCTTGCGCAAGCGCTCGGCGGACAGCTGGATCGGGGTCAGGGGATTTTTGATCTCATGAGCGATGCGCCGGGCCACCTCGCGCCACGCTTCCATGCGCTGCACCTGTTGAATCTGGGTAATGTCCTCGAGGAAAATCATGATGCCGAGGCTCGAGCCATCGTCGTCGCTGAGCGCCGCCGCGCTCACCAGCGCCGTCAGCAGTTGTTGCGGCAAGGAAATTTTGATCTCTCGCTCGATGCTGTGCTGACCTTTGACGCTGTCGACGATCTCGCGGATCGCCCGAAGCGGCTCGGCGCGAAATATCTCTTGGTAAGGCTTGCCCAAAGCGTTTTCCGCTCTGACTCCCAACATTTTTTCCGTGGCCTTGTTCCAAGTGGTGATTTTGCCCTCGGGGTCCACCGACACGACGCCCGCGGCGATATTGGCGAGTAACATTTCAACTGCCTTGCGGCGCCGTTCGAGCTCGAGCTTGATCCGTTTCAAATCGCCGGTCATATGGTTGAAGGAATCCATTAACACGCCGATCTCATCGTCACCGCCGGCCTCGATCTGGTAATCCCAATTGCCTTGGGCGACTTCGCGAGTGCCCTCGGCGAGCTTCTGGATGGGCACGATGATTCCTCGTGACAAATAGATGCCGCACCAGGTCGCCGTCAAGATCAGCACCAGGGTGATCAGGAACAGCGTCAGGATGTAACTGTTCTTGACCGGCGCCTTGAGATAGGTCAGATGCTTGTAACCTTCGTAGGATTGCGAGATCTGCGACGCACGCTTGCTAATGCTTCGCGGCACGAAGTAATCGACCACCACCACGCCGACGATGCGCTTATCGTTGGCGTAAACCGGCGCGCCGCCGCGAATCACGTCGGCGTCGCCGAAAGCTTGAGTGCTGGTGACTTCCAGGCCGCGCAGCGCCCGAGTCAAGAATTCTTCGGCCGGCTTCACCGTCACACCGGTCGGCACCTGCTCGTTAAACGCCACCACGAAAGACTCGCCGCTGGGCAAGAACAGCGCGACCGTGCCGAGATTGTATTCCTGCTGCTTGCTTTCCAAGAAGGTTTTCAATTGGGCGGCATGCCGGGCATCGAACAGCCCTTCGCGGCTAATCGACCGGCTGAGCTGGCGCGCATAAAAGATCGCGTTGTTGGCCGAATTCTGATAGTAGGTCTGGCCGATCTCTAAGGAGCCCTGCAGCGCGCTTTCCACTTTCGCGTCGAACCAGCGGTCGAAGGAGCGCGTCAGCAGGCCGCCGGCGATGACGAACAACAGCACGCTCGGCACCAGCGACAGCGCCACGAACGCGAGCACCAAGCGCATCTGCAAGCCTGATCCGAGAATGCGCCGTTTGCGCTCGAAGATCAGCTTGACCAGATTGCGCACGACCAGGAAGATCAGCAAGCCGAGCAGGATGATGTTGACGTTGATCAGCAGGAAAAAAAAGATATTGCTGCCCAGCGGATATTCCGGCGAGACGTCCGGCAACTGAACTTCGAAGAAGATCAGCGCCGCCAACATCACGACGCTCACGAGGATCACGATCCCCTCGCGTTTGCGCCGCTTGGCTTCTTCGAATTTGTGGATTTTCTCGACGGTATTCGCGGTGTTCGCTGTTTCCATCGGCTCGGCCCATCTATTAAACAAATCCGCTTCAAGTGTGGGGATTTATCCCCGCACTTGACCAAAGGGGATGCTCGCCCCCTTTGGAAACCCCAATTAATTGTTCCCGCCTCAAGGGGCGGGGTTAACCTAGAATTAAGCGGTCGAAAACTGAAAAAGTCTACCTTCTAAAAAAATAAAGGACAAGCGAGAGAACCACGCTGATCAGGATGCCAGTGGCGAGCGGAAAGTAAAAAGAGAAGCGTTCGCGCTCGATCGAAATATCGCCCGGCAAATGGCCGAGCCAAGGCAACTTACCCGCGAACGAAAGTATCAGTCCGACCACGACTAGCAGCAGACCAAAATAAATTAACGTCTTGCCCAATCCTGCCATAAGCCATCTCGCCACGTCATTGAATCTTGATGAACTCGACGATTAAAACAAGCTCGACTGCTTCTTCGCCTGATCGATCACGGCGCCTCTTTGCTTTCGGCCGAAATGATCGTAAGCCAAGTTCGTCGCCATGCGTCCGCGCGGCGTGCGCTGAATGAAGCCGGCCTGAATCAGAAACGGCTCGTAAACATCCTCAATGGTGTCTTTCTCTTCGCCGATGGCCGCGGCTAAAGTCTCGACGCCCACCGGACCGCCGGCGAACTTATCGATCAGCGTGAGCAGCAACATGGTATCCATCTTGTCCAGGCCCACGCGATCGACCTCCAGCATCTTGAGCGCTTCTTCGGTCACCGCCTTGGTAATCATGCCGTTGCCTTTCACTTGGGCGTAATCGCGCACCCGGCGCAGCAGCCGGTTAGCGATGCGCGGCGTGCCGCGCGAGCGTGCCGCGATCTCGGCGATGCCGTCTTGGTCTTCCTTGACACCGAGTATCGCCGCCGAACGTTTGAGAATCCGCGCCAACGATATCGGATCGTAAAAATCCAAGCGGAAACTCTGGCCGAAGCGGTCGCGCAGCGGCGAAGTCAGCAAGCCCGAGCGCGTGGTCGCGCCGATCAGGGTAAATCGTTTCAGCGGCAGCTTGATCGATTTCGCCGCCGGTCCTTGGCCGACCATGATGTCGATCTCATAGTCCTCCATCGCCGGATAGAGCACTTCTTCGACCACGTGGTTGAGGCGATGGATCTCGTCGATGAACAGCACGTCGCCGTCGTCGAGATTGGTCAGCAGCGCGGCCAGATCGCCCGCGCGCTCGATGATCGGCCCCGAAGTAGCTTTAATATTGACGCCCATTTCGCGCGCGATGATGTAGGCGATGGAGGTTTTGCCCAACCCCGGCGGGCCGTGGAAAAGAATGTGATCGAGCACGTCGCCGCGCGCCCGCGCCGCCGCGATGGCGACTTTGAGATTTTCTTTGACTTGGTCTTGGCCGACGTATTCGTCGAATCCGCGCGGCCGCAAACTCAGTTCGAATCGGCTATCTTCGTCGGTTGGGTGACCGTTCAACATCATCAGCTAAGAGGGCGGGTTTGAAACCCGCCCCTACGTTCGGAATTCCTCTTTGGATTTTTTTGTGCTCTTTGCGTTCTTTGCGGCCAATCTTCCGATACTCTGTGATCTCTGTGCCCTCTGCGGTGAGACCTCCTAATGCCCCATGTGCCGCAAAGTCTCGCGCAAAACTTCTTCCAGCGTGAGCTCGCCGTTCTTGAGAACTTCCCGGACCATCTTTTCGATCTCCGGTTTTTTATATCCTAGATTGATCAAGGCGGAAACCGCGTCTTGCATCATTTGCGACGACGCCTCGGGCTTGGCCGTGCTATCGATGCTCGCCGGCGTCAACGTGGCGAATTTATCCTTCAACTCGACGATCATGCGCTCGGCGAGCTTCTTGCCGACTCCCGGTATCGCCACCAGACGCACTTGATCGCCGTTTCTGAGCGCCCGTGCCAAATCTTCGGCCGCTATACCGGACAAAATATTGAGCGCCAGCTTGGGGCCGATGCCGGACACGCCGGTGAGCAGTAGAAACACCTGCTTCTCGGCGAGATCGTGAAAGCCGAATAACTGCAGTGCATCTTCGCGCACATGGGTGTGAATCTGCAAGCTCATCGGCGCGCCAATGTCCGGCAAGCGATAAAAAACATTGAGCGGAATAAACACCTGATAGCCGACGCCGCCGACGTCGATGACGACTTCGCCGGGCTGCTTTTGCGCGAGCTTGCCGCTAATTTGCGCGATCACAATCAGTGATTAACGGTTGCCGCACGGTTTGGTACTTTAGTTTAAAGAAGGAATTACTCCCGCCAAGGCGCAAAGACGCAAAGTTTCGGAAAAAAAATTGATCTTAAACCCTTTGCGCCTTGGCGCCTTTGCGAGAAATAATCCGAATCCGAGTCTCTTGTTTTGCGCCCTTTGCATTCCGATCGCCCTGAGCCCGTCGAAGGGTGCGGCCAATCTTCTTCGGCTCCAGCTCTACCGCGCGCTCGTTCCGCGGGGGCGCAGCGGCGTCGGTTTTTTCGCCAGAGCGTCGGCCACGCGGCTTTGAAACGTTTGACGGTTGAGATGACAGATCGCCGCCGCCAGCGCATCCGCCGCATCCACCGGCACCCGGTCCGCCACCCGTAACAGTGAGCCGATCATCATCTGCACTTGCTGTTTGGTCGCATGGCCGTAGCCGACCACCGCCGATTTTATTTCCACCGCCGAGTATTCATGAACCTCGACGCCATACTCGGCCGCCGCCAGCAGCGCCACGCCGCGGGCTTGGCCCAATTTTAAAGCGCTCTGGACGTTTTGCGCGAAGAAAACTCTTTCCAAACTGACGCCGTCCGGGCGGAATTCAAGCAGAACCTTGCTGAGCGCACGGTAGATGCGGCTCAGTCGCGCCGCCTGCGGTTCCGCCGGCGAAGCGTTGACGGTGCCATGCCCGACATGGCGCAGCGTGCTACTGATCGCCTGCACAACGCCCCAGCCGGTCACCACGGTGCCGGGATCGATGCCTAGAATAACTCGCGGCTGCGCTTCTTTACTCTGCTCGGCCACGGTGGCTAATGCACCTTGTCCATCAATTCGTCCGAGATGTTGAAATTGGCGGACACGCTCTGCACGTCGTCATGATCCTCCAACTCTTCGCTAAGCTTGAGAATCTGCTGGACATGTTTGGCGTCGATATCGACCGTATTTTTCGGCAAGAGCGTAACCTGCGCGCTGGCGACGGCGATCTTTTCCTGGTCCAAACGTTCTTTGACCGTGGCAAAGTCTTCCGGTTGCGTGACGATCTCGAATATTTCACCTTCATCGCGGATATCCTCAGCTCCCGCGTCGAGCACGATACTCATCAAGCGATCTTCGTCGGCCTGCGATTTTTCGACGGTGATCAGTCCCTTCTTTTCGAACATCCAAGCGACGCAGCCGGTCTCTCCCATGTTGCCGCCGTGCTTGATGAACAGCCGGCGAATCTCGGAAACCGTGCGATTCTTGTTGTCGGTCAAAACCTGCGCGATGATCGCCGCGCCACCCGGGCCGTAGCCTTCGTATTGAATTTCTTCGTAGGTGACCCCTTCGAGCTCGCCGGTGCCTTTTTTAATCGCCCGGTCGATGTTTTCGGTCGGCATGCTGTTGCCGCGCGCGGTCAATACCGCCGTGCGCAGCCGCGGGTTGGCGTTGATATCGCCGCCGCCCATGCGCGCCGCGACGGTGATTTCCTTGATCATCTTGGTGAAGATCTTGCCCCGCTTAGCATCCTTGGCGGCTTTTTTATGCTTAATCGTGCTCCACTTCGAATGGCCAGACATGCTTCAAACACTCCTTTTAAGTTGCTGGCAAGCTAACACAAACATCCGCTTGGGTAAACGGCCCGTGTGCGCCTAATAACTGCCGTCAGAGGCATCAGCCTGAAATCTCCCCGAGTGCGCGTCGCTGTTGCATGCTTTTTTCTCAAGCCGCTTTTAGCTATACTCGGGCGCAATGAACCGACGATCAAAGTGGCACATCGAGGGTAAGAACTCTCGCCTTAGAGCCTCACCCAGCTCTATTCTTGCCGCGACGCTGCTCTATGTAAGCGGCTGCGCCGTGCCGGCGTCGAAGGTGGCGCTACCATCAATACCGCAAAGCAGCGTCAGTCAAACCGGCATCGCGTCTTGGTACGGTCCCGGCTTTCACGGCAAAGCCACCGCCAGTGGCGAAATTTACAATCAGCACGACTTCACCGCGGCGCATCAAACCCTGCCCCTCGGCACCAAGGTCATGGTGACCAATCTCGACAACGGCAACTCCGCCGAAGTGCTGGTCAACGACCGCGGCCCATTCGCCAAGAATCGCATCATCGATCTCTCTTACGCCGCGGCGCAATCGATCAACATGGTTGGGCCGGGCACGGCGTTGGTTCGCATCGACGTCATCACCAGCCCGGCGCGCCTCCTAACGATTCGCCCGTCGCTCGATTATACTTTGCAACTGGGCTCCTTCGCGCAACTGGAAAACGCTCAGCAGCTGCGCGAGCGCATCGCCAAATCTTTTGCCGACGTGACGATAACTCCGTTGCAGGCAAAAGACGCGATCTACTATCGAGTTCATCTGGGAACTTTTTCCAACCGCGGCGCCGCCGAAGAGCAAGCGCGCCAGGTTAGCCAAGCCGGCTACTCCGTCATCATCATGGAGAAGTAAGCGGATGATCCCGCCTCAAACGGCGGGGTTAACTTAGAATAAAAGGTAGCGCCCGCCTTCCTGCTTGACCTTGCCGTCGCGCAGCAATTTTTCCAAATGCGCCTGCACGGAGAACTCCGCCACCCGCTTGAGCGACGCCGATACGTCGACGTAAATCGCTTCCGTGATATCGCCGATGGTGTTGCGGCCATTGCGCAGCGCGGCCATCACCTGCTGCTCGCGTTCGAGCCGATGCTTGATATATTCGCGGATCTTCGCCTCGGGTTTGCCGATGAGCGGACCATGGCCGGGGAGAATCAAACTCATTTCGAAACCAAGCAGCCGCTCCAACGTTCTCATATAATCGGTCATATTGCCGTCGGGTGGATGGATCACCGCGGTGCCGAAGCCAAGAATATTATCGCCGCTGAACAAAACTTTATCGCCGCCTTCGTAAAAGCAACAGTGGCCCGACTCGTGTCCCGGCGTGTGCAAAACATTGAGCTCGCCGCCGCCGAAATCGATCCGGTCGTTGTCGTCGTATTGAAAGTCTTCGCCACCTAGGTAGCCTTTGCGCGATCGGTGAATGCCGAGTTTCGCGCCGCACCGTTTGCGCAGCGCTAACGCGCCGCCGGTGTGATCGCTGTGAATATGCGTGAGCAGAATTTTTTCAATTTTCTTGACGCCCATCGCCTCGGCTTGTTCGATGATGCCGTCCATATTCGAATCGGCGCTCAGCGCGACGTCGATGACCAAGCCGCCGTCTTTGCCGACGATATACTGGTTGGTCCCTTGCAACGTCATGATGCCGGGATTGTTGGCGGTAAATTTGCCGATATACGCCGGTGTGCTCATGGCCGTCCCTTCAGCGGCGAATCCAGCGCCGCGAAAAACTGAGTTGCCAGAAAAAAACGCTAGCGAGGTTTTCCCCAAGGTCGCCAGCGCGTCGCGTCGGTTCATAAAAGTAATCGTCTGGGGGTTAGGGTCTAGAGTCTCGCGTCTAGGGTCTAGCGTCTGGAGTTCGAATTCCGAAAACCCGAGACCCTAGACGCGAGACGCCTAACTAATTCGCCAGCAGCTGCCGCAGC
The DNA here is from genome assembly GCA_964478485.1 of uncultured Syntrophobacter sp. Taxonomy (GTDB): domain Bacteria; phylum Desulfobacterota; class Binatia; order UBA9968; family UBA9968; genus DP-20. Next base: position 543 of record CAYZJE010000186.1, on the reverse strand, counting down.
ACAAACTCCAAAATGCCGCCATGTCGATAATAGTCCAGCTCCGCCGGCGTATCGATGCGGCAGATCACTTTGAACTCGGTGGTCTTGCCGTCGTCCGCCGTGGCTTTGACCGTCAATTCCTGGCGCAGTTTCAAATCCGGGCCAATGCCCAACACATCGAACTTTTCAAATCCCGTGAGGTTATGCGTCGTTAAATTTTCTCCCGGCTTGAAAACCAACGGCACGATACCCATGCCGATCAAGTTGCTGCGGTGGATACGCTCAAAGCTCTCGGCGATCACGGTCTTGATGCCGAGCAGGCTCGTGCCCTTGGCGGCCCAGTCGCGCGAAGAACCGGTGCCGTACTCTTTACCGGCGATGACGATGAGCGGAACGCCCGCCGCGATGTATTTCATCGCCGCGTCGTAGATCGGCATCCTCTCGCCGTCCGGCTGGTAACAGGTCACGCCGCCTTCGACCGCGGGGACCATCAGGTTCCTGATACGGGAATTCGCGAAAGTGCCGCGCATCATGATCTCGTGGTTGCCGCGGCGCGAACCGTAG
>CAYZJE010000185.1:0-2494 GCA_964478485.1 uncultured Syntrophobacter sp. | reverse complement strand
AACTAACCGATCACTTTGTAGTCGCCGCCCATGTAGCTTTTGCCCAGATTCACGTAGGTCGACGAGCCCATCTTGATCCAGTGCAACGCCTCGCCGGCGAGTTCTTTTTTGACTTTGGCCGGCGCGCCGGCGGCGAGAACTCTCGGCGGTATTTTCGTGTGCGGCACCACCACGCTGCCGGCGGCGATCAGCGCCTCCTCGCCGATCTCGACGTTTTCCAAAAGAACCACGTTCATGCCGATGACCGCGCCGCGTCTGATCAGCGGGCCTTCCATGATCGCGCCATGGCCGATGGTGCAATCTTCTTCGATGATCGTCGGCGCTTCGCCGGAGTGGATCACGCAGTTATCTTGCACGCTGGTGCGCGCGCCGATGACGATGGGATTGCCATTTTGATCCGATCTGAGCACGGCGCCCCACCAAATGCTCGCTTCGTCACCAATGGTGACATCGCCGATGATCACCGCGGTGGGCGCGATAAAAGCCGTGGGTGAAATGTTCGGCTTCTTGCCTTTGTATTCAATGATCATCCGCTCGTTACCCCCGTTAACTGTTTTTCACGATATTGGACGCCACTTGGGAAATCAAGTTTGGCGGCGATTTTCGCCCGCTTGATTCTATGTAAACCCCGCCTCTGCATTGCTATCCGAAAACTAAGACCAACATGTTTGTCATAACGTGGAGACTGCGCAAAATTTCCGGGAGTCGAACATCCTCGGATTCGGATATGCCTCTCGCAAAGGCGCAAAGACGCCAAGTTCGGAATCGTTGTCATTTCGACCCTTGGGAGAAATCTTTCTCAGATCCCTCGTGTCCCCTCGGGATGACGGGCATCGCCCGTCACCTTTGCGCCTTTGCGAGAGATAATCCGGCTTTCGGTTGCGGCTGTTCGCCGGAGGCGAACCTCTTTTTCCCAGCGCCGTCTGGGGAAAAGCGTGTATTGCAATCCGTAACAGTTTGCGCGGCACGCGCAAATTATCCGGCCACTCCTAACCTCAAAAACGGGGAATTACTCCCGCCAAGGCGCAAAGGACGCCAAGTTCGGAATCGAAAGGTAGATAATTTTACAAACCATCTTCTTCATTTGTTCCGACCTTTGCGGCCTTGGCTCAGCCAAGCAATTTGGGGCTGATCCGTCCTTTGGCGGAGTCTTTGCGGGAAATATACCGAGTTTCGGTTGCGGCTGTGCCGCGCTAGGCTCGTTGCGCTTAATCCCCGACGGCTAACCCGGCACGGCCAAAGTTTAACAGTCGAGGATTTAGGCTCATGAACCCAATCGCAGGATCAACGCGGGCGGCGGATCGATGATCTTGATGAACGGAATCGGATCGTCGGCTAATTTTACCGGTTCGATCCGCGCCGCCGGCTCGCTTTGAAGCCCGGCGATCCAATGATATTTTAAAATAACCGGATTGCCTGTCAGTTCCGTAAGTTCGAGGCGGTTGAGTCGCGCCTTTACTTTGCCTTGGCCTTGGACAAACCAGTTTAGAGCTTGGTTGACTTTCATTAAATGCACCGGGCCGATGCGTTGATCGAGCGTGACCAAGCCGGGGAGCGACTGGAAGCGTTTGAGCGAGGCGGGATGAAACGTGGCGATGGCGCCGATATTGTAGAGACTCAGATAATTTCGCAACTCGGTGTCCGAGAGAGCGCCGATGTCGCGTTTGAATAGTTTGCCGGAATGAAATTCGGCAAAATGGTGGCGGTCGTTATATAAATTAATCGGCCCGCCGATGATCTGCCGGCCGGTCAAGTGCGGCAGAAACGAGGAAAGGTACATGCCAGCGTAGACGAAGCCGGTTTCATCGCCTGACTCTTCGAACAAAATCCGTCCCTCCGGCGGCGCCTCCCGTTCGATCCATTCAACGATACGGGCGATTTCAGGACGCAACTGACTGCGTAGTTGCAGTTTACCCGTGGATTCGCTTTGTCCCAGATTGATCGCGAAAGTCAGCGCGGCGCCGCTAAGGAGCAGGGGAGTGAGCCACGGCCTGGTCACATCGCCGCTTTGGAGCTGGCGACTGATCGCATAAGCGGCGCCGATGACTAGAAATAGATCGTAAGGAATTTTGAATCGGAGCGGTTGCCATGCTTTGAGTGCCGGGATGAACGCGCCGAAGTAGGCGAGCAGGAACAAACCGGTTAGGCCACAGGCGAGCATGATACCGAGAGGACGCTGATCGCTACGAATCAGTCTGCGCGTGCCGAGCACGCCAAGAATCAGCAGAGCGATGCGCAGTCCTTTTTCAAGAAAGCTTGGGCGAAACGTCCAGTAACCCTTGGCGCCGAGATAGTCGATGAGAAAGGTAAATGGCTCGGAGCTGGCGAACAGCGGCAATTGCTCGACGATGGCTTGTGAAACGTCGTCGCCGCGGTGCGCGATGGCAGCGATGAGCCAAAACGAATTTGCCAACAACGACAAAGCTCCGGCGCCGAGGATGGACACGATGAGATTTCGCCGAAAAAACTTCGGCTCGACCGCCAAGAGCGCCAG